>JAPMTX010000144.1 GCA_026552855.1 Candidatus Methanoperedens sp. | reverse complement strand
TCAGGCAGCCGTTCTCGTAGTTGTTCTCGATCAACTGCGTTATCGCGCCAAGTTTGCAGACCTTGCAGCACCATCTTGCTTCCACTGTAGGAGGACCGAAATTATCTATGGACTGCCAGAACGCCTCGCCTGAGGAGTGGGACTTGAGCGGAAGACCAAGCTCCTCTGCTGTCTGTTTTACATTGTCCAGCGTCTCCTGGAATTCAAGACCTGTATCTGCAAACAGGATATCGAACTCTTTTACTGCATCGCGAACGAGAAGCAGGGTTGCAAGGCTGTCCTTTCCGCCTGAGTATGAGACGGTCACAGGCTTGCCTGATGTTTCCACAACGTTTTTTATGAACCTGTGCGCCTTTTCCTCAAATTTTCTCAATATGTGCAGATTCGCAGCTACAGCCTCATCCCATGTCCTTTCCTGTCCGTTGCAGGATTGAGCTGCATCATCCGGCATGCCGTTCCAGCGCGTTTTTACAGCCATGCCCTTCTCGCGCGTGAGCATCCGCTCCGCGCTCATCCGCGCCCTGCCTGTTGCAATCACCTTCCTCTCTGGCGTGAGAATTATCACCTCATCGTCTTCAATGATGTCGGCATCAGCCTCTCTCACACCGGGTGCAAGCACAGAGGCTCCTTTTATGATAGAATCGACCGCTCCCTCGTCCACAACTATCCATTTCTTTCCCCCGGTCAGACGCCTTGCTCCCTCAAGCCTGGGGAGGAACACCCACTCCATCCTCTCAAGCTCAAAGCGCAGCGAACCCATGATCTCGCCGTCGAATATGACTTCGTCCATCCTGTCCTCGTACGGCGCCTTGTTCAGCACTGCGAGCCTGCCCTCAGGGATGAGTTTAATGCCGAACTGCTTTTCCGTGGTTCTGTTGATAAGATCGATATCGTATTGAAAAGCAGGTCTTACATCGCCCGGCGGGGTGATATCTATTTTCCTTGTACCGGCTCCGCAGGCGCAGGTTTTCCCGAGTACGGGAAGGTTGCAGGACGGGCACCAGTACAATAATAGTTCGCCGAGGTAGTGGGTCATGATTCTTTCTTGGAAGTGGTTGTATTTAATATATGGCTCCAAAAGTCACTGTTATCTACATTGGCAAATTTCAGGTTAATCACTGATAGAGGTATAAAGGTTAAAAAGATAATTCCAAAAGTCACCCCAGCCCGTACATATCCTTCAACCCGTGCCCTGTAGCAAGAACGACAACAGTGCCCTGCAACTCTCTTTTCACCACACCCGCATAAGCCACAGCCCCGCTTGGCTCAACAAAAATCCCGTTCCTCGCAAGCGTATCCCGTGCAGCCAGCGCCTCATCGTCTGAGACTGCCATCGCGAACCCGTCCGAATCCCGGATAGCCCGGAGCGCAGCAAGACCATCTATCGGGTCGCCGCACGCTATGGCTGTGGCTACTGTCTTCGGGTCGTGTACCGGGATGATCTCATCAAGCCCGTTCTCCCATGCATGGACGACAGGAGCGCATGCTTCGACCTGCACCCCGATTATGCGGGGTATCCTGTCCGTGATTCCCACAAGCGCAAGCTCCCTGAACGCTTCGTAGGTGCTCCATATCAGGGTGCCGTTGCCAACAGGCACTACGACATAATCAGGCACGCGCCAGTATAACTGGTCTGCTATCTCAAAACCCACGGTCTTTGTCCCTTCGCTGCGCCAGGGGTAATCCCCTGTCAGGAAAGAGTCCTCATGGGAAATAACGTATTCCTCAGCCTGCCTGATAGCAACAGAATAATCCCCTTCCACGGCTATCGTCTCTGCGCCATATGCTTTTATCTGGGTTATCTTTTCTTTTCCTGCTATATCGGGGATGAACACCCTGCACTCAAGCCCGGCATATGCAGCATACGCTGCCACGGATGCGCCCATGTTGCCGGTCGAGGCGAGCGCGACCTTGCATTTCCTGAACTCAAGTGCTTTCGTTATCTCAAGCGATGAGCCCCTGTCCTTGAAAGAACCCGTGGGATTCGCTGCCTCGTATTTTATGAGCAGCCTTCCATCTTTCTCAAGCCTTTTGTTCTCAAGCAGGGGCGTACCCCCTTCTCCCATTGTTATAATCCTGGACAGGTCTTTTACAGGCATGAACGCCCAGTACTTCCAGTGCGCGGGCTTGGCGCGCATGAAATCGTCGCGGAGGATGACCTTCTGTATCGCCCTGTAATCGTACTCCGCATCCAGGGCTCCGCCACATTCGCACCTGGGGATCGGGAGCCTCTCTATCTCGTGCGGTTTATGTATCCTCCCGCAGCGAAAACACCTGAAACTGGTAACATAGACCATGGTGGTTAATTCACGCGCTTTTGTTAAATATTATTCGCAGTAAATTGCTGGTTAACCTTAAACAAAAAAAGAAGTTTTTAGCCTCTAACTGGCTATGGTTTTCCGTCGATTTCCTATCTGCCTCAGGACCTCTGATTGCACTCTCATATCGACTTTTGCATCTTTAAGATCTTCTTCTTTTATGCATCGCGTGCACAGCACGCCATCAATTTTATGTTTCTGCAATGCCGGGGATACCCAGGTCAGTTCACCACAAAGAGTACAGGGTCTTTTTTCAGAGCCGATAACATGGAATTTTGTATCTTTGCATCTGAGGGATATAATGTATTTGCCGCCTTCTTTTAATTTCATAACCTGTTGATAGGGTACAAACGTTTTTGGTTTTTTAAAGCTATTGTTTTTTCTTCCATAGTTCAGTTTCTTTCCAGAATTCTAACTCATCAGTATCGTGAGCCAACAACCAGCAAATAACGGCTACATCAAAATCTGTCCATCTATCCCTATAATCATTCAATTTTGCAATATCTTGTTTCAAATCATTTAGTCTATTTTTTATCCGTTCAATTTCAATTTCATTTATCTCGTTCTCTTCCAAAGAAATGGTCATTGCTTTAATCTTCTTACCTTCCATAATCACCTGGCTGCCATGACCTGCATCTCAGACCGGGTATACGCTTAAAATGATCAAGATTCCTGGTCACAAGCTCTTCATTATTTGCTATACAAATCCCTGCTATTAGAATATCCTCCAGCTCCAGAGTGGATCCTGAGTTTTTCAATCTTACATCAATCTCAGCAGCTTTCTGTGCAGCAACTATGTCAACCTCAAGTATGCTCAACGACTTCAATAAGGAGTCTACTTTTATAACATTTTCTTTTGGGTTTGATGAATTCCATACTCCGTAATATAATTCAAAAGCGTTTATGACAGTTGTTTTTGGATGTTCAAAAGAATCAACTATATACGACATTCCAGGCTTATCTTTAAGAAGGTCCACTAAGAAATCACTGTCAAATACTGTCATCGCTTCCCTCTTTTCCTACTCGAGTACCTGCTTGGATGGTGCCTTACTTCCAGTACTGCTTTTTCAAATTGTTCATCTTTTATTGCGCCTGCGAACTCGCTGAGTTTTCTCTTCCTCAGAGGTGCAGTGATGCGCTTTATGAGTTCGGTAAAGCTTTCACCTTCCTTTTTAAGGTCAGCCAGCATTTCATATGCTTCTTCCGATATTGTGAGTGTTTTATGTGCCATGCTGATAAATGTATTAATACGTGTATTTATAAGTTCTCATATCCTGATTTGTGACTGCCAAGACCCCTGTAAAACCGTTGGTAACTTTATCCCCCTTAAGTCAAATATATCTTCGAGTGATGCGTCTTTTTTGCTCACTTAATAACGATACGGAAAACTACCATCGCCCATTCGTTCACGCAAAAAGCGAATCCCCGCTCTCCCGATCTCAAATGCGGTGCGCCCTTCGGGTATGCTTGACTGCCTGCGGCGGAATAATTATTTCTGCGAGGGCGCAGAGAGATAAGGGCGCACACGCAGAGGGCTTATCAGGGCGGGATAGGCTCCGGGTGCGTTTGATATATCTTTCTGCTTTCGGGAGGATGATGTATCGTATTATGCCGAATGATGAATATGGCGATAATTTCGAAAGTTTATTACCAAGTACAGTAGAAAAATGGTTGCTTTCTTTCAATTAGAGAATTATTAGGAAAAGACTTATAGGCAAAAACGCTATCAACAGGCATAGGCATTAAATCCGGGGTTTATGTGACTGAAGGCGATAGGCGTTCTCGTGCATCAATATGAAATGACTGAAATTAACATAGTAATCATGGAACTGATTACGGGCACGGCATCGTTCTATAGTGTCTGTTATTTTATCAATCATAATATAAAAGAGAATCGAGCGATACAATCCTTGCTGGTTAAATTAGATTGTGTTATCGAATCATTTTAAACCAATCTCGGTAAGCCAGTCAAATCAAGATGATTTTTAGGAAAACTATATATTAACGAAACTCAATATTACATAATTATGGTAAAATGAAGTTTACAAACAAAAAAATGAATTAAAAGGAGGAACAATATTGGATGACTATAAACTTACTGAAAAAGAACTTCTGGTATTAAACTATTTTATTGATAATGAAAGCAAAGTAATACTTGAAAGAAATCCAATAGAAGAGCATTTTAATGTCTATCCTGGAAAAATTGAGACTGAGCTGGGGGGTAAGATATCTAGAGTTTATGCAAAGGAAGTTTGTGAAAAATATACTACCATGGGTATTTTATCAAAAAGTGGAACTGATTCTTCAAAGAAAGAGAGTGAAAAAAGCTATTATTTCATGAACTATGATTTAATAGCATTCAAACAGGTTGTTCGGTTAATCCTCGAAAATTTGGAAAAGAAAACGGCTGTAGAAAGATTTGGGCGGGCTTATTTTCAATCCAAGATTGATGAAAAGACAGTGAAAAAAGTTCTTTTTGAGAGGGGGGTGGTCTTAAGGAGAAAACTTGAAATTTCCAACTGGGAGGAATTGGAAGCTAAGAAGCTTTTTAATGATATTCCTAGAACGATTAATATTCTTATGGGAGAGAGCATCGATAATTTGCCAGACTCTGATATAAGATCTTTTGATGTGTACATGCAAAGAAAACTTGAAAGACTGGATTCAGAAGAAAAAATAATTAATCAATTCTATCCTTTTGAAATCTACATAGACTTGCCTGTTCTTGATCTCTATGATGGAAGGACTGTTGAAGGATATGTTGAGAAAATAGAAGTGTTAAACGAAAAATTATTCGAGTCTTGTCCCAGCTTGAAGAAGTGTTTAAGTGGGATAGAGGAACACTATAATATTTGGCAAGAAAAAAATTTGATTACACCTATTCTTATTTTGATTAAAATATCTCCCAGTGCTCTTGGAGAGTTCCTGTATGGAAACTGGACATTTGAAGAAAAAACACCCTGTGAAGATGTTTTAACCGGACATTTTGAGAAAATTATGGAAAAATTGCTTTTTTTGACCATAAGTGATTTAGCATTAACGGGTTCATATCCAAAAAATGATCTGATCAATGATGCACACATACGGCCGATAGTAACAAAAATAACTGGGAAAGAGAAGGAGGAACTGTTATCATGCACCTATGATGGGCATTCAAAAATAATATACTTCGATAAACGTTTTTTAATAACATCCTCCATCGATAATAAAGAACCGGAAAAGTTAGGTTTAACCATTGTTGACAGGGGGCATACTTATTCTCCAGATATTTTAAGAAAATATAATGATTTTGTTGAAAACATCAAGAATTTTTCGGAAATATTGAATTACTTAAAAAACAGAGAAAAACCAATTTCACGAATTTTATACAAACATTTTTCCATATTAGCCAAGAACCTATTAACGTATTGTAATCCTTTAGAAAATATTCCCTTAGCTCTCGAAAAAAAGCTAAAATATGAGATATTTGAAGCTCTAACCAAAGAAGATTGGAATGAACTTTTGTTTATCGCAGCTGAAGAATTATCAGACCTCTCAAAAAAAGAATTGGAACAGCATTTGAAATTGATAGATACATCAAAACCTAAATTTGATTTAGCTAATATACACTTCCGAATCAAAATTAGCCAGACTATTTTAAAAGATGTTTTCAGAAATGCATTTTATCCTGAATTAAGAGATGATAGTTATTGCAATAACAAGAAAACAAAAGGAGGTGGATCAGGTGAGTAAAAAATCTGGGATGACCCGTGAAGCTGCATCGAGAATTCAATCGCATGCAGACAGTACCGGAACCAATCAAGGTTTTAAGGGAAGAGCGCAATCCGCTGCAGCTAAAAAAGGAAAGTAAGAGAGATAAGAGTACCAAGGAGGTGAAAAAGTGTCAAAAAGCGACGATGACAACCATGCAGACCAGTGTAATCCGAATAACGATGCGTACTGGGAAAGCCGCGGGGATGATGGACGTCCCGACGACTGGGAAGAACGAATAGAAGACGAAGAAGATGAATAAACTGTATAAGCTAAGTGGAATATATCAGCTTTCCACTTATCTTGTACTTTTTATCAACCAGCGTTATTTTCGTGCCCCCTTTGCATTTGGGTAAATACCAAAATGACAAATAAGCAATAGCAACCTCATGCACCCGTTCCGTGATGCTTCGGCGCTTCAACCCGAGGTTCGTGACCATTCCCCCGCTCCCATAAAGCTCTAAAAAGCCAAACCACCTCCAAAAAACTTGAAACACAGGCGCATATTTAAATACTAAAACATACCTTTTTTGTACGATGCCTGAAGAAGAACGACACCGGATAGTGCATCTGGACAATAAAGAAAAAAAGCAGATCCAGAAGCTTGTAAAAAGGCTGGCATCCGAAGAACGCATCGGTATCGATGAGCATATCTATAAGGACAACAGGGCGTATGATAGATGGGGAATAAACCCTTTCCAATTATTTGAGATTATAAAGCAGGTTCTGTACAATCCAGAAATAAAAAGAAAGGAACTGCATGATACCGGATATTTTCCAGTGCGATACCTGTGCGAATCTGAATCGAATAATCATATCTACCCATGTGTAATAGGTATCGAGGAGTCCAACCAGGGGCTTATTGTAGTTATAACCATACTCAATAGAAAGAAGAAACCCAATTCAAAGAGGTGAATATATGAAAAAGAATGATGAATTTACAGATGTGTACGAAGATGTTGTAATTGAGAGCTACGGCATCCCCGTAGTTATTACAGATGTTCTTGTCAGGAAACACAAAACCACGGGCAGAAATATCTACATAAATCATCCCGACTCTATACACAAAATAGAGAAGGGATTAAAAGCTGCGCTTGGCGTTGCTCCCAGAGGGCAGGCTTCATATAAGAGAAAATTGAGTGAAAGCGGAAAAATACTGCTGCTGAGGCTTCCTAAGGAGCTTCGGGAGTCATATCATATAGAAAAGGGCACACAGGCTTTAATTACTCCAATCGGTGCGAAAAAAGCGATTGTAGAGTTTGAGTGAGAGTCATTCTGTTGAAGAGCTGATGAACAGTACAAAACGTTTTGAAATAGAAAAAACCAACATTTTCTGGTGCAAGAACTGCAATGTCCCGATACTGGACGAGCAGTGCGGCTTATGCCACGGAAAGGGCTTAACAATCGAGCTTTCCCAGCCCGGCGATGTCAGGTTCGCTTCCGCGCATGAGACCGGTATAATTGATGACCTTATGGCAGGATTATTTGGTATCAATCCACTTGCAGGAAAGCTTGTTCTTTTAAATAAAATCCCCGGCGAAGATAAGACTGATGAGATTCTGGTTGATGGCATTCGCTTCGGGGTATTGAGATTTGATATGAAAGATCTCGGCTTCAAACTTGAGCTTATGGTTGATGGAGCGTTAGCACTTATCGATTCAGGTATCCGGAAAAAGCTCGTTAAAATCTCCTCGCACGGGCGGCATTTGAGCGGGAAAACCATAGATGGGAGCGAAATTCTTGAATACTCGGATGATATCAAGATAGGCGATACCGTACTTGTGGTTAGTAAAAACCTGGGCGGCTTCGGCGTATCGTACAGGGATAGCAGTGAACTGAAAACCGAAGGAAAATCATTAAAATTAAAGAAAATAGACTCGAAGAAAGTAATTTTTCTATCAAAGAACCCCTCGCGTGATGAGATTATCCGCGCCAATGCTCCGCATATGAAAAGGCTCGTAAAGGATGCCGTGAACACCATCCGCGGCATAGCCAACCAGAAGGAGTTCAGGGATTCGCCTGTCTATGTCTCTTTCAGCGGCGGGAAGGACAGCCTTACCACGCTTGACCTTACCAGAAGCGCTATGAAAAAGCCGGTAAAAGTGTTCTTTGCGAACACTGGAATTGAATTCCCTGAGACGGTTGAATTCGTAAGGAGGTTCTGCAATCAAAACAACATCGAGCTTACCGAAGTGGAGGCAAAGGATGCTTTCTTTGAGAACCTTCCGAACTTCGGCCCTCCTGCAAAGGATTTCAGGTGGTGCTGCAAGGTCTGCAAGCTTGCGCCGATAAATACGGTAATCGAAAAATGCACAGGGGAGGGGAGCAAATGCATAACCGTGGACGGGAAGAGAAAGTACGAGTCCTTCACCCGCGCGCGGATAGCCCCGAAAGAGGAGAACCCCTTCATCCCCGGACAGGTGAGCATATTCCCGATACGCGACTGGCGCGCCATCGAGGTATGGCTCTACCTCTACTACAGGAAGCTTGAATATAATCCCCTGTATGATCTCGGCTTTGAGCGCGTGGGCTGCTGGCTGTGTCCTGCTGAGCTCAGCGCAGAATACCAGAGGTTCAGGGAGCTGCACCCTGAGCTTTTTGCGCGCTGGAACGATTACCTGCTGCGGTGGGCAAAAGAGCACGGGTTAAGTGATGCTTTTATAGAGCACGGTTTCTGGCGCTGGAAGACACTTCCTCCCAAGATGATGCGCCTGGCTGAGGAACTGGGGATAGATACGATCCTGAAGAGTAAGGCTGAGGAGTTCAGCATTGCAGTTACTGGCGGAGTTTCACCGTGCAGGACAGGCGGATATACCATGGAGGGAAAACTTACCGGGATTACGCCTGCTGAGGCTCTGGATATTGCTAATCTACTCGGTGAGGGCACATTCTCTGAAGACCTGGGGGTGCTTCTGATAAGGGCAGGGGGCTCGAATATCAAGATTTTCTCGTCCGGGCATATCTCTGTTAATGCTCCGGGTAAGGATGATGCATTATCGCTATTTGAGAACGCAGCGAAACAATTAATAAGGGCGAAAAAATGCGCGAAGTGCGGCGTGTGTTTGAAAGTATGCCCTGTTGGAGCTATTACTATCGAGCCGCAGTTGAAGATACAGGAGAACTGCATCCGGTGCGGGAGATGCACCGAATCCTGCGTTGTGGCAAAGTATTTTGATCGGCTTTTGCCGGGGTTTAAGGCTATTACTGATTAACCTAAGGCTGCATCGACATTTTCGCCCTTACAAGTCTTATCTCATCATAAGAAAAGTCATCACCCAATTTATCCCTTATCGGTTTTAGTTTTCCCGCTCCTATTTCAAGAACAGCTTTTGTGATAATATCTATCTTCTCTTTTTTTATAAATCTTTCAACGGGAATATCTTCACCCGCTATTATCAGGTTTTCAATATGTGTGTATATAGTGCTTAAAGCAAGCTCTCTTTTTAAGGCAATCTCCTCTGGTGTCAAAGTCTGGTTCAGCATCTCCAAAGTTGTATATTCGCTTGATAACGTCTTACTATAATCTTTGCGCACAATGTTATTTTTTTCACAATATCCGGATATCTCTTTTATGAACGCGGCTCCATATTTCTCAAGCTTCCTGTCGCCCACTCCGCTGATCTTCCGAAACTCATAAAGGCTTCGGGGGCGGAGTGCAGCCATCTGTTTCAGGCTTGCATCTGTAAAAATTATGTATGGAGGATAGTTTTCAGCATCAGCCAGCTTCTTCCTCAGGACTCTAAGTACCTCGAACAGCCCGCCGTCGTATTCGGCATCCTTTTCTATTTCAACCGTTTTTTCGTGAACCTCCGGCTTTGTCAAAAAGACTTTCTCCTTATCTCCGCCTGTGCAGCAGCCCGTAAGGAACGTTCTGCTTCTCTGGTTCAATCTCAATACAGGATAGGTTTCGCCTTCCAGTTCAAGGTAGCCAAGCTGGATAAGCTCCTTGATAAATGCATGCCAGCTTTTCTTTGGCAGGTCTTTCCCCGAGCCGTATGACTTTAAAGATTCATGCCCGTTCACCATCAATCTCTGGCTTTTTGAACCTGTGATAACATCGGCAACGTACCCAATCCCGAACCTTTCCCCGAGTTCATCGATGCAGGAGAGGATTATACTGGTTTCCCGAACTGCATCAGTCTTCTCCTTCGGATTAAGACAATTATCGCAGCCTCCGCAGTTGTTCCCTTCAAGTTCTTCACCGAAGTAGCCCAGAAGTACCTTTCTCCGGCAGATGCTGCTCTCGCAAAAGTTTATCATATCGCGCAGTTTGTTCAGCGCTATCTGCCGTTCTCTCTCATCTGCCATCTGGTTTATGAAGTATTCTATTTTCTGCCTGTCCCCATAGCTATAAAAAAGAATACAGTCACTCTTCAGTCCATCCCTGCCAGCCCGTCCGGTTTCCTGATAGTAAGCCTCAAGGTTCTTCGGCAGGTCGTAGTGAATGACAAAACGTATGTTGGGTTTATCTATACCCATGCCGAAAGCGATGGTGGCAACAAGGATCTCTACGTCGTCTTTTATGAACTTCTCCTGGTTCCCGGACCTTACATCCTGCGGCAGCCCCGCATGGTATGGGAGCACGCGGTAACCAGCCTGCTGCAATTTTATCGCAAGGGTATCAACCGTCTTCCGGCTCTGGCAATAGATTATACCCGATTCGTTCTGCCTGTTATTTAAAAACTGCACTATCTGTTTAAATGTATCTTCCTTTGGTCTGATGCTGTAGACCAGGTTTTTCCTGTTGAAGCTGGCGACGTATTTCTTACACTCTCTCAGGTTTAACTGGGCTATTATATCGTCCTGGACTTTAGGCGTCGCGGTCGCAGTAAGTGCGATTATCGGCACGTCCGGGAACGATTCTCTTATAAGCCGAAGCTGCCTGTACTCGGGTCTGAAATCGTGCCCCCACTCAGAGATGCAGTGCGCCTCGTCGATGGCGAACAGGCTTATCCTCAGTCCTCTGAGGAATCCCAGGAACGAAGGTGTCGTCAGCCTCTCAGGTGCTATGTAGAGCAGCCTGGTTCTGGTCTGCTCAACACTGTATTTTATTCTTTTAATCTCGCTGTAGTCCAGGGAACTGTTGATATATGCAGCATCGATACCGTTCGACCTCAGGCTATCTACCTGGTTCTTCATCAGTGATATGAGCGGCGATACAACGACCGTGATGCCGTTAAAGAGCAGTGATGGATACTGGTAGCACAGCGATTTGCCGCCGCCTGTCGGCATGAGCACCAGTACGTCCTTCCTGTCCAGGATATCCAGGATTATCTCGCTCTGGAGCGGGCGGAATTTAGAGTAGCCGAAATACCTGCGCAGCACCCCGTAATCTATCCTTGCATCTGCATGGTTCAAATCCTCATGGGGCCGGCAGGCTGACCTCTCAGTATAGTCCCGTACCTTCTCAGTACAATCCTGAACTACACTGAGCCTGGGGCATATGTCAAAAAACCCAGCCTCCTTCAATCTGCATTTATTGTTATCCTCGCACGTACTGCATGCCTGCATATGGGCTATCGATACTTCCAACCAAAATAATAGTTTCTAATTTGGTTTTAAATATGGGATGGTATATCCAGCCCTTTGACCCTTGTCTTCTCATCGGGTATAAGCCCGCAGCAAGTGCCGTAGTAATGTATCTGGTACCCGTTCTCTTCCGCAAACCCGACCGTCGCCATGGTCGGCGCAGCTATACCGCTCACGCCGCTCCGCAGCGCAATCCTTTCGATCTCTTCCCTATCCCTTCCGCTTGAATGAGCGCAGCCGAGCACGACAGGCGTGCCCGGGAATAGTTCGATGGCTCTCTTTATTACCTTTTCAAAATCAGAGGGTCTGGGCTTGATATGCGCCATGGGCGTTCCTGTTACCGGCATAAGACCTGTTATTATTACTGTCGTCGGGTTTATATTCTGTATAAGCTCAAGCGCACGCAATTCTCCTCTCAGTTCACCGAAGTGCAGCCCCACGCAAACGTGGGGGAATACCATGATACCCGGATTCTCTATGGCGCGGAGGCTCTCTATGTATTCTTTTTCCGAGACCACAAGACCGTAAACTTCCCTTGCAGTTCCCATGTCGCCAAGCACATCAAAACCGATTCCATCAAGCCCTGAGTCTTTTAAGGCTTTTGCATCCTCCAGGGAAATAAAACCCGTGTGCGCTATTATGAGCAGATCTGTTTTTTCTTTGATCGCTTTTATTGCCGGGATCAAATTGTTTACATGCACACGCCCGCGCTCATCACAGCCACCGGTCAGGAGTATGCCTTTTGCTCCCCGCCTGTGAAGCTGTAGAGCTTTTCTCTCAAGCTCTTCGCAGGTTGTTGCGGGAATGAGGGGCTCAAGCAGCTTCCCCTCGCAGTGCTTGCACATGAGGGCGCAAGCACTTCCTGTGATCGAGATTGATGGAAAGAGATGCGAGGTAATGAAGAAGTTTATTCTTTCAGGATGTCTTTTTTCAGGCATATTTATCTATACAAACACGCATATCAAGATAAAAACCAGATATACTCAGGGAAACTTAAATAATAGTTTGCTTCGTATTAGGGTTTACATGCTCAAAGAAGAAATCTGGATCGAGAAATACCGCCCGAAAAAACTGGATGACATCGTTGGACAGGACGAGGTCATAAAGCGCCTGAAATCCTACGTCCAGTCAAGGAACCTGCCGCACCTCCTGTTCTCAGGACCTCCGGGCGTGGGTAAAACAGCCGCAGCCATCTGCGTGGCGCGGGAGCTTTTCGGTGAATCGTGGGCTAATAACTTCACTGAGCTGAACGCCAGCGATGAGCGCGGCATAGACGTTGTCAGGAACAAAATAAAGAACTTTGCCAGGACAGCGCCGCTGGGCGAGGCAGAATTCAAGATAATATTCCTGGACGAGGCTGATGCGCTTACCTCGGACGCACAATCTGCGCTGCGGCGGACTATGGAAAAATACACAAGCTCATGCCGCTTCATCCTCTCGTGCAACTATTCCTCAAAGATAATCGAGCCCATACAGTCAAGATGCGCTGTCTACAGGTTCAAGCCCATAGGAAGCGCGGCTGTCGAGGAGAGAATAAAGCACATCGCTAAGACAGAGGGTGTGGACCTCACCGGGGACGGCATGGAAGCTATACGCTACGTCGCAGCCGGGGACATGAGGCGCGCCATCAATGCCCTGCAGGCTGCTGCGATGCTGAACAAGACTGTCAATATGGATGCTATTTACAAGACCACTGCCACTGCAAAGCCCGAAGAAGTGGTGGAACTGATAAAACTGGCTCTTGAGGGTAATTTCATGAAAGCCAGGGCAAAACTGGATTACCTGCTGATAGAGCAGGGACTTTCAGGGGAAGACATCATAGGACAGATATACCGCGCCATGCTCGATATGACAATCTCCGACAGGTTAAAAGTTGATCTCATAGACCGCATAGGTGAGGCTGATTTCAGGATGGCAGAGGGTGCGAACGAACGCATCCAGCTTGAGGCTCTGATAGCCCACTTCATACTGTGCGGTAAGAGATGACACTCGAAGCAACGCTTGTAGAGACCCTCGGCTCGGTTCCGCCCTGGCTTGCTGTGGTCGCGGTAGCAGCAATCCCAATTGCAGAGCTGCGGGGTTCCATACCCATGGCAATGCTGAAATACGGGTATGACCCTCTGACTGCTTTCGCTCTATCGGTTATTGGCAATATGCTGCCAGTTATACCCCTTCTTCTGTTCCTTGAACCTGTATCGAATTTCCTGCGGCGCTGGAAAATATGGGACAGGTTCTTCACATGGCTTTTCAATAGGACTTATCATAAGCACAGCGCGGAATTCGAAAAATACGGTTCCATCGGTCTCGCTATATTCGTGGGCATACCACTGCCCGCCACGGGCGCATGGACAGGCTGTGCTGCAGCTTTCGTTTTTGGCTTTAAGTTCAGGAATGCTTTTCTTGCTATATTCGCAGGGGTTATAATGGCAGGTATAATAGTAACAGTACTGATGGTTGCCGGAACAAATATATTTGCTTAATTATATTGGTTTCTGCCTTTTTGTTCAAAACGTTTATCCTTTTAGAGAACAATATACAGTCTTGAATAGAGAGATAACCTGTTAAGTGAGTGATGTCGTTCATGGGAAAAAGAACTCGTATTATCAACGAACCCTCGGATATCGTCCCGCTCCTCCGTGCATTTGGCTCCGAGGTTCATAAAAAAGTCTTCGATGCGCTGCAAAAAGACTGGAAAACCGAAGAGGAATTAGAGAAAGAAGTAGGGGTCAAGGTAGCAGAGAGCCTTGATGTTTTGAAAAAGAGCGGAATGGTGGAGAGCAAATGGCGGATGCCGCAGCCCGGTATGAAGCCTGAGAAAGAGTACCATTCGTCGTATTCCAGGGTGGCTGTCAACTTCCAGTGCTCTGTCGAGGACTTAAGCGACCTGATCATGATAACTTTCAAGAGCGACAGCGAGATAAGAGGATATCTTGATGTGATCGAGAAAGAGGTCGTGGAAGGCAACCAGTCGATGAACGGTCTCCAGCGGGTAGTGGATAAGAGCATAATGTTTATCAGGGGCGTGGCAAAGCGGTCGCCGGTCCTGACTGTAAAAGGGCAGAGGATCGAGATGGTCGGAGAGACCGAATGATTTTGCGGAGCAAAAAAGAAAGCACCAGTTTCCAGATACTTGTTGAGATTGCCGCGCACCAGCCCGACGTAAGGCAGAAAGAGATAGCAGACAGGATAGGCATAACCCCTCAGGCAGTTTCTGAATATATCAAGGATCTCGTCTCGGAAGGATACCTGTTCTCGGACGGGCGCGTCCGCTACCGCGTTACAAAAAAAGGGGTTGAGTGGGTGCTTGAGCACGCAATGGAATTGAAAAAGTACGCGCGGTTCGTCATGGAGGATATCGTGAGCCACGTCTCGGTTGCGACAGCAATAGCGAGAGAGAGGTTTGATAAAGGACAGAAGGTCTCCCTGCGGATGGACAACGGGCTGCTGTACGCAAGCCCTGAGGAGGGGGAAGTCACAGGTATAACGATATCGGGAGCAGGGGAAGGGGAGGACGTCGGGGTGACAGATTTACGGGGAATGATAGGTCTGCCCGAAGTCAGCATAACCATCTGCAAAGTGCCCAGGGTGGAGAGGGGCGGCTCCCGCGGGGTGGATTACGGGATGCTTAAGAGATATTCCAGGGGTAAACCTTATATAGCGGCGATAGGCGTTGAGGCGCTGATAGCCCTGCGGAAGGTAGATGTGGAGCCCAATATTCTCTTCGGCGCCAGGGAATCCGTTGTTGAGGCGGCATTCCACGGTCTCTCATCGCTTGTGGTCTCTGTGGACGAGGAGGTCCCTACTCTTCTTAACCGGCTTGAGGAGGAGGGATTGAATTACGAGGTCGTGGATTTGAGTAAATAGCAGAGTCAGGAGCGGTAATGACTTATAATTGTCTTATTGATGAAATAGAGGATAAGCTGGATGAGCTTGAGATAATAACCGATCCTGAATTTATGAGAGAGGTTTCATCAAGGTTCAATGATATAGAGAGCGGAAAAGTAGCGGGACTGGACGAGAAAAAGATTCTTGAACTCATCGAATGATGCATATGTTTTGGGTATTAAAAGCTCATCAGCTCTTTGAGAAGGACTTAAAAAAGCTTAATAAATCAGATAAAGAACGACTCAAGGAACTGATTTTAAGAATAAAAGAAAACCCGAACAGATTTAAGCCGCTCAGATGTTATCCCGGCTTATTCCGCGGAAGGAAAAGATGTTAAAGAGATTAGGATGACTATACAGGAGGCAAGAATCAAGACAGAAACATCATCCAAAGCCGTCTGTAATCCGATGGTTTTTTTATCCCTCAGTACCATATAGCTCCTATTCCAGTGGTCGCATGGAGGCATTATGGAAGGAGAATTTGCGCCCCATATCGAAGAAATAAAAAGGGCGCTTGATAACGAAATAGATGACAACAGCATTATAGCGGACTTAAAAAAACTGCTTGAATACAGGGTTCCCATAGAAGAGGCTAAGCGCAGCCTGATCAAGAAATACGGCGGGGCAGAAAAAAGCATAGTACGGAAGCTGAGGGATATCCAGATAGGGGACCGGAATATTGAAGTGAGCGCACAGGTTCTTGAGGTTACCAGGAAAACGATAAATGTAAAAAACATGGAAAAGATAATCTTTTCAGGAGTTATAAGGGATGAGACCGCTGCAAGGAATTTTACTGCATGGCAGGATTTCAGCCTGAATGCCGGGGACACTGTAAACATCAAACAGGCTTATGTGAGGAACTGGCAGGATAGACCCGAGGTGAATATCGGGAATAAATCAAAGGTCACCAAACTCAGTACAGGCATTGCAATACCCCAGGAGAGCATGCAGAAAAAACTCTCAGAGATAAGGGACGGGGAGATAAACGTTCAGACCGTGTTCACAATTTTGAGCATCGAATCCAGGGAGATCCAGACAAAAGACGGCGGCAAGAAGATACTGAGCGGCATAGGTGCAGATGATAATACCAAAGTTCCTTTTACTTCCTGGGTGGTACTGTCTGAACTTGCGGCGGGAAATACGGTTGAAGTAAAGAACACATACGTGCGCTCGTTCCGCGGCGTTCCCACTCTGCATATAAATGAGAACAGTACAGTAACAAAACTTGATAAGAAAATCCAGTTTAAAGAGCAGCAGAGGGTCATGATAGGGGACATTATCGAAAAAGAAGGAGCCTTCGATATAGTAATAGAAGGGAATATCCTCTCTATCAGACCGGGCTCGGGATTGATAGCCCGCTGCCCTGAATGCTCCAGGGTCATCCAGAAAGGCATATGCCGCGTACATGGGAAAGTGAGCGAGAGGATGGACATGCGGATCAAAGCAGTTATAGACGATGGTACCGGCTCCTTAACGCTTGTCCTTGATGCCGGGCTCACGCAGAAGATATGCGGCTTTACGATCGAGGAGGCGCTTAAGATTGGAAAGGCGGCGATGTCCCAGAATGCTGTAGAAGAAGAGATTAAAAAGAAGCTGCTCGGGAAAATGCTGACCGTGAGAGGCAACATGTCAAGAAGTGAGTTCGGCGTTAGCCTTGTAGCAGCCGATGTATCCGAGACCCCTGACACTACTAAAGACAGGGCAAGAGAGCTGCTCGGGAGGATGCCGTGGAAAACATAATCGACAGGGAAGTTGCATGGCGTATTTTTGCGTATGAATTCAACAGGTCGAACCTGTACTACAGCGAAGGCGATGAGAGAGCGCCGAACTACATCATCACACCCACGGGCGTAAAGTGCAACCGCCTCTTTATCGTCGGCGTGGTTACCGAGATCGAGAACATAGGCGCCGAGAACAATCTCTGGAGGGCGCGCATAGCTGACCCGACAGGTGTATTCACAGTATATGCAGGGCAGTACCAGCCAGAGGCTGCTATCTTTTTATCCGAACTGAGCGTGCCCGCATACGTTGCGGTCGTGGGCAAGGCAAGAAAATATGAGCCAGAGGAAGGGAGCGTGTATACATCCATCCGACCTGAAGAGATAAACTATGCAGATGAGAAACTAAGGGACAGGTGGGTGCTTGATACGGCTGAGAGGACGCTTGAGCGCATAAGGGTCATGGAGGATGCGCTAAGCTCAGGTCTGTCGGGAAATGAGTTGAAGGATTATCTGCTCAGGAAGGGTACAAATGCCGTACTTGCAGACGGAATGGTGAGGGCTATAAGCCATTACAAGAACCTCGATAAGGTCATTGCCGAGCTTAAAAGGGAGTTAATCCGCGCCGTAGAAACGGTTTTATCTGAGAGGGTTAAAACCGGCGCTCCTGAACAGCAGGTTGAAAAACAAAAAGCAGAGGAATTAAAAGAGGTTGTGACAGAACCGCAGAATATACCGGGTATATCGGAGAATGTACCGGACATACCTGAGGCTCCCGCTAAGATAGAGCCAAAAGAGGTGCTTGCCGGTATAATCGAAAGGCTGGACACGGGTAAGGGTACATCTTACTCCATGGTGATAGAGGCTGCTGTATCAAGCGGTATCGATGCCGAATCCACAGAAGAGAGTATCAAAGAGCTCATGGCAGAGGGCAGGTGCTATGAGCCGAAAATAGGGGTGCTGCGGAAAGTCTGATATGTTTTGCGAAGGTGCATGCCGCGTTAACCGGGGCGGCAGTTAATGATATTAAACCCTTTGTTGAACGAGCCTGCACTGGTCGTTGAGAACTCAGCCAGGACGCTTGTGCTTGCGGACATCCATCTTGGCATCGAGTGGGACCTTTACTCAAGCGGGATCAGCATCCCGAGCCAGATAGAGAAACGAAAGAAGCGCATCCGCGGGTATATAGAGAAAATAAAACCGGAGAGGATAGTGCTTCTTGGCGACATCAAGCATAACGTGCCCAGGACATCGTGGCAGGAAAAACGGGAAGTCCCGGATTTCCTTAAGGAACTGGCAGCCGCAGCGCCTGTTGATATCGTGCCCGGAAACCACGACGGCGATATAGAATACCTTGCTCCCGGGAACGTAGCGGTTCGCGATATGAGGGGCTTTGTATTTGACGGCGTGGGCTATTTCCACGGTCATACCTGGCCGAATGCAGAGCTGCTCTCAGTTTCGTATGTCGTCATGTCGCATAACCATCCGGCTATTAGGTTCACGGATCCCCTGGGTCACTCCTTTTCAGAACCTGTGTGGATACGCACGCGTTTCATCGAGAAAGCCATAAGGGAACACTACGGTAATATAGAATGGGTGGACCCTGAGGTCATAATAATGCCTGCGTTCAATGAATTAAGCGGCGGGATTCCATTTAATGAATCCGTGCACGAGGAGCTGCTTGGACCTGTGTTCGCAAACCATGCTGTCGAGCTTGAGAAAGCCAGAGCGTTCCTGCTTGATGGGACTGACCTGGGGACTATTGGTGGGATAAAGAAGCTTGGGATTACGAGGGTGCGTAAAAGGTATAAGAATAGAAATAAATTATTAAAGGGTTGAGATATATGAAAGATGAGATCGATTCAGTGCAGAAAGAACCTGAGGCATGCGAGGCGCGGACGCCGCACGACCACCAGTTGATGTTCAAAACACTTGAGAACCCGCTGCGGAGGAAGATAATAAAATCTATTGGAGCCTTCGGGAAGACGAAGAAGGAAATTATGAAAGAACTTGCCCTTTCCGAGCAGCAGTTGAAGTTCCAGCTTGATTACCTTGTGAAGATGTGCTACGCAGAGGTGGATGGGGAGGCGTGCAGGCTTAATGAGAAGGGGCTGGAGCTGCTGGCGAATATTAAATGATAAGGGCGTAGGATATATAAACATAATGTATTATATTTAAACTGTACTTCATAGTGTAGAGAATGTTCTTGTCATTCCTGCGGCAAATCCTGAATGATTATTCATTTTCAAATAGCTTTAATATACATGCTGATGCAATTGTCATCTGACAGAGGGGGATAAAAAAATGGATATATTTGATGTATTGACAGCTATCTCGAAGAGAAAGACAAACCTCATGCATGTGGGTATAAACGAGAATGAGGCCCTGAGAAGAGCTGAGCTTGATATATCCGAAGAATACCATATACCACTATTTGACATAGAGAAGTTAGTGGGACAGTAAAAAATTCAGGATGAAATTATCAGACATCCTGGACCTGCCTGAGAGTCCATGCTTTTTGTGAGCATCTGATTATAAGGCGGATATCCAGATAATTTTCAACTCTCATCCCTATCTTTTTATAGTCCGAAAATAAATTGTTATTAGCGGAGGTTAATTATGCAATTCGGAATGATGGACTACGGTTACGGCATGATGGGCTGGATGTGGATTCTCGGGCTTATATTCTGGATACTGGTGATAGCCGGGCTTGTTCTGCTCATCAGATACCTGTGGGAAGGCGGAGGGGCTAAAAGAGAGACTGAATCCGCGCTTGAGATATTGAAGAAGAGGTATGCAAGAGGAGAAATAAGTAAAGAAGAGTTCGAGGAGAAAAAGAAAGACCTGCTATGAAGAAGCCGGTTATCGCAGTAGCTCTCATTGCAGCCGGAGTGCTGAGGTAATACTTTCACGCTGCAACCAAAGTATATTTAACCCAATAAAAACACGAAGAGCGGTTATGATGCTTCAATCGCCCTCAGCGGCCAGTATGCTATCGAGCGCCAGGCAGTGCGCCTCTTACATTAAAAAGCATGCTTCTGCCCTCGTGGTGTCGCACATCGATGCAGATGGTCTTACATCAGCTGCCATCATGGGAAAAGCTCTGGAGAGGGCGGGCTTCGAGTACAGGATACGTTTTGTCAAACAGCTTGATCTGAAATCGCTAACAGAGATAGCCGACCAGAATCCTGAGCTTGTAGTGTTCACAGACCTTGGAAGCGGGATGATCGACGCGATACGCTCTTTAAAGCTAAACGCCGTCATCTCGGACCACCACCAGCCCAGGGGAAAGCATGAGTACCACCTGAACCCGCATCTTTTCGGCATAAACGGAGCCACCGAGATAAGCGGCTCAGGCACTACTTATTTTATGGCAGGAGCGCTCGGCGGTAACGAAGACCTTGCAGACCTTGCTGTCGTGGGCGCTGTCGGGGACCTGCAGCACGTGAGGCACGGGCAGCTCATCGGGCTTAACAGATCCATACTCGAAGAGGGTGTAAAGAAAGGGGTGCTGCACTATGAGAAAGACCTCCTTCTCTTCGGGAAGCAGACGCGACCCATATTCAAGCTCCTGCAATATTCCTCTGACCCGTACCTTCCCGGCATCACAGGCAGCGAGGATGCAAGCATAGAATTCCTGAAAAAGATCGGTATACGCCAGCATGGGGAGAAGTGGAGGCGGTGGATAGATCTCGAAACAGGCGAGAAACAGCAGATAGTCTCAGCCCTCATGCAGTTCTGCCTCAGCGCCGGGATACAGGCATCCAGCATCCAGAGGCTGGTAGGCGAGGTCTATACGCTGTTATCCGAGCGCGAGGGCACCGAGGTAAGAGATGCGTCTGAATACTCCACCCTGCTCAACGCCACGGCGCGCTACGACCATGCTGATATAGGGCTTGCGGTGTGCATGGGCGACCGGGGCGGCAGCTTTGAAGAGGCATGCGCCCTGCTCAACGACCACAGAAAGAACCTTGTTGAAGGGCTGAACCTCGTAAAAGAGAAGGGACTGGTCAGGATGGAGAACCTGCAGTACTTTGATTCGGGGAATAAGATCAGGGAAACTATCGTGGGCATAGTGGCTGGCATGTGTTCTTCGTTCGCGAATAACAAGGAGCTTCCTATAATCGCTTTCGCGGATTCTGACGGCGGGGTGAAAGTCTCGTCGCGGGGGAACTATGACCTCGTCAGGAGAGGGCTGAACCTCGGAGAGGCGATAGGTGAGGCTGCAAAGGCGGTAGGAGGCACGGGCGGAGGGCATGATATCGCGGCAGGGGCTTTCATACCCAGGGAAGCGAAGGATGAGTTCCTGAGGGCGCTTGACAGGGCGATAGGGGGGCAGATCAGGGGTTGAGACGTTGCTGCACCGCCGGAATATTTTGATATAAAATTTATGCGAGCTTCGCCGCGATAAACGAAACCATTAAATGCTTTCAATCACTTAGGGAGGCATCAGCGCACCGATGGTCTAGCGGCTATGACTTTAGCCTTCCAAGCTAATAACTCGGGTTCAAATCCCGATCGGTGCATTAATCAATCCCTGTTTTTAACTTCAGTAGAGCCTGATAATATACCCATATCATATGCGATTTTAAAAAATAATATATTTCCGAAGAAATCCCTCTGCTTCTGATTTTCCTGATCATTGCAGGTATGTCCAGTTCAAGGGGGCAGTTCTGCCTGCATTTGCCGCAGGTGAGGCAGAACTCAAGCTTCTCGTCTTTCCCTCCGTTGTAAAGGGAATAATATGCAATGCCTCTGCCGCCGAGGTAATTCTCCCTTGCAAACTCATTGCCTATCGTATTGTACATGGGACAAAAGAGCAGGCAGTTCCCGCACCCGACGCAGTACAGGAGTTCCCTGAACCCGTTCACTGCAAGCTCGCTTCTCCTGTTATCTACCAGCACCACCGTGACCTCGGAGGGATTGTGGATACCTTTGATGAATTTCTTTTCTACGTCCGCGGTCTTGCTCACGCCGCTTATCACTTCAACAAAGGATGGTATTATCGAGCCTGTGGCGTTGTAGCTCAGGATTTTTAACATGTTCATCGCGGACTCGATATCAGGGTAGATTTTATCTATAGAAGTCACGACTATGTGCTTCTCCTTTTTCATGACCTCGCAGATATTCCCCTCATTGTGCGTCAGTACTATGGAACCTTCCTCGGCTGTTATTGCGTTTGCGCCCGTGATACCTATTTTCGCCCTGCTCAGGCTGGAGATGACATCTTCCCTGACTATTCTTACTATCTCCTCGGGATTATCTTTTATAGATATGTTATAGTGCTTCGATAATCCCTTTGCGATGTCCTTTGCTGAGAGATGCGTCACAGGTCCTGTGGGATGGGAGGGTTTTGCGTTCAGTACCTGCAATATCCTGTCCCCGATATCGGTCTCGACAACGCTCAAACCTTTTTTCTCAAGGGCTTTTGTCAGTTCTATCTCCTTCGTGACATTGGATTTGGATTTTACAACAAGTTTTTCCTGTCCGATCTCACCGAGGATTATATCGATGGCTTCCTGCTTTTCTTTTACAAGATGGACTTTTATGCCGTTCTTTCTCAGTTTATCGATTGCCCTCTCCAGGAGTTCCCCGTTCCCCACGCAGAGTTCTCTTGCAGCTTTAAGTCTGGTTTTTCTTTCCGTCAGGTTCGCAGGCGGATTTGAACTCTGTCTTTCCTTCACGGAGTTAAAGGCTTTTCGAAGGGCGATGACTTCTCCACGGTTCATAGTTCCTTTCTGGATAAAATCCCGGCTATCCAGGAGTATTAATTCCTACTACAGCCTATATAGGTTTTGGTAGTTTAATATGTGCAGGATTGAGGGACAGCATGGCAAATTGGAGGGTGGTGGTTAATAGGGAAGTTCAGAAAACGTTTGTCCGTGCTGCCATTCCTCCCTGCTTTTTTCTGGTATTAATTAAATAATTTTTTTCACTAAGCATGCTGGTTCAGTCCAATTACTATTATCAATGCTATTATTACGATTTTCACCCACAGCGGGCTTATATAATAAGAGAGCTTTGGTCTCATCTGTCCTTTTACTATCGTATCTGCTTTATCAATCGTCTGTGTGCGCCCCTGGCTTGTGGTTTTATCCTGATATATAAGCGCTGCCAGTAGTACTATTAACTGTGCCGACCAGAAATTGAAAAAGGACCTGGTTTTTGCCATGCTTTAAGCACTGTATTCTCTTTTTTAGCTATAAAATGTATAACCCGTTCTCATAGTATGATAAAGGCAAAAATGACGCTCTCTGGATTGGTAATTAATGGTCCCCCTTGATATCCGGGTGGGCAATCCTTCTCCAGAGCCTGATAATTTTGTCGCTGCGATCCTCTTTTTTCAGGTCGATCGAGACCCCGCTGCCATTGATATGCACTACAGCCTCATGGGCTGCACAGCGATAATATTTCTCCTCATTACCCCAGGTATTTATAATCGTCTTGACATGTTGAATAAGCCCTGCATCCTCTAAAAGCTTCAGTTTTCTGTATACGGTTGCAAGAGGTATGTCAAGCTCC
Source organism: Candidatus Methanoperedens sp. (assembly GCA_026552855.1). Classification (GTDB taxonomy): domain Archaea; phylum Halobacteriota; class Methanosarcinia; order Methanosarcinales; family Methanoperedenaceae; genus Methanoperedens. The sequence goes on along the minus strand of JAPMTX010000144.1, from coordinate 25,280 downwards.
TGGCTCAACTGGCTGGCTGAGCAATCATTTACAGCAGTATGGGACAATATTGCTCTTGAGTACTTATTTGCAAAAAGCTCAAAAAGCAGCTCTTCATTACTCATACTTGATTTATAGTTCTAATTCAGCTTTTTTCCACTGCCATTATCAATGCGATCATCCCGAGTATATCGAAGGTCTGTGAAAATAACTTGTACATGTGCACGTCCTCAATATAATAAACGGCAGAAAATAGATCACCAACTGTTATCAAGGTAAAGCCAACCGTGAGGTAAATCATGGAAGAAGTTCTTGTTTTCAAAAATGCCCTCAATGCCAGGATCATCAGGGTAAGACCAACAAGAAAGCGAGCAGCATTGAATAAGTAATCCATCAGGTATGGTGATATCATGTTTTCACTGGATGTTTTAATTCCGATTTTTCTCCGATTCTAAGTATTGACTATAGATAATGATTTCTACTATTCTCTAAAGGTGAGAACAGGTAATTTATTATCCGATCCCTCATTTTAAAACCTTCCTTAGAAAGAACGGCGTTATAAACGTCGTGATTATGCATATCGCCACCAGCATGGCATACACGCTCTGCCCTATCAGCCCGTGCTTTAACCCTATCTCCAGGATTACAAGCCCCATCAGACCGCGGGCATTCAGCCCGATGCCCACAGCCGCCGCGTCCCGAAGCTTCATATTGGCAAGCAAGCCTCCTATGAATGCCCCGCCGCTTTTCCCTGCTACTGCGAACAAAAGCGAGCTTGCAAAGAACGTAAGCTGGAAGAGGTTCTTATCAGAGAAGGGATTTGAGTAATCAAAGATCGATGTGGCATCCAGCAGCAGCCCCATGTAAGCAAAGAAAATGGGCGAGAAGATCCCGAACGTTATCGAAGAAATAACATTATACACATGGGAGTAGGCTTTCTCCCCTATCGTAGTGCTTTTTATGAGAATACCTGCGTAGAAAATCCCGATGATGAAGGTAATGCCGAGCAGCCCGCCCAGGTATCCTATCAGGATACCGAAGATAAGGATGTAGAAGAACTGCGAATCCCTGCTCAATCTGCTCACTCCGAGTTTTATATACCGCGCAGGCAGCCCGCCCCGGATGCCCAGGAATTCGTTAAAGAGATATATCATCAATAAGAAAATCAGTATTTTAATAACCGATGCAGATATGAACCCGGCTCCGGGCATTTCGGAATTGCTCTCTGCAATGAAGAGAACCATCACGAACAGGAAAATGCTGAAAATGTCGTCGATGACTGCGGATGTTATAATAATCTTCCCTGTGGGGGAGTCCATCTTTCCCATATCCATCAGTATCCTCACGCCCACAGGAAGTGCAGTGAGAGAGAACACTACCCCGATAAACAGAGAACTTATCAGATCCAGGTTGTAAAGCTTCCCTATTACGACCCCTGAGAGGATTGCAAGATTATTCCCCATGAAAGCGATAAAGAACGAAGGGCGGAAGTATTCCTTCATGCTTGCCAGGTGCATCTGCATCCCGGCGAACAGTACCAGGAAGAAAACACCAAGCTCAGCCAGGGCATCGAGCCCGTTCATGTTCGGGCTTATCAGGCTGAGAATGGAAGGACCGAGCAAAATCCCGGCGATGAGCTCTCCGATAATAGGAGGCTGCTTTATATGTGCGAATGCCCCGCTCAGGAACCTTGAGAATACCAGTATTATGAGCATAATGATTATAATGTCCATTGCCCATTATTATAACCTTATAAGATATTATATTAACCCCTAAACCTGGGCTTAACTGCGAAGGCAGCATATCGTCCCCGGCATAACATATATAGCCTCATACAGGTATTTCCGCTCATGCGACAGGGAATAAAAGAGAGCGCGAAAGAACAGTTCGGGAGGCAGGCTGAAGCCTACTCAAAGGGGAACATATTCGTGGATGGCGTTCACCTCTCCGAAGTGGTTAAAAGGAGCGGCGCCACAAGGGAACATAAAGTACTGGACGTGGCGACAGGCGCAGGGTTCCTTGCGCTTGAATTCGCGAAATTTTCTGACAGTGTTATCGGCGCAGATCTCACGCGCAATATGCTTATTCACGCCTGCGAAAAGCTGGCGAAATCGGGGCATGCGAACGCCGGATTTCTCCTTTCGGACGTGGAATCGCTTCCCTTCGGCGATGAGAGCTTCGATATCGTATCGTGCAGGTTTGCTTTCCATCATTTCCCAGACCCGGAAAAAGCCCTGCTTGAGATAAAACGCGTGTGCAAAACCTATGGAAGGATCGTTCTTGTGGACGGTGTCTCATTCGAGGACAGCGGCAAGAGCCTGTTCCACAACCATATCGAGAAGATTCGCGACCCTTCGCACGTCAGGATATACGCGCTGAGTGAAATAAAGCGCATGCTCGACAGCACAGGAGCGACCATTGCCGATATACAGCACTGGGATATCCCGCAGGATTTTGAGGACTGGATGAGGCGGGCGGGGGCTGATAGGGCTAAAATGAAAGCTATCGAAGGTTTGATGAGGCAGAGCATGGAAGGCGACAGTACGGGTCTGCGTGTGAGGATTGAGGACGGGAGGCTGGGGTTTACTTATGATACTGTGATACTGGTAGCTGAGGTCTGGCACTGACTGATTGAAACTCAGGATGGGCACCATGCAAAAACGCTATGCACAGGGCACGATAATTTTATTACAAATAGTAGAATATTTTATTGAGATTGGAATATGACTGAAGTTACCATGATTGAAATCAGGAAAACTATTGCATCATCGTTGGGAACCGCATTTGGAATTGTTATTGGTATGATCTGGACGCAAGTCGTGCTCTCAGCTTTTGCTACTGGTGGTATACCTTTAACGGCAACAGGCGGAACTTGGACACAATGGAGCTATTTTGTGATTACAGCCATAGTTGTAACATTAATTTGCGTAGTTGCGATTGTAATGATAGGCAGATGGGGAGGAAAAACATAAACTGAAAAAAACCATAGATAGCTGCAGGTGTATTGAAACACAGGACGTATGTCATGGAAGGTTTACAGTACTTTATAAAGACAATCAATGGTCTTTATATTACAAAAAAGAAAATAATAGATAAGGTGAAAGAACATGAAAGCTGAGAAATTGCTTGAACGTATCACTCTTGATCCTAATGTTATGACTGGAAAACCTGTGATTAGGGGGATAAGACTTACTGTGCAGTTTATTCTGGGATTGTTAGCGCATGGCGCTTCGGTGGAGGAAATCCTTGAAGAATACAAAGGACTGACCGAGGATGATATAAAAGCATGTTTGCTATTTGCAACAGAATCCCTTGAAAACATCACATTTATGCCTTTGACTGCAGAGTGTTGAGACGCAGGGTCTACAGCGTATTATTTTAAAAATTATTAACTTCTTCTTGCGGCGTTGCAGTCTCTATACATTCCATAGCTCTCAATCTGCTGTCTATCAAGGCTTATTAATTTGGCTCTGAACAAAGATGCAACAGCCACATAAATTGAATCGCATCCTCTGAGCCTGTATTCAGCGGCAAGCTGTGAAGCATGATCAGCAAGCTCACGATCCACTGGAATAAATACTATATTCGGGATTTGTTTTAACTCTTTTACAAATTCCCATGCATTTTCAGTATCATCCGTGCCCCTCGCGATTGCTGATGAAATCTCAGGTAATACAATTTCTGGGACAATAATTGTAATTCCCCGGTCTTTGATGTTTTGCATGAGCTTCGCACTATATTCGTGGAATTCTTCGCCTTCAATTTCGGCGTTTATGAACACACTGGCATCTATGCAATACATATTATCTTCTTGCTTCGGATACTAATTGCCAGCTTGGTTTTTTGCTCTTCCATTCACGGGCTATTTCCCTGCCTATTACATGCAACCTGTCCCATGCCTTTGGGTCTTTTTTCTCTATTGTTGCACCAAGAGTCCTACGCATAGCATTCAGTTCTGTTTCAAGGGCATCTATTCGGTCCTTAAGAGTCTGTATTGTATCGTTCATTCTTGCACCTGGATGATATGATATTGTATTTGGTTTACACGATATAAAATAGTTACCTGTTGCTGAGAACCTGAGTATAAGGGAAGGGTTCCCCATCTCAGGGTGTGGCGATCAACTGCGGGCGCCGGGCTGCTTCTGTGGTTCTGTGGGGAGGTGGTCGGCAGTGTGTATGGAACACAGGATGTGTAGCATGTAAAAACGCTATGTGCGGGTATCGTACATTTGTACAGGGTTTGTGACAGGACTATTGATTCTACAAATCCCCTGGTTTCCATACGTTTATATCAGCAATTTTCTCAAAATCGCTATCATTCGTTATAATATCCTTAATATTCAAATATTCTATAGTTAATAAATGAAAAGCATCGTTCGATAAAAGCGATTTTCTATGAGCATCTTTTAATGCCGGGATGAGCTTTGGCGGGACATTGACCAGATTGAGGTTTGGTATGGTAAAAATATCAATAACATCAGAAATATCCATCTCTCCTATGGATTCTGGATTTTCTTTTACAAAACGTATGAACTCGTTGGGTTTTAATCCATGGTTTTTGCAAACCTCTGCCTTGACAAAATTAAATAGTGTTTCAGATATCACAATATTATTTATAAAACCGATAAAATATCCAGATTCAATATTTTTAAGAAACTGACGACACTTTTCAAAAAGATCGGCATCTCTGAGCAAAAAGTAGGTAAATATATTGGAATCAATAAATACAAAGGAAGCCCTGGGAATTTTGGACTGATCAGTCAATGCCTTCACCAGATTCGGTCGATTCTATAACTTCTTCAACAAAGCTATGGTCCAACATTTCCCGGGGTTTTTTCGATATCATATCTATTTTTGATTTTTTGGGCTTCTGGACACGGATTATGAGCACTTCCTCATCTTCCTCCAGCATGTCCCCGGGCTTTATCATACCTTTATGAACAGTTCCATGAATGACTTTTGCCATGCATGTCAAAAGGATGCTATTAGATTTAATAATTTCTGAGAGTACATCAGCCCTATGTGTCATGATGAGCCGTAATGCTGTATGGCACTTTGAGGCATCGACAGCTTGCTAAATTGGGAAGCGGACGTAATACCATGGTGAACAAAACCGCGGATGAACGCGGATGAACGCAGATATCTGCAATTCGGGTACATCCGCAGCTAATGGTCGTTATAATCTCTTTGAATTCAGGGAATAAATACCGCAAAGTCGGCTAAGAACTATCATTCATAGACAGGAGTGAAAATTCGTTACTGATAACCTGTTTAACGTGAGATAGAACACGGATGGGCACGGATGACATGGGATGCCCACGGATTCGTATCCGCGAAAATCCGTCCAATCCGCGTCATCCATGTTCCATATCGCTGCGACAGTACTTTTCCATACCTGAATGCAAAGAACGCAAAGCATAGCAACAAAATTCTTTGCGCTCTTTGCGTCCTTTGCGGTGAATTCGCTATGTGCCGCAACTGAGCACACTCTAAGGCTAAACTTTGGGGCTGATTGCTATAAGAACCTGAGTATAAGGGAAGAATTCCCCATCTCAGGAAGTGGCGATCACCTGTGGGCGCCGGGGTGTTTTTATGGTTCTGTGGGAGGATGGTTTTGCGACTGAAGGCGATTGTTCTCATGCTACCTTAAGGCGATAGGAAGCCAGAACAGCCTCTACAAAACTCAACTTCAGGTGCACATTATCGATACGCTTTATCGTGATGTTCGAACTCAAGGAAAGTTACAGTCTCGTTTTTCTTATCAATTGAATAAAAAAGAACAAATGAACCAATATGAATTCTCCTTTTGCCTTTTAATACATTTCGGAGCGGTTTGCCCAACTCAGGATTTTTACTAATCTCGATTATTTTGTGTATTACCCTCTCATAGAGAGAATTATCCTTCTTTTTAAGTTTATTCAGTGTCGTCTCTAAAACAGTATCGAGCTGGATAGTATAAGGCATGATCAAAGGAACTTTTTTTCAAACTCTTCTACGGTATATTTTGAAAACTTACCTTCCTTTACCCTGCGCTCGGCTTCCTCAACCTTTTTTATAAATTCCTTACGAATTTTTTCTTCAGGAGGATAAAACTCATCTCGGATTATATCCAGAACCTCAGTAAGAATCTCCTGCCGCAGTTCCTTCTTTAATTCTAATTTTAATTCATCCAGATTGGCTACAGCATCCATGAGAGTAAATAGAATTTCATGGACTTTAAAGATTTGTATTGATCCTGAGGGGTTTTCTCCAGAGAATCGGTAGTTCGCTGGTTTTACGATTATTTAAGAACCTGATTATGAGGGAAGAGTTTCCTCATCTCAGGAAGTGGCGATCACCTGCGGGTGCCGGGCTGCTTCCATGGTTCTGTGGGAATGGATGGGAGGTGGTCGGCGAGCGTATTGAAACACAGGACGGACAGCATGCAAAAAACGCTGTATGTGGGCATCGTACATTTATACGGGATTTGTGACTATAGAAGAATAAAACGCATGCTCTAATAAGATATGTAGCATCAAGAAGGATTCTCAAGATGCCGAGATTTGGGCACCCTCTGAAGATTCTTAAATCTTTATAAGATGCAAAAATGGTATAAACTCCATACTGTTATATGTAAGATAAAATATATACACTAAGTTAGACATTACCGTGTAGATGAATGTCTATAAAAGCCATAGAAAATTAATTTTGTACAGCTCTACACTTCTAATCTCTATATTGTTAATTATTTTTATTCCAAAAATTTTAATTTTATTTATTAATTTTAAAGCGATTACTTTACAAAGCATTCCGCTTTTAGCTCTAATTGTATCTATTGTATGTGTGTATAGTATTTCTTATATTTTGAAAAAATTAGATTTGTATCTACCAAGAGATTTAGTAGATTTTCTTTCTGCTCACAATTATAAAATCAAGTTTTATAATGTTATTACCAAAATTTTAAAACTTTGGAATATGGTTGTTCTGGTTTTGCTTATTTCTATGGTTATATTAATACTATTGATTTTGTTTATGTTTTTGGTAGGATTTATATTATTGATCATCAATACAATTAAAGATAATAGCACTAACATTCCTGAATTCCTATCTAATAATTCAGTTATTAAATATGCGTTAATTGTGTTAGCATTTTCATTTAGTAGTTTCTTTTTAATAGCATTACCAGGAATTTCAATTTTTGCAATTGTATTTCCTCAAAATAAATCGTCTGGTCTTTTCGATACTTCAGATATTCCAATTTCATTTATTGCAAAGGCAATCGATGAGATAAATTCATTCAGTTTTTCTTTACCATGGGAAGATTTACAACAAAACCGGAAAAAAATATCTAATCTTATACATGATGCTTTAGAGTTTATTACGGTTGAGGATAAATTTTTTGCAATTCCTTTGGGAATGAGATATTCTCAACTTTTTATTTCAGGATTAAAAAATAAGGCTGCAAAAACGGATATTCTATATAGAATAAATGGATTAACGGAAGAATTAGGCGAAATTATAATTAAATTGAATTGCATGAATTCTGCTAGAGATAAGGAAGAGATTTCTAATGACTTGAAAGAATATCTAAAAATAATTGAAGATAGAAATCTGTGCGAAATTAAAAAGAAAGTAAAATACAAAAAAGCTAATGTAATATGGAAAACGACAGAAAAAGTAGCATTGAACCCATTATATTATATAATGAAAATTATTTTTCGATTTTAAAAAAGCTTGCAATAAAACCAAAATTTCTGTGGCAAGCGCCATATTTGATTTCGATTTTTAACAGCCTACGCCGATCTCAGGACGATAAATCTCCGAAGTCCTTCGGAAATGCTAAAGCTTTGAGCGTCCACCTTGATGCCTCAGATTTCCAGTCTTCTTGGTCTGTGACAATCCATCGCTCTACAAGGCATAAGTGAGCCATTAACGCCATATGCCATTTAGTGCATCGACAGCCCGCTAATCCAGCCGCCAATGCGCCCAAATAAACGCTGAACTAAATCTGCGTCCGTCAGCATTCTCTAATTCTCAGCCCAGCCATCACCGTTTTATCATCCTCTTCTCAATAACCCCCGGCCATATAGACGCCGCCACTATCATCGCCAGTATGAACACAAACACCATCCCTCCATAAACATCCACTATCGTGTACATCATATTCTCCCGCACCTTCTGCATTGCAAGAGTATAGAACAGGAGCACAATGAGCAGGGACGTGACAAGGCTTGCAAGCGTGCTGTAGAACCCGAGTTTTTTCTCCATGATTTCACCCCTTTAACTTGATGCGCTTCATAAGAAGCGTGTTCATGGTCACAGTGACAGAACTTGCTGCCATCGCCGCGGCTGCCAGCGCAGGATTGATGAGATACGGCGGCTGGGTGAAAGGATACAGTATGCCCATAGCTATCGGAATACCGACCGAGTTATAGAAGAAAGCCCAGAAGAGGTTCTGCTTTATTTTATTGAGCGTAAGCTTGCTCAGGCTGATGGCTTTTGCCACGTCATGCACGTCATTCCTTATCAGGACTATCTGCGCGGATTCTATCGCCACATCCGTACCGCTCCCGATAGCGATCCCTACGTCCGACTGCATCAGCGCAGGGGCATCGTTTATGCCGTCGCCCACCATCGCCACCTTTTTCCCCTCAGCCTGGAGTTTCTTTATCTCAGAGGCTTTGTCTTCAGGAAGCACCTCAGCCAGTATGGTCTCAATATCAAGCTGCTTCCCTATCGCATCCGCAGTTCTCCTGTTATCGCCCGTTATCATAGCAACCGTATATCCCCTCTTTCGCAGTTCGTGCACCGCATCTTTTGAGTTCTCTTTCAGGGTATCAGCCACTGCGACTATCCCGGCTAACTCATTATCAGACGATACAAGCATGGCTGTTTTGCCCTCGTGCTCAAGTTTTTCCATCTTGCTGTCTACCTGTGTGATGTCTATACCGTTCTCCATCATCAGCTTCCGTGTACCGATAAGGATCCTCTTCCCGCCGTGCTTTACTTCCACGCCCCGCCCTGGTATAGCCTTGAATTCCTGCGCATCCGGGATATCGATGCCGCGGACCACAGCTCCTTTAAGTATCGCCTCTCCGAGCGGATGCTCCGAGCCTTTCTCAGCAACAGCCGCAAGCCTGAGCACCTCATTCTCAGTTCCTTTGATGGCGATCACATCCGTGAGCGCAGGCTCTCCTTTCGTCAGCGTACCTGTCTTATCAAACACGATGGTATCAAGCTTCTGCGCCCTCTCAAGCGCCTCGCCGCTCTTGATGAGGATGCCGTTCTCAGCTCCTTTTCCCGTGCCTACCATTATAGCAGTGGGAGTTGCAAGCCCCACGGCGCAGGGGCACGAGATGATAAGCACGGTTATGGAAATAAGCAGTGAGAACAGGAATGGGGACTCTGCTCCCATCCCGTAGGTAACGGGTACATTAAAGTATTCAAACCCGATGAAGAACCAGAAAAAGAACGTGAGCAGAGCCAGCGCATGTACTGCAAGGATGAAATGCCCGGCTACAATGTCAGCAAGCTTCTGGATGGGCGCCTTCTGGGTCTGTGCGTTCTCGACAAGCTGGATTATCTGCGCCAGTGCAGTATCCGCGCCCACTTTTGTAGCTGTGAATTTTATCATCCCTGTCTTGTTGATTGTGGCGCCTATGACCTCAGAACCTACGGTCTTCTCGACCGGTATGCTCTCGCCCGTTATCATGGATTCATCCACCGCGGTGAGACCCTCCACTACTTTTCCGTCCACGGGTATCTTCTCGCCCGGGCGCACGATCACGATATCCCCGACCTTCACGTTCTCGACAGGTATCTCTTTTTCCTGTCCGTCCACGATAATGCGGGCTGTCTTTGCCTGCAATCCCATGAGTTTGCGGATAGCCTCTGATGTCTTTCCTTTGGTGAGCGCTTCTAGGTACCGTCCGAGCACAATGAACATAATAAGCAGGGCTGCGGTATCGTAGTACGTATGCTTGTACGCCTCTCCAAGATTAAAGAAGGTCCCGGCTACGCTGATAATGTAAGCAGCGCCTGTCCCTGTGGCGATGAGCAGGTTCATGTCAGTGACGCCGTGCTTCAGCCCCCTGTACGTTCCCTCAAAGAACTGCCTGCCTGGCAAGAGCATTACTATCGTTGCAAGTATGAAGAGCAGGTAATCGTTCTTCAGTATTTCAGGCACGAAAGCCCAGCCGAGATTTCGTCCCATATCGCCGAGCGAGATCGGTACAGCCAGGAGGAGCGCAATGATAAAATTAGTCCTCTGCCGCTTTATCTCAGCCTCTCTTGCTCTCTGCTCCCTGTCTGCATCCCCCTTTTCCACTTTCTCGGAGGCTGTGTAACCGACATCTCCAATTACTTTTTTGATGCCCGATACCGGGATAAGCTCAGGGTCGTAGGTTATTTTAGCCTGCTCAAGCGGGAAGCTCACTTTCGCAGAGGCGATTCCTTCGGTCTTAAGAAGCGCTTTCTCGATATTGATGGCGCACGAGGCGCAGTGCATCCCGCCTATCTTGAGCGTGATATCGCGCTTTACCACCCCATATCCCACGTCTGCGATGGTTTTCTCTATTGTTTTGGGATTCGCCTGCGAGGGGTCGTATTCCACCACCGCCCGCTCAAGCGGGAAATTGACCGAGGCTTTCCGAACGCCGCTTAACTTGTTGAGCGCACGCTCGATGTTCTGGGCGCATGAGGCGCAGCTCATACCCGTAATGCCCAGGGTTATTTTCCTTAACTCGCCAGCTCCGGCTGCCCCTGCTCCGGCAGCTTCTTTTACCTCAGGCGCAGCCCGCTCAGCCGGTAAAGGCACAGGGCATGCCTGCGGCTCTTCCAGGACCTGGTATCCTGTGGCTGCAATAGCCTTTTTTATTGTTTCAAGGTCTGTTGCGGAAGTATCGAATGAGACTTTCACTTCGCCTTTTTTAAAATCGGCTTTTGCTTTTCTGACGCCTTTAACGCTCATGGCAGCGTCATGTATCACTTTTTCGCAGTGCCCGCACATCATGCCTTTGATCTTTATGATTACGTCTTCCAATGTATTTTCTCCGGACTTTATTTTAGAATGTTATAGTATATATTCAGTTATGTCCTTTATGGTTTAAAAAATGAAAAAAATCACGGAAGGAACCTTAATTTACTAAAAATCAACCCCTATCTTCTAATGCAAAGCATTTAACCATGAAAGACAATATTAAATCTATATAATGAGAACTCGCAGTATTTTTGTTCAGATAATCGCAGGCGTATTTATCATTGCTTTTATTTTAAGCAAACTCGATATAAAAGAAATAGTTTCCGTTCTTATAAAAACCGATTACTTATTTTTCATCCTGGCATGTATATCATATTTATTTTTGAATATCATCCTTGCAGGTCGCCTGAACTACCTGTTGATACGGATCGGATATGAGATCAGGTTCCCGACCGTATTCTTCTCACATATGGGTGGGATGATTGTAGGCGATATAACCCCGGGAAGGAGCGGGTATTTTTTGACTCCGCCCATACTGAAAAAAAATGCCGGGACCAAGATAACCGACGGGATGGCATGCATTTTCGCACCTCAGGGCATTGAATTTATCCTCAAGGTGGCAGGGGCTGTCGCGGCTATATTCTATATTTCCTCACGTACACCTATCAGTAAAGACCTGCTTATTTCGGTAAGTATCGGCGCTGCCCTCCTGCTGGTTGCGGGGATTTTAATGTTGATGATCTCATGGCATAGTGAGAACATGACATCAAAATTTATGGGTAAGCTGCCTTTTTTCAAAAGATTCACGGAAAAACTTTCATCTTTTAAAGAACGCAGTATCCAGATAAAAGGCAGCCTCAACGCTATTTTAATACTATATATGATCGGGTGGGTTTTTGCAGGTTTGCAGTGGTTCTACCTGGGAAAAGCCCTCGGGATCCAGCTTCCGTTCTTAGCTTTCTTTTTGCTTCACCCGCTGATTACCATACTGATGTTCGTGCCCATATCTCCGGCAGGTCTGGGTTTAATGGAAGGCGGGGTCATCCTGGTCTTTTCATTGTTCGGGATTCTTCCCGCGACGGCACTTGCGTTCTCGGTACTGGTGAGGATCAGTATACTGCTGGTCGACCTGATAGGCTTAAAAACTGTGCTATCTTCGCTCCATTATTCCGATATTATCGCCTGATGCCTATACCTTGATAGGCAGTATTATAAAAGGGACTCCCTGGGAATACAACACTTTTTGCGAGGCAAAAACAGTGTAGTTATGAAGCCACCGCGAGAGCCACGAACCGTTCGGAAAAACGATCTGTCCGCCAAAGAATACAGCATTCGGAAAACGCTCTAAGATCTTCGGTGACATCTTTACGATCTCATCAACAACATCAGTACCTATCGAAGTGAAACCTTCACCATAATAGCCATGCTGCTGAATAAAAGTTACATAGCGACTTATCTCATCTTTTACCTGGGTCTGGAGACTCTCGATTTCTTCTGTCCCTTTGAACACCCCGGCATCGATCACACCAACCTGGACAAAGATAAAATTTTTGTGTATCCTTCCGAATAACCTGAATATACTGGAGAGTGCCTGAAGCCCCAGCCCATTAAAACCATTCACGAGCAAGACTGCGGTTTTAGCCTGTGGATCAAACTCCTGAACCGTTTTCCCGTTTTTAATTATGCCGAGGGCGTCTTCTGGATGTGGAGAATTAACCGCCGGTACAAGGTTATTCAGCTTTTTAATAAGTTTAGCAGTATAATCATAATGGCGTCTTATGACGGTTACTACTCCGACAAATGCAGCAATAATAAGCAGGGTTATCCAGCCGCCCTCGTTGAATTTGACTATAATCACCGACACAAGTATGAAAACCGTCATAACCAGCCCGATGCCGTTAATGAGGAGTTTCTTCTTCCACTGTTTAACCCTCGTTTTAAATTTCCACCAGTAGCGCACCATTCCTGCCTGGGAGAGGATAAAGGTGATGAAGACCGCAATGCTGTAAAGCACGACGAGGAATACGACCGAACCCTGCGTGAGAAGTATCATCGCCAGTGCTGCAATACCCATTATTAAAACCCCGTTCTGGGTCACAAAACGGTCGCTCAGTGTGGCGAACTTCGTTGGGACCCAGCGGTCCAGAGCCATATTCGCCAGCACCCTCGGACCGTCCAGAAAGCCTGTCTGTGCTGCCACGAAAAGCAATACAGCCTCTGAAATGAGCGTCACGAGTACAAAATAGTATCCGGGGTTCCCCCAGTCTTTCGCAATGCTTTCGAATAGAACAGCATTCAGGGTTTTCCCGGACTGTGGCCCAACGCTGTAAAAGATATAGGCGAACATTAATCCGATCACCATGAGTGCTAGGGAGATCGCCATAAGGCGCATGGTACGTTTGGCAGTCTTCACCCTGGGTTCCCTGAGTATCGGCATTGCGTTGCTGACAGCTTCAATTCCAGTATACGTTCCTGCACCCATACTGTAGGAGTGCAGAATAAGGAAGAGCATCCCCGCAAACCCGATCCCAAGACTCACGTTATTAACATCAGCCGCCGTACTATCTATCACCACATGCAGGTCCGTCAGATGCGTGCCGAATGCGTATACTATCACAAAAACATGCGTGATCAGGAACAGTATGAATATGGGTACCAGGGAAAGCACGGATTCTTTTACCCCTCGCAGGTTCAATAATATAAGTATCAGCATTACTATTATTGCGAACTCAAGTTTGAACGAATGCCAGCCTGCAGGGAAAAAGCTGAAGATCGCATCTACACCGCTCGCAATGGAAATGGCGATCGTAAGTACATAATCAATGAGCAGCGCACAGCCGGACAGCATCCCGAAAGCCGGAGATAACAGTTTACTGGCAACGAGATATCCTCCGCCGCCTGAGGGGAAAAGCTCGACGATCTGAGAGTAGCTCGTACTGATCACAAAGATAGTCAGTGTTATGCCCAGAGCCACAAAGATAGCCAGATACGTATGCTGCCCCAGTGCCAGAAAAGCTTCCTCAGGACCGTAGGAGGAAGAGGAAAGGGCATCTGACCCCAGCCCGACCCAGGCAAAAAGCGCTATCAATGAAAGTTTATGAAAAATCTTTGAGTCGAAAGGGTTGCGTGCCTCACCTATAACCAGCGTCTTCAATCGCTTAGCCAGGGGAGGCTTCGATTGCATCTGCATGATAATATGATCCCTGTGCTATACTCCTGGTTGAAACCTGTTTGTACCAAATCCACCTTTCAGATACGTTGCTATTCGGATCATAATTTTCACCTTTTCCTCCTGCTGAAGTAAAATTGTACTGAAGATGCGATTATATATAATATTATTCAGAAAAAAATTATTCGTAGAGTCTACACGGTTTGAGTACATAGTAGACTTAGTAGAGACTTCAAAATATCTCAGGCACTATCCTTTTAGCCACTTCCCTGTAAGCCGCAACCAGATCCCCTTTGTCGAACCTGAACACGTCCTTGTCGAGCGATTCGCCTGTGGTCTTATCCCAGAAGCGGCAGGTATCGCATGAGACCTCATCAGCCAGTACTATCTCTCCGCCGCGCCGCCCGAACTCAAGTTTGAAGTCGGGGAGCAGGAGGTTTTTCTCATCCAGATAATCAACAAGTATCGAATTGATCTTAAGAGCCATCTTTTTTATCTTTGAGAGCTCTTTCTTCGAAGCCAGTCCGAGAGCAAGGGCGATATCCTCGTTGATCATGGGGTCGCCGTACTCGTCGCTCTTGTAATCGAAAAGCAATATGGGAGGGTCAAGTTTCTGACCTGTCTTGAAGGGATACTTTTTCGTGATCGAGCCAGCGGCAATGTTCCTGACGATCACCTCGATCTTTATGATCTCAACAGCATCCACGATCATCTCGGTATCAGAGAGCATGCTGTCAAAATGCGTTTTGATGCCCTTTTCCTCAAGCAATCCGAAGAGCTTTGCTGATATCCGGGCATTGTAGTATCCTTTTTTCGGCGCTTCGCTTTTTTTCTTGCCGTCAAATGCGGTCAGGCTGTCCCTGAACTCCATTATCAATTTCTCTGGATCATCGGTCTTAAATACTGTCTTTGCCTTCCCTGAATAAAGCGCCTCAAGCTTAATCATAGCCACCTCATAGGATTTTGAGGGATATAATTCTATGGATAACCGTCGCGCTCCGCATTCATCCTGGGTATAGTTTAAGTGCATTGAGCCGAATTAATTATTCAGGACCAGAGAAAATGGATATATTAGACGGCTTTGAGGAGATAACAGCGGATATGCAGCGTTCCGAGATCAAAGTGCCGCTGATGCATGTAGAGTTATCCTTCAGCGTCAGGTATTTCCTCAGCAGAACCGGAGTAGGCTACTGCGGGTTATTGATCAGCGGGGTCAAAGGGAAGGGCTTGAGAGGAAAAGTTGAGGCGGTAGCCGCGAAGTCGTTCATCGGGAGGACTGTTTTTGTTTTCCTGTCCGAGCTTGATGACGGGAAAAAGCTCGTCACTGTTCCTGCGCTGTTTGAGAAAGACCCAACCTTCGATGAGAAGTTCGACCTGGATGATTTCATCATAAATACCTATTTCCATGCTGATTTTAAGAAAACGGTGCAGGAGGTCTATCAGGAGCACATGTGCGCGCTTGTGGGGAAGAAGGTATCCGGGGATAGGGAGCGCCTGTACTCGGGCATACTTGAGCTTCCGGCAAAGGGGATTGAGATACTCCGAAGCTATAGATAAAAAATCATAATAACTCCTGCCGCCTTCAGTATTCTCTCGCCTTCGGCTTGTATAGGGTTATAACCACTGGCTTGTAATCAATCCTCGGCCCATCAGGCGCAAAAGCAGCCAGTGTGTGCCTGAGCCAGTCTTTGTCATCCCTCGCAGGATAATCGGTGCGATAATGCGAACCCCTGCTCTCCTTTCGCGCCAGCGCCCCCAGACTGATGACCTGTGCCACGTCCAGCATACCTTCAAGCTCAAGCACGTTCACCAGTTCCTGGTTGAAAACTTTACCTTTGTTCCTGACGCGCACGTTCTTAAAGCGGTCCCTAAGTTCGCTGATCTTTTCAGATGCTGCCTTTAAGTTCTGCCCGTCGCGGAAAATGCCGACTTTCTCATCCATCACAGCCCTGAGCTCATCGCGGATCGTGTAGACAGCCTCTCCCTCACCTCTGCTCGATAGTTCCGATATCTTCTTTGATTCCCCTTCAACTGCCCTCTCTATTATTTCAGTCTCTCCATAATCCACTCTGCTTGAATAATCCTTCGCGTTCTCTCCAGCTATTTTCCCGAACACTATGGTCTCAAGAAGCGAGTTCCCGCCGAGCCTGTTGGCGCCGTGCACGCTGACGCACGAGCATTCCCCGCACGCATAGAACCCGGCGATGGAGGTCTCGCAGTTCTTGTTCGATGCTATGCCGCCCATGGAATAATGCTGTCCCGGCTGTACGGGTATGGGTTTCTTGACAGGGTCGATATTTGCAAAATCCATCGATATCTGCCTGATACCTGGCAGGCGCTCTTTGATATTCTTCTCGCCTAAGTGCATCAGTTCCAGGTTCACATACCCGCCCTCAAATCCCCTGCCTTCGTTTATC
The DNA here is from genome assembly GCA_026552855.1 of Candidatus Methanoperedens sp. Classification (GTDB taxonomy): domain Archaea; phylum Halobacteriota; class Methanosarcinia; order Methanosarcinales; family Methanoperedenaceae; genus Methanoperedens. The sequence continues at coordinate 8,758 of JAPMTX010000144.1, read as the reverse complement.
TCGGTCTGGATGGCTCGAGCCACAATGTCCCTGGGCGCAAGCTCAAGCATATTAGGGGAGTAGCGCTGCATGAACCGCTCCCCGTTCCTGTTCTTGAGGAAACCTCCCTCGCCGCGCGCGCCTTCGGTTATCAGGATGTTCGTTCCGTAAAGCGTTGTGGGGTGGAACTGCACGAATTCCATGTCATCAAGTGCAGCGCCGGCGCGGTATGCAACTGCGCACCCGAAGCCTGTGTTTATCACCGAGTTCGTCGAACGCTTGTATATTCTCCCGTATCCGCCTGTGGCGAATATCACAGCCTTAGCCTGGAATCCTGCTATTTCCCCCATTGCTATGTTGTATCCCACGACGCCTGCGCATCTGCCTTCATTGACAATAAGCCGGGTTACGAGCCATTCGCTGTAAACCCTGATGTCGTTCCTCAGCGATTGCTCGTACATCGTATGCAGCAGGTGATGCCCTGTCCTGTCCTCAGCGTATGCAGTGCGAGGGAATCCCGCGCCTCCGAACGGTCGCTGTGCGATCCTCCCGTCAACCCTTGAAAAAAGCGTGCCCCAGTGCTCCATCTCTATAACGCGTTCCGGCGCGTCCCTGCACAGTACTTCGACAGCATCCTGGTCTGCAAGGTAATCGCTGCCTTTTATGGTATCGAAGGCATGGTCCTCCCACCTGTCGTTCTTCCCAAGCGCGGCGTTTATTCCACCCTGAGCCGATACGGAATGCGAGCGCAGGGGATGGACTTTTGATATCACGGCTACATCTGCGCCTTTCGCGGCTATGGCTGCGCGCAATCCTGCCAGACCTCCGCCCACTATGATGATATCGTGCCTGAACATAAATAAATTCTATTTCTAATCCAATAATGTGTGCTTTAATCTATAGGTTTGGATATGATTCTTAATTGTGTTTTCTTTAGCAGGTTTCATATCGAAACTCATATCCAGGTATATTTCTTAATTGGTTAGGTGGAGAAGATATTCCATGTAAATAATCTGGATTTGTGTTCAAGGTTTCTACCAGCCATTCAGATCGTTTATAGCCAGTACCTGTTCCAGCGCCTGGCACTTGGACGTGAAAACATTGGGTTTTTGTATTTCTAAATTGTTTCCATAACTCATTAAATATACGATGATAGGGATAATCAGGCATCGAATCTGGAAGAAGGCTCCAAACATGAGTTATATTGTTTTGAATAATATAATTTTGTAGAATTTGCCACAACTGAACCCGTTGCCAGAAATTATAAACTTTCATTCCATTATTAAGTCTATCTCCCATTTGTAACTCGTACTCACTTAGATTCTCATCAAGTTCAATGAGACCATATAGTGCAGAAACTATTAGCACGTTTATTGAAGGATACTGACCAGACAGAACTTCATGTAGTACGTTCCCTGCAACTCTATAAAATTGTCCCACATAAAAGTTTATGGATTGAGTTACAGGAGCATCGATATTTAAAATTCCTCTTTGGTTCTCTTGCCTATTTACCAAATTTGGCGTCTGCTGAATAAGTTGTAGTAGTTGATATCTTAAAAGTTGGGTATCCGGGAGGGGTTGAGCGTTTCCCTGAACTGGTACAATATTTTTTTGCTTGCTGCATGGAATTAGTATTAAAGCATTTTCATCCATAATTAAACCACCTTTATATATGTTGTTGATTGTAGCAAAGATGATATCCCATCACCTATACGTGGGTTTCCTAAATCTCTAAAATAATTTTGCAAATTGTATTTATTCATGGAAGCTAATTGCCATACAAAGCTATCCAAATGAATCATAGTAATAGCCGGATTCCTGCATTGCAACATAGAAAGAATTTCGTCCCACAGCTTTCTAATATCTTCTTCTTTATTAACTTGAAATCCTAACTGCTTGGTGAATTCCTTTACACGTGAGTCTACAGGAATGGGAACAGTGAAATCAAATTTGTATTCTCCTGCTATAAGTAAAGAGATACCCAAGCATTTCATTGCGAAAGCAATGGTTTTGGCTTGAGGTTTCTGGTGCATAGTCATTGCGATCTGGCTCCAAATATTTAAGAAATCGGTTGAAACTCTCTGAGGCGGGTTTATCCATAATTCAGATGCTAGAGGACTTCTTAAGAATCTCCCTAACCGCTCAATTTTCCTCTCTTTAAATCTCTCTTTCTGATAAAATGGTCTCAATAAATTGTAAAGCTCTGTGGGGGATCTAGGTGGTAAAGAGATTTCTAAAATCTTTTGAATCTTTGGCCAGTAAGCTTCTTCCGCTTTTCCTTTCAATTGGTAATCATTCAGCCCAGTTACAATCATCAATACTGCAAATGGGCCGAAACCAAAGCGATGGGAGAAAGTCTCCATGTTCAGCCATTCCGGCTCTTTCTTAACTATATTTTCCCATACATCTTGTGGAATTTCAGAAAAAACATCGGATAGCTTCATTTTTCTAATATTAGCATTTTCGTTTCCTGACAAGAGAACAACACTCCCTAAATACAAATTTATTTGCAATAAAAATTAGCTGACATGATATAAATATTTATTCACCATCATCTTACTTGCTGCAATCTTATCTCAATCCATTAAATATATGCCCGATGCATACCTATGGAAGGGGACATGAAGTACATCATCGTCACCGGCGGTGTGATGAGCGGTCTTGGAAAAGGAATAACAGCCGCATCCATCGGACGGATCCTGAAAAACAAAGGTTTCAACGTGACTGCCATCAAGATAGACCCGTACATCAATATCGACGCCGGGACCATGAGCCCGTACCAGCACGGCGAGGTGTTCGTTCTGAAGGACGGGGCAGAGGTTGACCTTGATCTTGGAAATTACGAGCGCTTCCTTGATATCGAGCTCACGCGCGAGCACAATATCACCACAGGGCAGGTGTACCTGACCGTCATCGAGAAAGAGCGCCGCGGCGATTACCTGGGGAAAACAGTGCAGATCATCCCCCACATCACAAACGAGATAAAAGAGCGCATCAGGAGAGTGGCTAAAAAAAGCGGTGCCGATATCTGCATTATAGAAGTGGGCGGTACGGTGGGCGACATAGAGAGCATGCCGTTCCTTGAATCCATGCGCCAGATGCACAGCGAAGAGAAGGCGGAGAACATAGCGTTCGTACATGTGACACTTGTTCCTCTTGATACGCAGGGCGAGCAGAAGACAAAGCCCACGCAGCATTCGGTCAAAGAGCTGCGAAGTCTCGGACTTCAGCCTGATGCTATAGTGGCAAGGTGTAAAGAGCCTATACATCCTGATACTAAATCGAAGATAGCCCTTTTCTGCGACGTACCTGTGAATGCCGTGGTAAGCGCGCACGATGCCCGCGACATCTATTACGTTCCCACGCTGATGGAGCAGGAAGGGCTTTCAGATTATCTCATGCAGAAGCTCAAACTCACGCCAAAAGGAGCACCTCCGGAATGGGATGAATTGATGAGGAAAATGTCGGCTATAGATAAGGAGACACGCATCGCTGTCGTGGGAAAATATGCACACCTTGGGGATTCTTACATCAGCATAAACGAGGCTCTCAAGCATGCGGGGATTGAGTGCGGCTGCCGCGTAAAGATAGACTGGATAGATGCCGAGGAGTTTGAGAAAAATCCCAGTTCTATAGACACGCTCCAGAGGTACAGCGGAATCCTCGTGCCTGGCGGGTTCGGCGTGCGGGGGACTGAAGGCAAGGTACTTGCGATAAAATATGCGCGCGAGAACAACATCCCTTACCTGGGTCTGTGCCTGGGCATGCAGCTTGCGGTCATTGAATTCGCGCGGAACATGCTCGGGTTGAAGAACGCGAACAGCTCAGAGCTTGCGAAAACCGAGCATCCTGTGATTGATATTCTTCCTGAGCAGGAGAGTATCAAAAATATGGGCGGCACCATGCGTCTCGGAAGCTGCGAAGCTATACTGGTCGAGGGTTCACTTGCGCAGAAGATATACGGCAGCACCCGGCTCGCGGAGAGGCACAGGCACAGGTACGAGGTAAACCCGAAGTATATTCCCATGATCGAGGCAAAGGGCATGAAATTCACGGGCAAAAACGACCACAGGATGGAGATCGCCGAGATTCCGGGACACAAGTTCTTCTTCAGCTCGCAGTTCCACCCGGAGTTTCGGTCAAGACCGGGGAAGCCTTCGCCGCCGTTCCTGGCGTTCGTGAAGGCTGCGCTGGGGTAAACACCGCAAAGAGCGCAAAGAACGCAAAGCGTAGCAGCAAAATCATTTGCGAATTGATATGAAACCCAGAAATTATAGGACACAGAATTTATATAAACAACGAACTCGTACGAACTGATACGAACTCAAGCCCTTCAGAGTTCGTACGAGTTCGTATCAGTTCGTTGTTAATGTATATTTGTTGCACTTTTCCATTGTAATCATAGCCGAATTTGCGATGAACTCCTATACACTGCAACTAACCATGCAAACTAAAGCTAAACTTTGAGACTAATTATTATAAATGAGGGAAAGATGAGCGCAGGTACAGATTATACACATCTGTAAATCCGTGTTCATCTGCTGATATTATTAGCTTTACAGCAGGTTTTACGAAAATTGTAGTTTAAGCGGGAACCCTCAATTTACCGATGTTCTCTACTTTTAATCCCATGATCTTCTCATGCGCAAGCTCTGCAGCTTTCTTTCCTGCAAGGAGCATGCCGCCGAAGATCGGTCCCATGCGCGGCGCACCGTACGTCGAGGTGGCTGCCATCCCTGCCACGATCAAGCCAGGATAAATCTCCTGCGTGAGTTCAACTGTCTGCCTCTCAGCCTCATCAACCCAGAGTGAGCCGCAGCCTTTCGGCACAGGGATGCCTGCCCTCTGCTCGCTCAGGCGCTTCACAAGGATTGAATCGTGCCCTGTGGCATCGATCACAACTTTTGACCTGATCGCTATCGGGTCCATGCATGTAATGAACTTGGGCATTTGTTGTACCGGATACCACTGGATAACCACGCCTTCAACATGGTCTTCCTTGAGTATCAGGTCTTCCACGTTCGTAGAGTTGAGCAATTTCACACCTGCATCGCATGCGCTTGCAAGCATCTTTGAGACCATCTCAAAAGAGTCGCAGACATAAAGTCCATTTCCGGCGTCTTTAAGATTTACACCGCATTCTTCGAGTATTTTGTTAGCGGGAGCACTGACAGTATTTTTAGGCATAAGATAGCCGCCCTGCCACATACCTCCGCCGCCGTAAATGTTTCTCTCTATCATCACGGTCTTATGTCCCAGCTCTGCCGCATATTTTGCCGCTGCAACTCCGCACGGTCCTGAGCCTACAACAATGATATCGCAGTCAATAATATTCTGTATAAAATCATCCAGGAATTCATTTACTATTGTTTTTGTGACGTGTATCTCACTGACGTTCGTCATGATTTCACCCTATGTTAATAGGGCATCTGCTCACTATATACTTTTCTGAAGCATTATCACTACTATCGCGCTTCCCACTTCCAGTACGTCCACGGCTTTCCCTTTTAAGAGCCGCTCTTTCTCGACCGTGAAACCTGAAGCCGCGATGGTTATATCCTCGCAGTCCACTGTCAGGGTGATGCTGCCGGTTTTTGACTGTTCCACTACTTCTTTCGGATCTGCTTTCTTCAGTGCTTCTGCTATGGATTTCGCTTTATTCCTGTACGTCTTGCCGAGTACCTTCATATCGGGTTTGATCTCTTTCGGCACGGTCTCAAAATCAGGCGTTCCTGTTTTGAGCTTAACCGGAGTATTGGCTGCTCCTGCGATGTCGGATGCGTCAGGTATAGAAGATGAGTAAAGCTCTATCCCTTTCAGAGGCGCGTTCAAAGCCATGCCGCGCTCGGATTTGTACCGCCTGATGGCACCTGTTATCTCTTTTATGAGCTCACCAGCCGCTTCTGCCTCTTCATCAATAAGCTGCTCGTCCACCTGCGGCCATGCCTGGAGATGCACGCTCTCATGCTTTAAGTGCGAATACACCTCTTCAGAGAAATACGGCATGAACGGCGCCAGGAGCCGCGAGAGGGTCCATATAGTGATATAGAGCGTGTGCTGTGCAGCTCTCTTTCCCTCGCCTTCGCCGTACAGCCTCCATTTTATAAGCTCGATATAGTTATCCGCCAGGATATCCCAGGCAAATCCCCTGATTGCTTTAAAAGTCTCATCGAACTGGTAGGCGTCCATCTTCTCCGTGGCTTCCTTCACCAGCCTGTTCAGCTTGCTCAGGAGCCAGAGGTCCACAGGAGTAAAAGCGGCGGGCTTATCAGAGATGTGTGGCAGGGAGAAGCGCACGATGCTCCAGAGCTTCTGCAGGAACCTTGAGCCTGCGACCACGTCCTTCCAGCTGAATATGATGTCCGAGCCGGTTGAGCCCCCGATGGCAGCCCACTGCCTGAACGCATCTGCTCCGTACTGCTTCATTACCTCTTCGGGCACGACGAAGTTGTTGCGGGATTTGCTCATCTTGTGACCGTCTTCCCCGAGCACCATACCGTTCAGCAGTATCGTGTCCCAGGGTTTCATACCAAGAAGGGCTTTCGCCCTCAGGATAGTGTAGAACGACCAGGTGCGGATGATATCGTAGCCCTGCGGTCGAAGCTGTGCGGGCAGGCGCAACTCATGGTCGCTCAGCCAGCCTGCGACATGCAGGGCTGATATGGATGAGTCCATCCAGGTATCAAGCACGTCCTCCTCGCCCTTGAACACGGTTGAGCCGCAATCGCACGGCTCAGGCGGCGCCTGCAGCGTGGGATCGACCGGAAGCCATTCCTCTTTAGCGACTTTCACGGTGCCGCATTTCGTGCAGTACCATGCCGGAATGGGTGTGGCAAAGATCCTCTGCCTTGAGATGCACCAGTCCCATTCCATCGTTCCTGTCCAGTTCTCAAGCCTGACTTTCATATAATCAGGAACCCAGTTGACCCGGTTAGCCGTGTCCAGTATCTCTTCGGATATGATCTTGACGAACCACTGCTTCTCTGAGAGTATCTCGATGGGCGTCTTGCAGCGCCAGCACAGCCCCACGTTCTGGGATATCTCTTCCTGCTTGTAGAGAATCCCTGCTTCTCTCATGTCCTCGATTATCGCTTTCTTGCATTCCTCTGTGGTCAGGCCTGCATACTTTCCAGCCAGTTCTGTCATCCTCCCGGTCTTATCTATGGCTTTTCGCAGGGGAAGATTATGTTCTACCCACCACTTCACGTCCTGCTTGTCGCCGAACGTGCATATCATCACAACGCCTGTACCGAAAGAGGGGTCTACGTTCTTATCAGCAATGACCCTGACACTGTGACCGAAGATGGGGACCTTTACCTCTTTGCCTGTGAACTCGCGGTACCTTTCATCGTCCGGGTGAACGGCTACTGCGACGCAGGCTGCCAGAAGCTCAGGTCGTGTGGTGGCTATCTTGAGCTTATCGAAATTGAGGTAGTTAAGAGTGGTCTTGCGGGTATCGTACTCCACTTCGGCGAAGGCTATGGCTGTTTCGCATCTCGGGCACCAGTTCACGGGATGGTTTTGCTGGTATATCCTGCCGCTGTTATACATCTGCACGAAGGAACGCTGGGTCTTGCCGAAATAGGAAGGCTCCATTGTGATGTACTCGTTGCTCCAGTCTATCGAGAACCCCAGCCGGCGCAGGCTTTTTCTCATGCGCTCGATGTTCTTCGTGGTAAGTTCGATGCACAGCCGCCGAAACTCCTCGCGCGAGACCTGGCTCTTGGTGATGCCGTGTATCTCTTCCACCTTGACCTCTGTGGGAAGACCGTGGCAGTCCCAGCCTTCAGGGAACATCACGTTGAATCCGCGCATCCTCTTGTAGCGAGCCACGAAATCGATGTAGCACCAGTTAAGCGCATTGCCGATATGGAAATTCCCGGTGGGGTAAGGCGGCGGCGTATCTATTATGAACTGGGGCTTTTCTGAATCCCAGTCAAAATAGTACATGGAATCCTGCCATGTGTTCATCCATTTTTCTTCAATAGTATTGTAATCGTATTCTTTCGGGAGTTCCATAACTCTTCGCTCTGATAAACTGCATGATTAATAGAATTATCGGTTTTGAGGATTGCAGGAGGGCTTATTTCATCAATTTTTCTTCCATGCCCGGCATATCTGTATGGAGCAAATGATATTATTCGTATCGTAAAGCATCAACAGGCCTCAATTTTGATGCCTGGTACGCAGGGATGATTCCTGCAAGTATTCCTACTACGACCGATACGAATAATGCCATAATTATTGAGTTCAATGTGACTATTGTGGTACCTCTTGCCATGGGAAGACCCCCCATAAGCGTGGGCATGAAACCTGAAAGAAGTGTTCCGAGGATTATGCCTATGATTCCTCCAACGAGCCCGATAAACCCGGCATTGAACAGGAATATGAGCAAAATGTCAGGATTGCGCGCACCAATAGCTTTCATTATACCGATCTCTTTAGTCTTTTCGAGGACAGAAGTGAACATGGTGTTTGCTATCCCGATAGAACCGACGATTAATGAAACCGCTGCAATTGCGAGAAGAAATGTATTCATTGAATTCATTGTATCTGCTCTTGCCTGCTGCATTTCCTTCCTTGAAGTAACTGAAAAATCCATGTTTTTTTGAGTAACATGTCTTGCAGTCATAAGTTTGTCCTGGATTTTCGTGATTACTTCATCCAACTGGTCTTCATTCTTGATCTTAACAACAAGTGTATCATAGATACTATTTGTCTTGTCGGGAATCACCTGGTATGCCATTTGAATTGGCATATAGACACTGTTGCTCTGGTC
>JAPMTX010000143.1 GCA_026552855.1 Candidatus Methanoperedens sp. | reverse complement strand
CAGCTACTGCCAAGGGAGGCTCCTCCCCGTGGCGCGTCCTTGGAAGCATAGTCATCACCATGACCTCGCATCCCAGGTCGCGCGCAGCCCCGAACAGGCTTTCGCCGATAGACTTCGGCGTGGAAGTATCCAGAACGATGAGCACGCTCTCTCCCTGCTTTACTCCGTAGCATTCCATTACTTTACATGCGCCCGTATGCATAGTACCGTGTCTCCTCTGATTTATACTCAGATTCCTTATAAATCTGCGTTCATTTATATCTTGTCCACATAACAACCTTTACATATCTTTAAGCGTTTTTAGTACCTCTGAAAAGACCGGATATGACGACACTAGACCCATGGGGCGCAGTTAAGATAGACAATTACTCAAAACTCTTTGAAGAGTTCGGGATATCGAGGTTCGACGAATTACTTGGAAAGATACCCAACCCGCACAGGTACATGCGGCGGCATATCATTTTCGGGCACCGAAGCTACGATACAGTGCTTGAGGCTATGCTCTCAGGCAAACCTTTTGCAGCGATGAGCGGCTTTATGCCCTCAGGCAAAGCCCACCTGGGGCACAAGATGGTGATGGAGGAGATAATCTGGCACCAGCAGCAGGGCGGAAGCGCGTTTTTAGCAATTGCGGACAGGGAGGCTCATGCGGTCAGGGGCATAAGCTGGGAGAAGTGCAGGGAACTTGGCATAAACGAATACATCCTGAGCGCGATCGCGCTAGGGCTTGAGCCGGGAGCGCACATATATTTCCAATCAAAATCGAACCTGGTGAAAGACCTTGCATTCGAACTCGGCATAAAAGCTAATTTCTCCGAACTGAGCGCTATTTACGGTTTCACCGGCGAGACGAACGTGGCGCACATGATAAGCGCGCTGACGCAGAGCGCGGACATACTCCAGCCGCAGTTGAAGGAGTTCAGGGGACCAAAGCCTACTGTAGTCCCTGTGGGCGCAGACCAGGACCCTCACATCAGGCTGACGCGCGGGCTTGCGTATAAGATGAACATGTTCATGGTGGAGGAGCGGGAGGGCACGGAAGGAGCATATGTAAGCGTGCGCGGGAAAGCCGCCCCGAAGGAAGCGCTCAAGGAAATAGCAAAGCGCACGGGCGGCAGACTTTACGAGGAGCATGTGGATGTTCCCAAAAGCAATCTTACAGAGGTTGAATCCACTGTCCGCCAGGTAGAATTGAGATACGGCGGTTATGCCTTCATCCCTCCAGCCTCGACGTACCACAAGTTCATGACCGGACTTCAGGGTGGAAAGATGTCAAGCAGCATACCTGAGAGCTACATTGCGCTCACTGACCCGCCTGAGGAAGGCGCAAAGAAGGTGATGCGAGCAAAGACGGGCGGGAGGGTTACGCTTGAGGAGCAGAAAGTGAAGGGCGGAGAGCCTGACAAATGCAGCGTGTATGAGCTGCTACTTTTCCACCTGGTCGAGAACGATAACGAGCTTAAGGAGTACTACAGGGACTGCGTGGGGGGCACGCGCGTGTGCGGCGTGTGCAAGAAACATGCGGCTGAACTGATGAAGAAATTCTTAAAGGAGCACCAGGAGAAGAGGGAGCTTGCGAAGCTGAGGCTGCCGGAGTTCGGGATAAAATCGGATGGACAAATAGAAGTGTAGTCAAATCCCATCAAACCTCCGGAGCAGGCAACCAAATTTACATAAACCATGCAGTACAATTGATTAATTGAGAGCTAAACAGGTGATAGCATGGTTCGATTAGAAAAACAGGGCGATTCGTTCGTAATGATAACAGGCGCATCCCAGAAGCTGGACATAAGCATGCTGATCGGCGCCATATCTGAGCTTCAGAAAAATCCCCCGGATAAAAATAAGATAAAGGAGGGGCTTCTGTACCTCGATAACTCAGCAGGGGTCGATATCAGGAAAGAGATAAGAGCCGCATTGCAAAAAGCGGTGGAGAGGAAAGGTCTAACAATTACGGATTTATAGCCCGAAATGTTCGCTCATGCCGGAATTATTCCTGGTCCCGATCATAAGCGTGTTCGATGTCCACGACGTTGCTGTCAGGGACTGGCTCAACAGGCTTGATGAATCCGCACTGCCCGGTCACCTTGAATACCCTTTCAAGCTCGACCGGTTCTTCCCCGAAAGCTCACGCCATGCGCTCATGAGCGTGGATGATGTCCACGGCGAGATACTGCGTTTGCTAGATATTATCGATCCGCAGGCGGTTTTTCTTGACATATCTATTGATTTTGTTGAGCTTGAGAACAAATACAATAACAGAATGATATCGCCTCTTGAATTCTGGTCCGAGTACTACCAGATATCAGCAGGTACTGAGGATTCGGCAGCTCTTTACTGCATCTACATCAAAGGGATCGTAGACAAACAGATAAGGCTGATAGAGAGCAAAGAGCATCTTCCGTTGAGCGTTGTTTTTTACGGACAGGATATCAGGAGCAGGGAAGAACTCATACCCGTATATGAGAATATCCGCGATAAGGATGACGAGTTCATACTGCAGATAGCAAGGTCGGTCAATGAGATAACGTCGCTTCGCAACTCGCCCGCTCACCTCTGGCACACGCCCATGCAGGTGAGGCAGACCGCTATCTCCTACGAAGAGACCGAGGGATTCTACAGCGAACTGCTAAGCCGGCTTGGGAGAATGCTCAAATTCAAGATCAGGACGCATATCATCAAAAGCCTGAGGGAAAAGGCGCTTGAATTTTCGGGCGCGTACGAGAGATTCCTGGATTACAAGATGAGGATAGATGAGATAAAGTTCTCGAACATAATCGAGGGCTTAAAGATACTGACATCGCAATCGGAGCATCAGGCTATCGTAATATTCTGCACTCCGATGCACTACTGCGCCCTTTTGAACGCCTTAAATAAAGAGACGCGGCTGCCAGAGCTTGGGGTAACAGTCGGGAATACCAATATCTCAGCGTTGTTGAACCGGATGAAGCCGTTCCTCCAGAAGAACAGGATAATGCAGAGCGATTACGATATTGCCCTGGACATACTGGAGCAAAAAAAGCCGGAGAGGTTCAATAACCCAGGCTCCTCGCTCATCCCTACGTGGTGTACTCCACGTTAGACCTTGCGGTGCGGTAGCATTTCATGAACTCGTGGATCTCAGGCGGAAGCTCGGTTGAGACAGGAAGACCGAGAGCCTGTGCGTCCTTTGCTGATATGATCTGGGCATGTATCAGCTCTCCGCCAGCGAGTTTCTCGACCACCTGTTTTTGCTTCTCTTTATCCTCGAACTTGCCGTCGAGCAGTTCGTTAACCATGGATTTCGTGAAGTTCAGGGCTTTTTCCGAGATATCGCCCATCATCAGGGTAGCGTCATCAGCCTCAAGCCCTTTTTTCCTCGCTACATGCAGCCAGGAGGGCGCAGGGAATACGCCGCGCAGGAAATCGCCCACCTGCGGGTCGACAGGACCGAGGGAGGCGTCCATGTCCATTATTATCTCGTTCGCCGCCAGGGCAATGATCGTCCCGCCTGACATGGAATAGTGGGGAACGAAAACGCGCGTTTTAGCGCTGTAGTTCCGAAGAGCCCTGGCGATCTGCATGGACGCATGTAGCTGTCCTCCCGGCGTATGGATGATAAGGTCTATGGGCTTGCCTTTCGCCTCGCGTATGCCCCTTAAGATCTCTTCTGCATCCTCCACGTCTATGAACTGGTAAACAGGTATACCGAACATGGAAATAGCTTCTTTTCTGTGTATCATGGTGAGAACTTTAGTACCCCACTTCCGCTCCATCTCCCTGATCTTTGAGAGCCTCTTTCTTCGCTCAGCGCGCATCTGCATCTGCGGATACATGACCATATAGAGTAAGATGAGTAAACCTAAAAGGATCAAAAGGTCTGTTGTACTTAAACCGAACATATATCAATCATGGCTTTTCTGACTAATAAGCATAGGTTATAAAGATCCCCCAGATAACCAGTGCTATGATACCGAGTATTATAAAACCCGTGAAAGTCCTCTTTATCAATTCTGCAAGCTCAGGTGAGCCCGCCCATTTCACGAGAATTATTTTGTTCGCTGTGCTTATGATGCCTGCCAGCACCGCTGTCAGGGCTGCGGTGCTGTACGAGATATGTCCTCCCGCTGCAAGCGCTGTGGCAGAGGCTGTCACCACGGCGCTGCTGATGAACCCTCCAAGCGCCGTCGCATAGACCCCTGCTACGCCTGCCCACCTGTACGCGAAAGCTGAGAATATGGAAAGCGCCGTGAACCCGAAGGCGAACTTTATCGCGGAAGATAGCGCAAACGGCGATTCCAGCCTGATGGCATCACCCACAGGTCCGCTATCTTTTGACCTGATCACGGTGCCAACAGCCAGCGCCGTAATTAACAGCTGCGGAGGCAGCATCAGAAATAATACTCTGCCACTGGGGTCTACTATAAATGCGATGAGCAGATTCCTCATAAGCATGGAGGCGTTGGACAGGATTATCCCGATATAGCCGGATGTGGTCAGCTCTTTTTTTCTCTTTGTCATGGCTGCGATAGCGCCTGCTGTCGCCTCGCTGTTCACAAGCCCGCCAAGCACACCCGACAGGGGCAGACCGTAACGTGTCCCGACATTCCTCAGTATTAAAAAGCTGATAAAACTGATGGTCGATACCATTATCACGACCAGCAGGATCCATCTCGGGTTGATGATACCGTAGAACAGCTCGTCCGGTGCAAGAGGGAAAAGTATGAATACCACAGCAAGGAAACGGACTGCGCTCTGTATCTCATCATCGGTCAGGTTCGTGGCGAACGAATGGAGCGGGCGCTTCTCTGCCAGCAGGAGGGTCAGGACGACCGCTCCAACTATCGCGATCAGGTACCGGTTGTAGGTTATAAGAACGCCGAGAAGGAAAGTACAGTAAAGAGCGATAGGTCCGGTTATGCCGGGCTGTTTTAACACTATATTCTTTATATAAACATATATTGCAGATACCACCGCAAAAAATGCAAGCGAGATCAGTAAAACGCCCGGGTCGATGAGGATAGCCAGGTATGAGGAGATCATGCCTGCTATGCAGGATATCGTGAACGAGCGGACACCTGCGATCAACTCTACGCCCTCTGAGCGCCTGTGCTCCCTCTCAATGCCGATGAGAATCCCGATGAACGTAGCCAGAGCTAATTTCTGGAAAAATTCAATATCTATCTCCACGGTGTTTGAAAACTGGGGTACAAAGTCGAGCATTGATTATCAGATGGTTTATATTGCTAACAGGCTGGAGAGGGTATTAACCATTTCCTCCATTGCACCACAGTATTGGAAAACACACCACATGTAAATAAAACCGAAAATAATTAGTTATAAACAATAATAAACTGAAATAAACCGTAATAAACCTTTGAAAACCAGGATAAACCTAATAAAATCGTAGGCATATTTATATTAATAGCCGATATTAATATCATAATGATGGTTATGATGATACCATCAAATGCTGAGTTTTAGAAAAAAGCATATCGAGGAAAAAGGCATGATCGAGACAGGAATTCCAGAACTGGACGAATCGTTAGGCGGAGGTATTAAAAAAGGATCTAACATCATGTTAATCGGTCCTCCGATGAGCAGAAAAGAAGTTATCCTGAACCAGATAATGTATCACGGAGCCACAAAAAACGAGAATGCAGTAATAGCTGTGAGCACATGCGAAACGGGAATACATGCCCTGGAATGGTTCGAAGAGAACAAATTAGTCCTGCCTTTATCAAGAATAGGGATAGTTGACTGTATCGCAAAAATGGTAGGCGATTTTGATAATAACAATGGTATCGACTGCAGCGATAACATTAAAACCGTAGACCATCCTGTTGATCTGACAGGAATAGGGGTCAGGATCAGCCAGTTTTTTGAGGAGTACTCCATGATAAAGAATATACAAAAAGTCCAGCTATGCATCAACTCACTTTCCATGCTACTGGTGTACTCGAATATCAGGACCGTTTACAGGTTCCTCCACGTTTTTACCAGACGTATAAAAGAAGCGGGAGGTCTTGGGGTATATGTAATGGAGAGCGGCATACACGATATGGGGTCAATTGCAACCTTAAGCCAGCTTTTTGACGGTATAATAGAGGTAAAATCCGAGAACGACAGGAATTTCCTCAGGGCGGTCGGTCTGTCACCAAAACCCACACACTGGCTTGAGTATGAGATCGATGGAGCCAGCATAAGGGTACTATGAGAACTATATTAATAACCGATAACTTGATACGCCCATCCAAAGTATTCAGCGCGGATGAGCAGAAAAAGACCACTGTTACTGATGATACTCGACGGCTGCGGCATAAGCGACAGCAGGGAGGGCAATGCCATAGCATCCGCAAGAAAGCCGAACCTTGACAGGTTGTTCTCATCCTATCCTCACTCCAGGCTTGGCTCATCAGGCGAATCCGTGGGTCTGCCTGAAGGTCAGATGGGGAATTCCGAGGTAGGGCATCTCAATATCGGTGCAGGAAGGATCGTTTACCAGGACCTGACGCGGATAACAAAATCAATACGTAAAGGGGATTTTTTTAAGAACAGGGAGCTGCTGGGAGCTATAAGGAACGCCAAAAGCCATAACTCTTCGCTTCACCTCATGGGTCTTCTCTCAGACGGCGGGGTGCACAGCCACATCAGCCACCTCTATGCAGTTCTGCGGCTTGCCAGGGAGCAGGATGTAAAAAAGGTGTATGTCCATGCGTTCCTTGACGGAAGGGATGTGCCTCCGAAAAGCGCCCTCCAGTACATCGAAGAAGCAGAGGAAAAGATGAAAGAGCTTGGCGGGGAGTTCGCCACAGTATCGGGCAGGTATTACTCCATGGACAGGGATAAACGGTGGGAAAGGGTAGAGAAGGCTTATGACGCATTGACCGCCGGAGCAGGCGAAACTTCCGGGAACGCCTCCCTTGCTGTGAGAAATGCATACGAGAGGGGAGAGACAGATGAATTTGTCACCCCCACGGTCATTTTAAAAGGAGAAAAACCTGTAGCAGCAGTTTCGGATAACGATTCGATTATATTCTTCAATTTCCGCTCTGACCGCGCCAGGGAGATAACCCGCGCCTTTATAGATGAGAGTTTCAGCGGTTTTAAGCGAAAGTTACACCCGCGTACGTACTTCGTCTGCCTCACTCAGTATGATGAGACTTTTAACGTCCCCGTAGCCTTTCTGCCCGAACATCTAAAGAACATCCTTGCAGAGGTTCTCTCAAAACATAAATTAAAACAGCTCCGCATTGCTGAAACTGAAAAATATGCGCATGTCACCTTCTTTTTCAACGGCGGCGTTGAGTTGCCGGTCACAGGAGAGGACAGGGTGCTGGTGCCCTCGCCTAAGGTGGCGACGTACGACCTTCAGCCTGAGATGAGCGCATTCCTGGTGACGGACGAGGTTGTAAAAGCGATATTGTCGGGCAAATACGATGCTATAATCCTGAACTACGCCAATCTCGATATGGTCGGGCATACGGGCGTTTTCGAGGCTGCTGTGAAAGCGGTAGAGGCAGTAGACCAGTGCACAGGCAGAGTGTACAAGGCTATAGAAACAGCCGGGGGACTGCTGATTATTACTGCAGACCACGGGAATGCCGAGAAGATGATAGATGAGACCGGGGGAATCCATACAGCCCATACCTCCAACCCCGTGCCGTTCCTTATCTGCGAGAAGGGTATCAGGCTCAGGGACGGCATACTGGCAGATATAGCCCCGACGCTTCTTGAAATCCTGGGGCTTGATAAGCCTGCGGAGATGTCGGGAAGGTCCCTGATACAGCAGTCATAATTTATATAGTTCTCAAACCTATATTATTATATGGATGCCACTGGCGATTTAATCATTTTTAACGGCAGGCTGACCATACTTATGGCTTTCGGTCACGGTGGAGAAGTAGAAAAGAGCCAGCTGGCGAAGCTTGTGGGTTCTGATGTTATCGCGGAAAGAAGGAACAGACCCATAGAGATCGAACGAACAGAAGGCGTGGCTGTCATTGTCGCTGGCAATGAGAAAATAACATGCAGTGCAAATATATTCACGGACGTTTTTATTGCCGGTGTATCCATCCTGAGGACAGAGATAGAGATCAGGGACAGGATACTGTTCAACGATATACTTGTAGCACTTCATTCCAGTTCTATTATTGTGGAAGGACTTGATTTCCAGTCATTTGCGAACAAGAGGATCAGCGAGATACGTGAGAAGCTCAACTGGGGAAAGAAGGCATCATATTATCCGATAACAAAAAGGTATACGCTGCTGAAATTAAAAGATTTCACACCCAAGCTTGACCAGAAAAGCCTGAGAGAGCAGTACGGCGTTGTCCTTACGCGCTTCCTGTCAGGCGAGACCTCTATCCGTCCGCTTCACAGCAAGGAGATATCAGATAAACTCTCCAACGACCTCTCCTACTATGATGAGGATCTGTTCCTTGCCTCGCCTGAGGGTGTATTTATTCTCGGCTGCGAGGATTACCTCAGGGACCTGCTCGAACTGCTTGAGCTTGCGATATCGCTTTTGCTTTTGTTCCAGATATACGACATGAAGATAGATTCAGAGATCACGAACGCATTCGATGCATTAAAAAAGCTCACCACTTCAAGGCTGTATTTTCTCACTCATGCGCCAAGAAAGCTTGAAAAATCCCTCTTTAAGGTGAGCGAGATCGGGCTTATCATTCTTGATGATATAGAAGACCTGATGAACCCCCACAAGATAACTGCGGACTGGTACTACCAGTCAGCCTATCTGAAGATGCTGAACACGCTTAAGGTAACGGACTTTAGTAAAGTGGTGCAGCACAAGATAGATGTCCTGGAAGACCTCTACGCGACTGCAAGAGAGCTTTCCACAGAGCAGTTAGCGATGATTCTCGAATTTGCCATAGTCGGGCTGATTCTGTGGGAAGTGATACTTCCTATCGTCAGATGAATTTCTTATGATGCATCATGCCCTGTTAACATTCATAAACTTTTCTCAACCAGTGTGAAGTTTTTCACAACCTTGCTTATAATAATGTGCGTTAAATAACAAATTTTGTGATGCACACGTCCTCAAGAGGTGAAAAACGTGAAAAAGGAACAGTACTTGAAAATAGCTTATGATACACTTTCAAAGGTGTTCTCAGAATCAGGTGCAAGAGCCAACATTGATGTGATGGACAAAATAAAACTGAATTAATATAAATTGCGAGGTGAAAAAATGGAATTAGAGATTGGTTTTGTTATAGCAGGTATAGACCTAGTTATAGGGCTGGCTATTTTTATACTTGCTGGTGTAAGTGCAAAACGATTAAAAGGAGGGACACTATACTGGTCTGCAGCGTTTTTCTTTCTGACCGGGGTGATATTTGTCATTCGCGCTGCAATAGAGGTTTTAGAATTAGGTAGTCTACTTTATGCAATCAGTGCGTTATTAATGACATTATTACTGGCATTTACTATGGTAATAATTGATATTACCACAAAAATGCTTGGGGTGAGATCATGACCGAAGTAACCTCAGACGGAGTTGTAAGTATTTTATTTTGGTCCTCATTTATTCTTGACCTGCTTATAATGTGGTACGCACTGAGTCTATCTAGAAAGATGGGGCATTCAGGTCTCCTTCATAAAACAACAATCTACGCTGCGTCATCTGCTCTGATTTTCGGCTTGCAGCATTTTGTGGAGGCAATCATTGAGGATTTGCCTGCCGGGATGACAATAGCCGAAAGTGTGGAGGCTCTTGCAGTTATATTATTAGGGATTGCTGTATACCAGCTCTATAAGCTGACTACGGGTGATAACTGATGCCTAGCGAAATATCCCAGAAAGTAGTTGATTTGCTATCGCCAAGCGTTGGTGAATTTATGGCTAAGGCAAAAGTAACGGCAGCATGCAAAATGGCAAATATGGACACTGATACCCTGGATAAGTCCCAACTTAAGGAATTTGCTGATAAGTTTGAGAAGGTTTGTTTAAATCTTGGTCCAGAGATTGCTAAGAACCTTAAACAAAAGGTCTTAGCACTTTAATTATTTATTTTTCAGGGGTTTTTGGCGCAAGGACGTCTTTGTTGTATTTTTCCTGGTAGATGACATCCTTAATATCGGTGTTGTTGATGATCTCACTCGCGATCTGCCTTTTAGATATCAGCCACCTCTGGTTGAACGTCAGATCAGGCTCCACCTCTACTGTCACAGTTCCGTCATCTATCTTAATTGAGAAATCCTTCCCTATATACAGGCTCAGAAGACCCTGAACTTTGCCCTGCGTATCTTCTATTTTTTCTTTTATCTCATAATCATAGGTCACGGTCTGACCTGCCAGGAACCTGTTAAAGTCCACCTGCGCCATCCTGCCGATCACGCGTATTACCATGCCAGTGCGACCATCTATCTGTACAGGCATACCGACCTGGGGTCTGTCCTTGAACTTGGTGATGGGTATGGACTCTATCAGTTCGGGGTTCCGGACGCCGAAGGCTTTTTCAGGCGGGAGGGTGACAGTGCCTTTATACCCCACTTCCTTGCCTGCGAAATCCTCATCAAGCCCTGCGACCGTGTGCCCTGCACCCACAATGATGATGTCGCCGCCGTATTTTCCTTTCTCATTGTAGATGTTGTTGGCTTTTGCAACTTCCTCGTCAGTTGTATCGAAAATGTGATCGTCATTTCTTCCGGTATATGAAACTTTGATAAAATCTCCTTTCTGGATGCTCATTATATTCAGTCCTTTTTCCGCCCTTGATGTGCCGATGGTATAAAATACTTACTTAAAACTTTGCTAAAATTTGCGTTTGATTAGAATACTTCTATTGAGTCGAATTAGGTATAGTTGTTCGAATTACCTGGAGTGAACCCCTAAAATTAGACCACCAGTTAAGAAAGTTTCCTATTTAAGACCTCCTCTGACATTTCAAATTCTTCTGGAGTGATATATCCTATTCAAGTTTATCGCAGAGGGATAGGATCTGATCCACTCTTGCGACGATGCGCTATTATTCCGAAAGGAGTGAGAACTTAAAATTTAGTGTAATATCTCCTCTGGTTCCGCACCATGCATTTTCGCTCTTATATTCTTGATAAGCTTCTTGTCTCTTGTCACGAAAATCTCACTTTCAGTAGTTTCCGCAGTCGCAAAAGCTATTGAATCGTAGGGGTCTAATTCATATTCCATCTGATATTCCAGAGCTTTTATCATAACCCCATGAATCCGGAGCGTAAATCCTGATATTCAACCTTCTTACGTCATCTATAGCCTCGTTATAATCTTTACCCCTCACCCTGAAAACATGGACTATCTCCATAAGGGTGGTGATCGAAGTTACTGCTTCAAATTCTTTTCTTTCGGTTTTTTCAAGTATTTCTTTGGAACTTTTCCAGAGTTCTTTTCCATTTTTTGGATCTACCTCTTCGTTCCAGACGTTAAAGAATATATTGGTATCAATGTAAATTTTAGTCATATTGATTTTCGCGGAGTTTCTTTAAAAAATCAACACTGCTTGTGCCCTCAGGGATTATTCCTTTGAATTTTCCCACCATTTGCTCGGCTACCTTCCCGCCTGTTTCATGTTTTAGTTTCTTCAGGAACTCCAATAAACTGTAAGCTTCTTCTATATCAATTGCCATTATCGTTCACTTAAGCAGATTATTTCGTTTATAATAGATAAAAGTACTCTATAAAAAGGCTATTCAAAGCTACCCCGCCAGCATCCTTTCCACAACCGCCCCCATCAACCTCTCGCTGTCCGCCTGTGAGCGCGCAAGCCCGGCTTCGAGAGCATCGCAGAGGGACATGAGCTTATCTACTTTGGAGACGACGCGGCGCTGTAAAACAAAAAAATTACTATAAATAGATCTTATCATGGTGATCGTAATCTTCTATTATCACGACTTTATTTTTCTCATTGACCGAATCGGTTAAGACAAAGCTTTTATCAATATGGACTCTTCGCAAATGCTGCATCGGTGCACTTAAGGGTTTGAAATGCAGAGGGTTTTCACAAATCTGTTTTATCTTTCTCTCGATTAAACGCATCTTTTTCGGATTTTTCTTTGCGAGTTTTGAGAATATCCTGTCAACGCTTTCCCTCACTTCAAGAGAATACATATTAATCTAAGCCGTAATGGCTGGCAAAATTGGATATCTTAACGGTTTTCTCTTTTTGCCTTGCTTTGATTTTTTCGATAAATTCAGGCCGAAGTTCAGGTTCAAGAAGCGATTTTCCATACTCATTTACCACTTTATTAATAGCTTCAGATTTGGTTTTCAACCCATGTTTTGCTTTCACTATATTTAATACCCTGTTGGCTCTTTCGTTTATATTCACTATCGCTTTTACCATATTAATGCAATATTAATAGATTACTAATATCGTATATATGTTTCTTTATTTTCATTTGAATTCTCATTCTGCGATTTTACTCCAAGCATCTCGCTCACGACCGCCTCCATCAATCTCTCGCCGTCCGCCTGCGAGCGCAGAAGTCCGGCTTCGAGAGCATCGCAGAGGGACATGAGCTGGTCTACTTTAGAGACGATACGGCGCAGGTCATGCCGCATACATTACTTTCCCTTTTCTTGCAAATTCAGTAATAAGGGAACTCCCGCTTTCAAATTCTTCAGAAGTGAGAGTGATGATATCAAGAGGCATCCTGAATTTTTTTATGGTCTTTATCTCGGCTTCCTTTGTCAATCTTGCCCTTTCAAAAATGTCTTTGTTATGAAAATCCGGAGAAATGATCAGAATATCCACATCGCTATCCATAGTTGCTTTTCCAGTGCTCTGTGACCCGAATAGGATTATCTTTGAGACCTTCACTCCTTTTTCTTTCAAACAATTCTCAAAGAATTTAATTGCTTCTGCTACTTTGTCTTTAACCATTCTAATAACTCCCTGGCTTTTTCAAGTATTTCTTTTGTTTTATCCATGTTGTATTCATTCAGCATTCTTTGAAGATTATCAGGATATCTTGTAAGTACGCTTACTCTGTTCAGAACGAAGACGAAATTCCTCTATCTTAAAGAAATTATCTTTAAATTCGGTATCTTATCAAAATCTCTTGTATTGTCCGTGAATACTTCAACATCAAGATCTATTGCATTTTGAGCGATTATCGCGTCGTTTATTCGGATATTGGAGTTGTAGCTGAGTTCTAAAGCTTTTAATATAGTGCTTTGCTCTATAGGTTCATATCCTACATACTTTGAATTCAGTATTTTTAGTGTCCGCTTATAAGATTCTTCATCGCTCAATAATTTATACAACTTATATTGAACCTCAGAAATGATAATAGTATTGATGAGTAACTTATGTGTCTTGATCAATTCTTTTATTTTCGCTTTCGCAATCGAATATTCGGGATATTCTTTAATATTAGCAAATATGAAAATGTTTGAATCAACCAACATTTTTTTCAAGTCGTCCAAAGCTCTTCCTCAAGAGATTTTAGATTTAATTGCTTAATCTTCGCAGGATCAACATGTGCGGGTGACTCAAGCAGCTCAATTAAAGAATCTTTTCCTACTTCTTTCTCTCTTTTTACTTTTTCGAGTACGATCTTATCATTTTTTATGATAATATTAAAGCGATCTTTGGGCTTAATTTTAAGCAGATCTACTAATTCTCTGGAGAAATGGATTTTATAAGTATCGTCTACAACTATTTCTTCCATACTATTCACAGCATCGATTTTCTGGAGATGCCAAATATACTTATGATTTCTGTATATATAACTTGATAGGTTAATCTGATAGTTTATATTATATTTTTGCTATTATATAGGAAAGCTCTTCAGTTCTACCCCGCCAGCATCCTCCCCACAACCGCCTCCATCAACCTCTCGCCGTCCGCCTGCGAGCGCGTAAGGCTGGCTTCGAGTGCATCGCAGAGGGACATGAGCTGATTTACTTTAGCCACAATGCGGCGCTGTTCGTCGAGGGGAGCTAAAGGAATTATCGCTTTATTCAACTTTGTAAGGGTAACTCTTGTTATCGCAACGCCGGACATATCCTCACGCATCATTGAGTAAAAATAGGGTGATCTCAGTACATAAAGCAGATAACGGTTGTATATCTCTGAAGGCGTCTTCAAGAGCGCCACGCTAGAAAGCATGCTGAATGGTTCAGTGATATCATTTATCGCTGCAATGCCTGTTGTCGCACCATCCTTGATATAAAGGATATCACCTGGCTCAGGATCACATCGACTATAAATTTCATTATGGATAGCCGTAGTTACGTATGTAATATTTGTAAGATCGATTCCCTGAGTTTTTATATTCTTCGCTGTCACGTATTTAAAATCACCAGTTTCACAATTTGGTGGTGAATTGTGAGTGCCATCTGTAAGCTTTAGCAAGGCATTTCCTAGACTTACCCATTTCCATCCTTTCGGTAGTTCAAATGGTACTTCAGATGGCTCAACCAGCGTTTCAGTTTTCTTAATCTTCTTTTCCTTAATGAGCCACTCTTTTTCAGCCTTAATTTTTTCCAGAAGAACCGATGCCGGTTCATCATTCGTATCCTGTGCCACAAGCTTCCCCATGACCGCAAGCTGTAATATCGCCTGCCTCAGCGCACCCACGTTTTCCGGCGCATCATAAAGCAAGTCAAAATTATCATAGATGTGCTGCCAGCATTGCGCGAATTCCCCCGGCGCGCGGGCAGCAAGCAGCCGGTCGAGCGCGGCGCTGTTCAGGCGCGCGCGGGTTTCGCGCCTCTTCTGCTGGCGCGCCTCAAGCTCATCGCAGAGGGACATGAGCTGATCTATTTTAGCGACGATGCGACGCTGTTCTTCTAATGGTGCTAAAGGAAACGGAGCACGGCGGGCATCTTCAGTTCCCAAACGAGGCATTTTAATTCCGTATGTTTTTGAATTTACGTACTCCAGAAAATCCGGTCGCTTTAAGGCATACATAAGATATTTTGGAGAGATACCATAGTAAATCCTCAATGGTACGATTTCCGTAGTACAGAATCCATCTGAATCGGCAACAACGACTTTGTTGAGATACGGTCGGAGCTTTCCATATAATACATCTCCTTCACTAAATTTTGCTTTAGTACTCTTTGATTCCCGATCGCTGATAGTCGTTCGTTGAATTATTTTTGAGGTATCTTTTTCAATGTCCTCAAGGTCGAGCAACCAAGCATCTTCAGGAATCTCGCTCGGCGATACTTTAGCAGCCCCATTATAATCTGCTATTTCACCCAACGAAATCCATGTCCAAGATGATGGAAGTTGGTAAGGAATATCTGTCTCTTTAAGAGGCGGTAGCGATTCGTTTTTCTTAATTTTCTTCTCTTTAATCAGGCGCTCTTTTTCGGCTTTGATTTTATCAAGCAGGCCAGAAGTAGGTTCATCATTAGAATCCTGCGGTACAAGCTTCCCTCGCATAGCCAGTTGCAGTATCAGCTCGCGCAGCTTCTTCACACAGTTTGTCGCATCAGCCAGCATCTCAAAATTATCGAAAAAAGTCTCAAGCTTCATGCGTTCTTCACTTCGAGCGAAGCCTTAAGCTCATTTTTAAGCGCGTTGCGTGTTTCTGCAATTCCTGCGAGGAGCTTGCGGTACTCAGATAAGAGTTCTTCAGGATCGCGGTGAGAGTTATTCGGCACGCTGGGGTTCTTGATGTCGAGATTATAGCCATTGGCTTTGATCTCATCTATTGATACCTTCCATGCATGCTCATTTTTCTCTCGCTTGTGCCACCAGGCTTTCTCTGGCTCGAACTCCTCGATGCGGATGGGCTTTGTCTTGTTGTAGGTTTTTGCTCCATTAGGGTAAGGATGTTCGTAATACCATATCTCTTTTGTAGGCGCGCCCTTGGTGAAAAAGAGCAGGTTTGTCTTGATGCCCGTATACGGGCTGAACACGCCGTTGGGCAGGCGCACGATGGTATGCAGGTTGCATTCCTCAAGTAGCTTTTCTTTGATGCGTGTCTTTACGCCCTCGCCGAACAGCGTGCCGTCAGGCAGTACGATGGCGCCGCGCCCGTCATCCTTCAGGAGATGCGTGATAAGCACAAGGAACAGGTCTGCGGTCTCCCTGGTGCGGTAAGTTGCGGGGAAGTTGGATTCGATGCCGTCCTCCTCCATGCCGCCAAAAGGCGGATTTGTTACTATAACATTCACCCTGTCCGAAGGGCCATAATCGCGCAGCGGCCTGGCGAGGGTATTATCATGCCTTATCTGCGATGGTACTTCGATGCCGTGTAGTAGCATGTTGGTGACGCACAGAAGATGCGGAAGCGGTTTCTTCTCCACGCCGGAAATGGAGCGCTGGAGGATTTCTTCATCTTCTACGCTTTTTACGTAGTTCTTTCGGATATTGTTTATAGCGCAGGTGATGAAACCGCCTGTGCCGCACGCCGGGTCAAGGAATTTTTCACCGAGTTTGGGGTCTGCCATATCCACCATGAACTGGGTAACCGCGCGCGGGGTATAGTATTCCCCCGCATTGCCTGCGCTCTGGAGGTCGCGCAGGATTTGCTCGTAGATGTCACCGAACAGATGGCGGTCATCTGCTCTGTTAAAGTCGATCTCGTTTATCTTGTTGACGACCTGCCTGATTAGAGTGCCGTTCTTCATGTAGTTGTAGGAGTCCGTGAATACCTCGCGCACGACAGAGCCGCGCCTGTCCTCCGAACTCAGCGTGAGTTCCTTAAGCGTCTTAAAGAGGTCGTTGTTCACGAAATCCAGCAGTTCCTCGCCGGTAATTCCCTCAGGGTCAGAAGCCCAGTTGCGCCAGCGCAGCCGCTCAGGGATAGATGAGTGATAATCATCCTCAAGCAATTCATACTCCTTCTCCCGGTCGTCGAATATCTTAAGAAAGAGCATCCATCCAAGCTGGCTGATGCGCTGTGCATCGCCATCCACGCCTGCATCTTTTCGCATGATGTCCTGGATGGTCTTGATAGTGGTACTGATCGAAATTGTTTTTCCCTCCTTCTTGATTGATAAGTTCTGTGAGTTCAATACGAACAGCGAACTGATACGAACTGAAACGAGACGGGGTCGAGTTCGTTGTAAGTTCGTATTGAGTTCGTTGTTAATTTTTTATGTTTTAAAACAACGAACTAGTACGAACTCGTACGAACTCTACCTATAAGTTCGTTATGAGTTCGATGTTATCGTTATCTTTGCGCCCTTTGCGTTCTTTGCGGTGTATTTTAATTCTAATCCTGAACATTAAGCTTCCGCCATATAAATTTGTGTTTCCAATCCTCTCAACGCCGCGAGGTATTTATCCTTGCCTCCAAATATATTGATGATCTCAAGCGGAGTGCCGAACCGGTCAAGGGGCTGGATCTTAAGTACCTCCATGCTCTCGATATTCTCGACCCCTTCATCAGCGTATTTATCGAGAAGCGCATTGAGGACAGCACGCGCCTTATCGCCGTATCTGGCAAAGTAGTTTCTTTTGCGAACCGCTTCGGCGCGTTCCTTGCGGGAAAGAGGCGGCTGGTCATAAACAACATGGCATATCAGGTCAAAAGGGTCAAAGTCCCTTCCTACCTCTTCCTCCAGCGCATGAAGCAGGAGCCCTTGCCCTTCAAGTTCTTGTATAATTAAATTCTTTTTCTGGGCTTTGCTCCATCTATTAAGGAAAGAATCCAGTGAAGCAAATTCCTTTCGAACAGTGGTGCGTGTGTAATCCTTCAGCGATTCGGTAA
This sequence comes from Candidatus Methanoperedens sp., assembly GCA_026552855.1. Lineage (GTDB taxonomy): Archaea > Halobacteriota > Methanosarcinia > Methanosarcinales > Methanoperedenaceae > Methanoperedens. Next base: position 72,006 of record JAPMTX010000143.1, on the reverse strand, counting down.
TCAGTTTTCCCTCTTTGTCATAATACTGCACACGCTCGGCAACAACTTTAACAGGCACGTCGCTGACAACAAATTTTACACGCTTGGAGCTGTCATCCACGCCATCCTCCGGTGGCAGTGGGGGACCACCGGGTTTCGGGTTGTATATCACCACAGGTTCGCTATCGAACTTCGGATCTGCGAATAACTCGGTTGCCTTCTTAAAATCCATTATCGTAAAATAGAATTTATCGAAATCCTCATTGATGCGCGTTCCCCTGCCAATGATCTGCTTGAACACGGTCATTGATTGGATGCGTTGATCAAGGACAATGAGCTTACATGTCTGTGCATCCACGCCAGTATTCATAAGTTTGGAGGTGGTAGTGATCACAGGGTAGCGACTCTCAGGAAGGACAAAGTTATCAAGTTCGGCTTTGCCTTCAGCATCATCACCAGTGACACGCATAACGTATTTTCTGTTTTGTGCCACAAGATCGGCATTTTCATTAACCAGCGCCTGCCTCATTCGTTCCGCATGGTCGATGTCTTCGCAAAACACGATGGTTTTATCAAAACGATTAGTAGCTTTCAGGAATTCGGTCACTTTCCATGCTACCAGTTGGGTGCGCTGTTCAATAACAAGCGTCTTATCAAAATCTTTCTGGTTGTATATTCGATCTTCAATAGCTTTACTGTACTTATCCTGCTTACCCTTCTCAGGTCTCCATCCTGTGAGATCTTTATCCAGGTCAATCCGTATGACCTTATATGGCGCTAGGAAACCGTCTTCTATTCCCTGTTTGAGTGAATAGGTATAGATTGGCTCACCAAAATAATGGATATTGGAGATATCTTTTGTTTCTTTCGGCGTTGCAGTTAACCCGATTTGCGTAGCAGAAGAGAAATATTCCAGTATCTCTCTCCATGCTGAATCCTCGGCAGCGCTTCCACGGTGACATTCATCCACTACCACGAGATCAAAGAAATCCCGTGAAAACTGTTTATATATGTTTTTCCACTCTTCCGTGCCGGAAACCGCTTGATAAAGCGACAGGTAAATTTCGTATGAAGTGTCAACCTGCCTGTTCTCAATCTTGGTCATTGCTGTACCGAACGGCTTAAAATCATTCGTTTTAGTTTGATCAATCAGGATATTTCGATCAGCCAGATACAGGATGCGCTTTTTGGTGCGTGATTTCCATAAACGCCAGATTATCTGAAAAGCAGTAAAAGTCTTTCCCGTCCCTGTAGCCATGACCAATAGAATGCGGTTTTGTCCTTTTGCAATGGCTTCAATTGTGCGGTTAATAGCGATATGTTGATAGTAGCGTGGGGTCTTTCCGCTGCCATCAGAGTAGTAATTTTGCGTAACAATTGGTTGTTTTGTTTCATCAATTCCTTTCCATGCACAGTACCGTTTCCATAACACTTCAGGAGACGGGAACTCATGGAGATGAAGCTCCTTTTCAACCAGACCCGATTTGACCGTGAAGTCATGTTCCAGAAATGCATCACCATTTGAGCTATAAACAAAAGGCACATCCAGCATCTCGGCATAGACAAGTGCCTGCTGCATACCATCCCCAATCCCATGATTGTTATCCTTAGCCTCGATAACAGCTATTGGAATATTGGGCTTGTAATATAGAATGTAATCTGCTCGCCTTGCCTCCCCTCTGCTCACATGGGCACCTTTTATTATAATCCGACCTTTAGTGAATGTAACTTCCTCACGTACCTGCGTGTATATATTCCACCTGGATTGAAGAATTGCAGGAGTAATGTACTTCGTGCATATATCCCGTTCGCTTAGGGCTTTTTTATCGATTGTTTCCATATTCCTCATTATTCTGCAAGTGGATGCATTATTTGATATTGCAAGACATATAACTTAGTATATATATAAGCATGCGCTTTTAAAACCAATGTAAATTGATTTAAATTGGATAGGAGGAACAACTTTTTACTCCTATCCTCATGGTAAGTATCGCGTTTACTTGGTAGTAGTTTATAGGGTTGCTTATCAGGTTTGATATAGGCTCAGCTAAAAAGGGATATGTTTTAAGTCAAATGTCTAATTGGATTTATTCCCAAGAAAATTTCAGAACATCATATATCTAAATTATCCTCTGAAAGACCTCGCACTCTCAATTGATCTGCATGCCGTTCCATTAAGCGTGATAACCCTGCCGGATATCTTCCCCTTCTCTATTACCAGCTCGACCGCGCTCGGTTCAGACAGCCTCGGGAACGTGGGACTGCCGGGGCAGATAAGAAGCACATCAGATCTCTCGATAACAGGCTTGTGGGTATGACCGAAAACCAGCACATCCACGCCCATTTCCTTTGCCAGGTACCACGCGCCCGTAGTATCCTGGATGGAGAGGGCAGCCTCGTGGATTATCCCTATCCTGATTCCTTCCATCTCTATCACCCTTCGCTCCGGGAGAATCTCTTTCAGCGCAGCCTCATCCATGTTCCCGCGGACAGCCTCAAGCTTCTTCAGGTTCGAGAGCTCTTGAAAAGCCGCCCTTGTGACAAAATCGCCTGCGTGGATTACCATATCAGCCCCCTTAAGTAATGCCACAAGGTCCTCAGGTAACTGCTCTATTATGGAGCCGTATTTTATATGCGTATCAGCAATCGCTATTATTCTCATGCATAACCGTAATCACTGTAGTTCAATTCTTTCTTTACATCTTCCAGGAATACCCTGTATGTATTTACAGAAAAATCAAGCCATTCCTTGAAATCTGTATTGAGCTTCTTTCCAAGCTCATCTTCTTTCTCTGCCCTGCTTGCTTTTCCGTATTCTTTAAATTCTTCAAGGTTTTTTTCCATATACCAGTAGAGAGCAGCCTCAGCAAAAGGTTTGGGGAGAAGCGGGGAGGTGTAGGAGACCCTTAACATCAACTGGTTCTCCCTGGCAAGCTCATCCGGGGTTATGCCGGTCTTTTCGACTGCTTGTTTTAAAGTCTCATCACTGATTTTCCTTTTCTCTTCGGGCGTGAATTTTTTCTGTTCTGCTCCCATCAGAGCCTCCTCATAAATCTCTTTTTGCAGCAGCTCATGTTCAAGCGTATATCTCAGCATCGTTTCGCTTGCTTCCTTTACGTAAGTCCTGTTAAGGGTTATGATAGAGTACCACGAACCGAGATAATATCTCCTGTTCATAGCCACTGCGTAATCAAAGATAGAGGGCATCCTGAGAAAGATGCTCTGCGAGAAGACTACAGCATCTGTAAAGAGCAGGAGAACGCCCGGAGGTGCAAGCCCTGAAACCTTCTCAAGCCCGTCCCTGCCATATACCGATTCAGGTTCCTTCAGGTACTGCTCGCTCATTGCGATTATCTTTCTTACTTCTTCGGGCTTTAGCTGGTTCAATGCGAACGAGATATCTTTTGCTGCCGACCTTATCCACAGGGTATATGAATCCTCGAATTCCTGCCTGGAACTTTGCATGAATGGTTAATCGTAATTGCATAATAAATAGTTAGTGGGAAATGCTGGTGGGACTCAATGGTGGAATCTCGTTCGTGCTTTCCTTACCTTATGTTCTTCCTCAAGCTTGATGCGCGTCTCCCGGAACAGCACCCTTATACGCTCCTCGCTGCATAGCGGGTCGTCCCCGGCGCATTCCCCGCTCGTTATGGATTCCTGCGCCAGGCGGAGGGCGCGCTCCTCAAGCATCGGGAGCGTATTCTCAAGCGTGTTCTTCAGCCATTTCTCGTCCTTGGACAGCACTCCCACGAACATGGAAGGTAAAATATCCCGTTCTATGGATTCAAGCCTTTTCCTCGAACTGACAGTTACCATCAAGGATATGTTTGGTTTGCCAAAATATAAAACCTGGGTTTTATCGATAGCTTTAATAACAATCATCCACTAGTGGAAAGAACCGGGCCCGTGGTCTAGCTGGTTATGACGTCGCCTTGACATGGCGGAGATCCGGAGTTCGAATCTCCGCGGGCCCATCCGATTTTATAAATTTAAAACGCCAGCTTTATTAATAATCCTGCCAGATATCGCCATATGCAGCACGAAATAATGTACAAGCCAGCCTACACGCTTCTTGAGATGCGGCTTGAGGCTGGGGAGCGTATCGAAGCAGAGGCGGGAGCCATGGTATACATGTCCCCGGGCATTGAGATCACCACAAAGGCAAAGGGCGGCGTCCTTGGTGCTCTGACCCGCGGTCTTCTCGGAGGCGAGTCTTTCTTTACCAATACCTTTACCGCAAAATCAAAAGGCATAGTAGGGCTTGCGCCGCCGTACCAGGGCGATATCGCCCACCACAGGCTGAACGGCGAGACACTGTACATCCAGAGCGGGAGCTACATAGCATCCTCTCCGGAGCTGAGCCTTGATACCAAATGGGGCGGGGCAAAATCGTTCTTCTCGCGCGAGGGCTTGTTCCTGCTCAAGATGGGCGGGGCTGGCGATGCCTATGTCTCAAGCTTCGGCGCCATACACGAGGTCAAACTGAAGGGCGAGACCTTCACCATCGACACGGGGCACATGGTCGCTTTCACCGAGGGGCTGGACTACAGCGTGAAACGGGTAGGAGGACTTAAATCCACGGTATTCAGCGGCGAGGGTCTTGTTGCTGAGTTCAGGGGCACGGGTACGCTCTACCTGCAGACGAGGAGCATGAACTCGTTCCTTGACTGGCTTGTGCCGTTTTTGCCGAAACCAGGGTAGACATTATTTCCTTGCATACGCCATCAGGGATTGAAGCAGGGGACGCAGTGATGCAGGGACTTCCGGGTCGCTCACCTCAACTGTGTGTTTTCTTCCGTCCATTTCCACCGTCAGCCTGTACTGGAAGTAGTCGGCACCCCGTTTTGGTACAGGGAAACTTGCCGGCAGATTGAAAAAACCGGCTTTATCTACAAGCTCGTGCAGTTTATCCGCCTCATCCTTTGGGAGCGATTTCGTATCCAGATTAACAGAGGTACGCATCCCTGCAAAACCGCCTGTACGTTCGAAATGGATAATCATAGTCCCTTCCCTGAGATCCTTCCTGTTACCTCGCCTTTGGGGTGATTCCCACCTCGGTCCATCCTTTTTTCACGGCGTTCTGTTCCTCGCTTCCTGTCCCGAACATCACTCCGGCTATCTGGAAAGTCTTGTTCGCAGCAGCCTGAAAACCCGAATTATACCTGAGTCTGTCCCTTAATGCGATATACCAGATTTTACCTGCCTTCTCCCACGCATGACCGCCGATCTCCATCGCCGTGATGCAGAATGCGCGGTTCGGGATGCCCGAGTTTATATGTACGCCTCCGCTGTCTTCCCGGCGGGGTAAACGCTTGTAATCCCTCATATGCGCAGACTGCGGGTCCTTGCCCAGCACAGGGTCATCATAGGCAGTTCCCGGCTCTTTCATAGACCTCAGGGCTTTGCCCTTCACTTTCGAGGTGAAAAGCCCCTCACCTATCAGCCAGTCCGCCTCTTCTGCGGTCTGGTTGAGTACGCGCTGCTTCACAAGGGAACCGAAGACATCGGACATCGATTCGTTAAGAGCGCCGGGCTGGTCGTAGTATACAAGCCCTGCTTCATATTCTGTAACTCCGTGCGTAAGCTCATGACCTATGACATCTATTGATATGGTGAACCTGTTAAAGAGTTCCCCGTCACCGTCGCCGTAGACCATCTGCCTCCCATCCCAGAAAGCGTTGTCGTATTTCTCATCAAAGTGCACCGAGGAGAGTATGCACATGCCTTTATCATCAATGGAGTTGCGCTCAAATGCATTAAGGTACATATCGTAGGTGGCGTTCGCTCCATTATGAGCCTCTTTTACTGCAGGGTCAGAACTGTTCTCTGGATCATTCACTTCCTCTCCCGGAAGGTCCTGTCCATTTTTAGCATCGTAGACCCTGGTGCATTTCGCACCTAATGACATTGCGACATACACTTCCGCGAACGCCTCGCGCCGTCCCCGTATCTTCTCCGACATCAGTAATGTTTTTAAAGCCATGTCCCGCTGTTTCGGATTTCCCTTCTTTGCAATCTCGTTCAGCATGTGCGGAGGGAGTATGCACTGAGCAGGAACCCTGCCGTACATTTGCTCTTGCTTTCTCCCTGCAGCTCTTCCTTCTTCCAGAAGGCACATCTTTTCTAAAGTGTTCTTACACATATTTTTACACATATTATTCCTCCCATATCTTTAAGGCTAAGTCGATACCATTGACCGCTAATATAATTTCTTTTAGCTCCTCTCTGCCTTTTTCTTTTGCTTTACTAATAACTGGTAAGCTGTATACGCCTGGATTATACCGTATCCCGAGTTGTGATCAAATCCCGGCTCGCCGATATCTTTTGCTGTTTTTCTCAATGCAGCTTTTACCTGCGCGTGGGTCAGCCGGGGTCTGGCGCACTTAAGCAGCCCGATAACACCAGCTACGATGGGTGTTGCTGCCGATGTCCCGGTGTCCGGGTCATTGTATCCTTTAAAATGTGTTATCCCGCAGAAGTCCGGTTTTTCACTTGAGAGGGCTGCAGGTCCCTGACTTGAATAACCAGCGAGATCCTCATTTATATTTACTGCACCCACGGTTATGACCTCTGGATGCCCGTTAGCTCCCCAGATGCTGCGCTTTGGACCAGTATCAGAACCGCAGCGTTCATCAGGACAGAATTCACCGCAGTTCCCGGCGCTGAAACAAACTATGATCCCTTCTCTTACTGCTTCAACGACCTTTCTCGTAAAAGGATGGTTTTTATTCTTTGCGTAATCCGGTCCGTCCGATTCCTGGTACATATTCCAGCTGCTGGATAAAATGTGCGGTGTCTTGTCCTTCTTATGCATCTCTATTGCCCACTGGAAGCCAGCTATTGCATTTGAAAGGACCCGCTCAGTTTCACCCCTGGATTTCAATACTCCTATGTCATATATTTGCGCTTGCGGACACATGGCAAGCGCGTCTGTTGCACACATGTTCCCGTGGCTGCTGCCTGCAAGTACTTCGCCCCAAGGTAAAAACCACCAGGGCGACCAGCCATCTTTGACCGCTTGAATTATGTTTTTGTCCACTCCCGCATCGCAGATGCCTATAACTATGCCGTCCCCGCGCGCATCTTTTGCCCATATCTCATCCACGCCCAGATACTTAATCACGGCATTCAGATCTCCCTTGGATACATCGGTGTCGCAATCAAAAGTGGGTTCTATTTTCGCATCTGTCCATACTTTAATAACGTTCGGTCTGGATTCAAGCTCTTTCTCTTTTCCCTCCTCTATTTCACCCCGCACCAGCATCACGGTCTCATTAGAAGCTGTGAGGCTAGCCGCAAGCTCTTCAGGAGGACTCACCGGGACAGGCTTATAACCTTTATCTAATTTAAATCCAGTCACATCAAACCGGGATACGATCTCGTTCATGGCGGCTGCAATCCCTTGTTCGGGCACTTTCGGTACCCTCATCTCTACAATAACCTTTTTCTTAACCATAGGTCACCTCCACAACCAATTATTCAGGGTAGATAGCATTCCAGCCTGTGAACCACCGCAGAATTTTATAACCCGCCCATAAATCTTACGTCATCATGTATAAAACCTTCGGTAGCAGAAGCGCGCAGTCCAGAAAAAATCGTATTTTTTTAAAAATCAAGAAGTATTTAAGTATAAAACGACATAGAAAATATTAGAATGACTGAAACAATATTGGAAGGGCTGGATGATATACTGGTTCGTACGGGAAAGTACGCGAATAAAAAAGAACTAATTGAGGATGCACTGCGTGCTCTTCTAAGAACGAAACCCGAGATGAGAAGAGAAGTAGCCATGTATTTATATAAAAACGGAAAAATCTCTCTATCAAGAGGCGCTGAGATATGCGGAGTAAATATAGAAGATTTTAAGGAGATACTGAGGGAGAGGGGTATAAAAATCGAAGTACCGAGCATACCTTCTGGCGAAATAGATAGGGAGGTTGAAGTAATATTGAATTTATAGTTGTTGATTCCGATGTGTTAAGTGCTTTTGCAAAGATAGGCGCAGTCGATATTTTGATGGAGCTTTTTGCTAACAAAATTGTTATTACACCGAAGATATATGACGAGCTTTCAGTACCTGTAGAGTATGGCTACGCCTACCCACTAAATATTTTCTCAAAAATAAGAACAATCACACTGAGTGAAGACGTAATAGAAGAATATGAGAGATTAAAGAAACTAACTCTTGGGAGAGGGGAACTTGAAGCAATCGCTTTTTGCAAAAAGAATAACTGCATATTTGTAACTAACGATAAAAAGGCAAGGGAAGTTGCAAAAAAGCATGGGGTTTTAGTTTTATCTCTACAGGCTGTGTTGAAAGCCATCTGGAAGAAGAAAATAAAGAGCAAAAATGAGGTGAAGCAGATTCTTGAGCGAATTAAGGATGCTGATAACCTCTCAATAAGCATTGAAGTTGAAAAAGAGATTTTTGCGGAATAAATTTCTCACTTTCCCTTCCTCAGCCTCCCCACTTCCTCCTTCCCCGGAATCCTCAGCACAAAACACCCATGGCACGGCTTAACATACGGCATAATAACGTCCTCGTTCTCCACAGCGATAGGGATGGGAGGAACTCCTACCAGATAGTTGTCAAATATCTTATACCCCGCATCCACATAATATATTTCCCTGAAGTTTTTCTTTATAAAATCCGCGCATTCCTTAAAAGAGCTGTTGGGCAGCAGTATTTCATAATTCATTTCATCAATGCAGCCCATGACTTCACCCCGTCTATTTTCGCCCGTAGGGGCGTGGGATTATGCACAGCCTTTGCAGCCATGATGATCGAATCACCGCTGGCTTCGATGAGCGGTGCTATCTCCTTTCCGAATATGATCGCCACGGTCTTTGCTTTTGAAAGGGATTTGACCGTGGCAAGGTACGATATGCCGCTGTCGCTGTGGATGAAAACGAAGCAGAGGTCGAACTCCATTTTTTTTTCTGCCAGGTTTGCTATGCACCTGTCCAGGTCGAGTACCTTTTTGACGTAATGTCTGTCTGGATCGGAATTGAGGAGAAGGCTTATAGCGGCATTGTTCCCTGCCGCAATGACCTCAAAACCTTCACGGTTCAGTCTATTGGCAATATACAGCGCAGCCGCGGTCTGGACTGGCAGTTCCGGGCATCCCATCATAAGAAGTGCGTTCATGCTGGATTCCTCTCTTTTGATTGGTTATAATATTCGATGCGCTTGCTGAGCACGCATCCCCCGCCGCGTATGCCGCCTACAGGATTTGCAGGCGTTCCCATCGAGTTCATGCAGCGCGCCATGACTGCCGCTCCGCGTGCCAGCCCGTCATCAACAAACACCACACGGTCTCCCGGCTCTTTGTAGAGCCCAAGCTTCTCGATGGCTTTCAAGATCAGGTACGGTTTGCAGCCTGTGATGGCTGCCCTTCCCGTCAGCCCTATCGAGGTCTTCCCGGAAATAAGTTTATTATCGATGCTCAGTTTTACAAGCCTCTCGACCATCATAGCGGAAACAAGATCAAGTGTAGCGAACATAGCCTTTAAACCGTACCCGGAATATATCTGGGCACCTATATCAGTCAGTTCCGGCATAAGGCTTCCGTCAATCCCCACATCGCAGCCAATAAGCGTAACGCCGATCTGTTTTGCAGCTCCGGGATCGACAGGCACGCTCCCGTACCTGTTCCTGTCCTCAGGCACGATCTCGATCGATATCCGCTCATGGATCGCATCAGCATATTTCTTTATAGTTTTGCTTTTCGTAAGCCATACCATGATCTCCTTATCACTTCTGTACAGATCAAGAGCTGCGCCGTACCTTTTATCCACCAATCCCGTGCCTTTTATTACGGCATCAGGGACCGCGCCTGCATAACCGCAGAGGTTGGCGATCGTCCTTGCGTATGGGATATCATCGTTAGTGATGCGTCCTTTAAGAGTGGTGCCGAAATCCATGGAAAACACAGGGTTCCTGTAGTCCACACCAGCCCACTTGGCACCTTCCTTGATACCGGCAGTTGAAAGCTCGCCTTCCATCTCGTTTGCCACAATCTCAACGCCAGTTGAGCCCACAGGAGGGAGAACGCCTCCGACAGCGCCCGTGAATATTACCTTATCGATAAGAGTATGGTTCCTGAATTTTACAGGTATGTTATTGATAGACATCGCAGGCACCATCTTTTTCGGCGGTATGCCTGCAAGAAGACAGCCGTCAGCCAGCGCTTTTATAAATTCCCCTACCTCATGTGGGGATGAGAACCCGGCGACAACGCCCGTGGACCTCACAGCGAAATCAAGATGCGTCTTAACATCCAGATTTACAGCCTCATGCGCTTCGAGAAGGGTGTCGCGCACCAGCTCAGCGATCGATTCCCTTGTCAGCGATACGCCGCTCAGGGTCGTGCCGAATATCCTCTCGCTGGGCTTGGGTTTCCTTACATCGCGCGTCATTTTTACGGTCTTGTTCAAAATCCGCGTGCGCCCGTCTTTCATATTAGTAGCTGTCAGGATGCATTTGGTAGTGGTGTTCCCGACCTCAATGGACGCCACGATGAAGTAGGGGACGACCTCAGCCACCATCTTCGGGTCGCCTTTGAGCTCGACAGGACTGATGCGCTGGCTTTCGGCGATTCTGGGCTTGGGACCTAATATGCAGCCGAGAATCAATTTAACAGGGTTTTCCATATTATTCCTTGTATTTCTCTGGTTTGATAGATATGGTCATAATCATACTTTAACTTAAAAACCTAACTACAATCTCATAACTCCCTTGTCCGGTTCAATTTCCACTGTATGCGGCGCAGAATGCCTCTTAAGGTCTGTACCTCGCGCCCCGTCAGTTCAGCCCTGCCGAGTATTCTCTTCAGCATAAGCAATGTTTTACCTTTTTTATGTTCCTTATACTCAATATCCGAAAGCATCTCTTCGATATGTTCGTATAAAAGCTCGATATCAAAATGGTCTGCAAGGTATATTTCCCCGCCGCATATGTCGCTCAGTTCATATAAGATGACAGCGACAGCGTGGGACAGGTTCATGCTTGGGTAATCACGGCTTGCTGGTATGTTCACTATAATGTCGCAAAGTTCAAGCTCCTCATTTTTCAGTCCATCGTCCTCCCTTCCGAAGAGCAGAGAAACCACCCCGCTTTTACCTGTGAGCTTCTCCCTGAGCTTACGCGGGGAGAGGGCAGGTATCCTCATATGTTCATTATCGGTTTTTCCTGCAAGCCCGGTCGTGCCGATAATGGTATTCGAGCCTGCAAGTGCATCTTCAAGGGAGAACTCAATCCTGGCGTTCTCGATGATATCGTAGGCATGTACAGCCATCACGCGCGCAGGATTATCAAGCACGCACGGGTTCAGCAGTACAAGCTCGCTGAAACCGAAATTCTTCATCGCCCGGGCTACCGAGCCCACATTACCGCTGTAGATGGGCTCAACAAGGACAACGCGAAAGGTGAGTGGAGGCATAATTTTTGACTTAATGGTTTTTTAGCTCTTTGATATTTTGCTTCGCCTCAATCAGACTGCACTTTTCTTCTCCACGAACCTGATATCGAAGAATGGGGCATTATCCACCCGTTGTATTTTAGTTTTGTATTGGATTTAATAGGTGGATTCGGAACACCTACCAGTACTTCCTCTATTTTGGTCTCAAACTCCTCTCCGAATTGCAGTTCAAAAGTAACGCCTTTAGTGTACGAGATAAATTCGTATGTCCACAGGTCATAATCAGACACAATTCCTTTTACAGCAAAACATACATCTATGAACTCTCCCGGAGGTATTCTGACATTGAGGTACAGATTTAATTTAAGGACTTTACTGGCATCGCTCTGGCTCAGCAGCTCATAGACAGCATATAATTCAGGTTTGAAATCTTTAGTTCCGTTCCTATAATTTCTCGGCCTGCAATTTTCTACATCAAAATCTTTATGAGAGATAAAAGCTGGAGCGAGCGGCAGGAGATTTTTATGGCACATCGAGCCGCTTATTTCAAACGAAGTGGAGAATTTGAATTCGACGTTCAGATATTTACTGATGTGATCTAATAATTCATCCCCTATCTCAGCCGATTCAGGGATGGGGGAATCGAAGAAAGCCACCAGACCGTCCCTGTTCACAAGTTTCGAACTGCCGCCCTCGCGAGCTTCGTTTGTCGCCCTGTAGTCATATATCCTGTTCAGCAGCATCTTGTCTTTTTCACCTTCAACATCGCCCTCTTTTTTGAATATGATCGAAACATTGGATCTCCGTGGCTCGTCCATCAGTTCAAGTAATCCGTGCTTCTTGTATAAATCGTATATTTCTTCGTCTATACGTTCGAATTTGTTCAGATTTTTGATGCCCCTGAATATGAACTCTATAAGTTCTTTTTCAGTAAAATGCCTGTCTATAATCTCGTCGATAATGGATCTGGAGACATCCTTCACCATAAGCGCCAGAGGGTGCTCTTCCAGGACAAAAACCACAAATCCTGACAGGATAAAAGCTTCGCCGGCTCTCCCGAATAATTCTACGATAACGTTCAGGATATGCCAGATACCAGTCGGTTGCTGGACTGGCATTATTTCCCGGGCAAGCAGTGATATAAGAATAAGGATGATACCGGTAAGTCCAACCTTGATAGCCAGACTTTTACGTTTTTCGAATAAATCTTTAAATATTGAATGGGTTTTTGATACTTTGGGATGCATTGACTGGGTGTTGTAGATAGGGGTATATATTTTTTCAGCCCGTTCTCACGGCAGGGTTCATTTATCGTCGATTCAATATTCCTCATGCCTCATAGATAAGAATTAAGTTCACAAGAACTGTATTAAGAAGCATGGCTGTCTCAATAGCGCTCGCGGGAAAACCGAACTGCGGAAAATCAACATTCTTTAAAGCGGCAACCCTGGCAAATGTCGAAATTGCGAACTATCCATTCACGACAATCGACGCCAACCACGGTGTGGCATATGTCAGAACTACCTGCCCGTGCAGGGAATTAAAGCTCATCTGCGGGAACTGCATGGACGGTGTGAGGTTCGTCCCGATAGGTATGATAGACGTGGCAGGACTCGTGCCCGACGCGCATAAAGGGCGCGGGCTTGGAAATGCCTTCCTTGATAACCTCAGGCAGGCGAAGGCGATAATACATGTGATCGATGCATCGGGCGGCACCGATATCGAGGGTGCGCCCGTTCCTGTGGGCTCGCATGATCCTCTTGAAGACATACAGTTCCTTGAACATGAGATAACGATGTGGCTGTTCGGGATACTGAAGCGCAACTGGGAGAGGCTGTCGCGCAAAGTCCAGGCAGAAGGGCTTAAAATAGAGGAAACGATAGCAGGGCAGCTTGAGGGCGCAGGGATCACGGAATCCCATGTGAGAACAGCGCTGACCAGGCTCAAGCTCCCGCGCGACAAACCCCACATGTGGACTGACGAACGGATCATCGAGCTTTCTGACATGCTCAGGGCTGAGAGCAAACCCCTGATCATCACGGCGAACAAAATTGATGCGGCATCGGCTGAGAACATAGAGCGCCTTGTTAAGAAAGGCGCGATACCTGCCAGCGCGGCGGCTGAAGTTGCTTTGCGCCTTGCGGATAAGAGCGGGGCTGTAAAATACATACCAGGAGATGCCGATTTTATCGAATCACCCAACCTCTCCGAAGCGCAGAAAGAGGCGCTCTCAAAGATACGCGCGCTCATGAAGAAATACGGAGGCACTGGTGTACAGAAATGTATCAATGAGACGGTATTAAGGCTTCTTGACCTGATCGTGGTCTATCCGGTCGAGGATGAGAACAAGTTCACGGATAAGAAAGGAAACATACTGCCTGATGCCTTCCTGCTGAAGAGGGGGAGCACGCCGAAAGACCTGGCTTTTATGATCCATACCGACATAGGCAAAGGGTTCCTGTATGCTGTGGATGCGCGCACCAAGATGAGGCTGGGGGAGAAGCATGAACTGAAGGACGGGGATATAGTGAAGATAGTGGCAGTGAAGTAGGTCCTGATGATGGGTCGCTGCTGATCACCCTGCATCTTATCCTTCTGCATCGGAGGGATTACGTTATAGTTTTAAAACTATAAATGATGTGATTAATTGAATAGATACGTTGTATATATGATATAATGCGGTTTAATAAAGCACAAAGCGTAGAGCTTGATGGATTGTCATTGAGTTGATAAACAGCTATGTCCCTCGAATAACCATTAGCAGAGATTAAACCGCAGCCTGAACACCAAATGTTTTCCGTGAGCACCGGGTATCATGCCAGCGGACATAATATCTCAGATAAGCATCGTACCCCGCTGGAATGCACTACAGTCTCTGAAGGGGCTGGCGTAGCATGTCGGGAATGATAGATGTACTAAAATATAGAGATCAAAAGGTACATCGGACCCGAATGAATTAAAATATGCCTTTTAAAGCCCAGGACAGTTAAACGGTCGTTCATGGGAATAAACAGGTTAAACTTAAGCGGTATATATCCTGGATGTAAGCTGGCGCTCAGTTTAATTTTTGAATGGTATTACATTGAATCATAAAATCCAGCACCTGCGCTGTGATGCTATAGCAAACTATAGCGATTTATATTGTACTGTAGCGACTGTGGTAGCCGCCTATAACATCCTGGCTAAATAAGAGATATTTACGGGAAGGACTAATCTGCTCCTTCCCGCGCCATCCTCAAAAAGTTCGTACTGGTTCTTAAATTAACGACAATACTTTCCATGCATCCGTACTTTGAAAAAGGGCAGCACAACGTTTATATATATTAATCATGTATAATCTTTGGTTCCTCTACTCTGGAATTGGTGGTATATTAATGAAAAACAGGTTATTGATAGCTATAATTATCAGCTCGATCACATGTTGTACAGAAGCTGGCTTGGGAAATAACATAAGCATAAAACGGAGGGTAAAATGAGTCACCAGGAATCCGGAAACACTGAAGAAGCCTCAGTGACCGTTAATTACGATACTAGAATCATCATCCATAATCTAACGGCAAGGCGAATAGGTATTAAAAAAAATAAAAGCATCGATTGCAATGAATCGCAAATACGGAAAGACGACTTGGGATTATTTGTCCTGCCTCCTTTTGGCAAAGGGACTTTCAAATCTGAAGAACTCGACTATGAATCCTGGCAACAATTAAATCTCATTAGAATCGAGAAATTACCGAAAGAAGACGAATCATCTTCAGAAGCACTATATTTTGCCTTCGGTGCAAGCATCATTATCTTGATAATAGCGGCAATTTTAAGGGCAGTAGGTTCTTTTTTTGGATATTTTAACAAACCTGATTTTTGGTTAAATGTATGGGGTATAATCGCATTAATAGTAGTATTATCAATTTTGTATAAACTGAAAAAGGAGATAAAAGAAAGATTTATCGATGGATTAAAAAACATCAGACAATGGGGGGCACTGGTTCTAAGCCTTATACTCATCCTGGCAATCGGGGTTGGGTTGCCGGCACTTGTAATATTCTTCTTTGGCGGTGGGAAAGACCTGCTGACCCAGACGACCGCGGTACCCTCCCCGGATATGCTGGGTCGCGGCATGCAGTTTGTTTTCATTGCCACGGTTTCTCTACTGCCTGCTTTGATGTATTTTCTTTTCACACACCAGAAACTAGGAACGCTACAGGTGAGTTTTTTCCGCGAGATAGTCCAGCTCGATCCCAGAGTTATAACGCTGGAGGATGCACGAAGTTTATATGAGGACAAGGTCAGGTCTGTTTACGGCGCTGAAGAATCCAGCAGCAGCCGGTTATACGGCGTGCAGTCACCAATATTTGTAGCCACATTAATCATTACGGTCGGATGGATCCTGACACTGCACCCATTTGGTGATATCAGCCGGGCTGGAGACTTCTTCATGCCAAGTCCGACACCCATAGTTTTTGGTTTTCTCGGTGCTTATTTCTTCGGATTGAATATGTTATTCCGTCGCTATGCACGTGTAGATCTCAGACCAAAAGCCTACAGCCATATCACGGTCCGCATCTTAATGGTAATTATTCTTGTATGGGTGCTGAGTGAAATTCCCATGATTAAAGGGAATAATTCAGTACTTTTACCTCTTGCCTTCATGATTGGCATTTTCCCGGCTACAGCTATCGCAATTATTCAGGAATATCTGCAAACTGTAATTAAAAACAGATTCTACATTAAAGAAGAAAAAACCCTCGAAAAACTTGACGGAATAAACTTTTACCAGAGGACACAGTTAGTGGAGGAGGGTGTTGAAAATATCGAAAACCTGGCGAACTATGATTTGATTGATTTAATGCTTCAAACACGTATCCCTGTGCCGTGCCTCGTGGATTGGGTCGATCAGGCTATCCTGTATTTGCACCTGGATGGTTCTGAAGATATCAGAGAGGGTTTGCGTGCATATGGCATACGCACTGCGACCGACCTGATTCGGGCATATGAAGTAGCCAATAAACGGGGCGATGGTCGTGGTAATATCCTGCTGGAGCAATTAGAAGAAAAAATAGAGAAAAAAACAGGAACCAAAGATATTGGTGCAATCAACAGGTTCAAAGTAATATTAGATACTCTTGAGGACGATGAAT
The DNA here is from genome assembly GCA_026552855.1 of Candidatus Methanoperedens sp. GTDB lineage: Archaea > Halobacteriota > Methanosarcinia > Methanosarcinales > Methanoperedenaceae > Methanoperedens. The sequence continues at coordinate 55,469 of JAPMTX010000143.1, read as the reverse complement.
GGATGGCTTACATAAAGCACTGGCGGGATACCAGGCACACCAATGAGATTTTCACGATCGGACATTTTAAAAATGAGTTACGACCAATGTCCTTTATAAATGTGCCATCCTCAGAAAATTCTCAATTATCCCCAACCCCTCCGGCGTAAGCACAGACTCGGGGTGGAACTGCAGCCCGAATATCGGTCTCTGCTTATGTTTCACTCCCATTATTATGCCGTCCTGCGTCCTCGCGGTGACCTCAAGCTCGCGCGGCAGCTTTGTTATAGCTAGAGAATGGTACCGCCCTCCGACAAGGGGATTGGGCAAGCCCTGGTATATGCTGTTGCCATTATGGTTGATAAGCGCGGTCTTCCCGTGCACGGGTCCTGAGGGCGAATGGCTAACATCGCCGCCGAAAGCCACGCCTATCGCCTGGTGACCCAGACATATTCCAAGGAGCGGCACGGTCGATTCCCTGATGATATCGAGGCAGCTTCCGATGTCCTTCGGGTTTGCAGGATGACCGGGACCAGGGGATATCACTATGGCATCGGGGTTAATACTCTCAACCTCTTTCAGCGGGATGGTGTTAGGAACCACAACAGTATCAGGCTCAAAAATGGATACGTAGTCTACAAGATTCCAGACAAAAGAATCCTTGTTGTTAACGAATAAGATTCTCATACTCCTCCAGCAACTTTGATTGAAATTAGCCGCAGATGAACGCAGATAAACGCAGATACTCCATGCAGTGCCCTTATCGCCCGCTCCGGAGTGGAAAATACATCCAACCGCAAAGAGCGCAGAGGACGCAAAGAGAACGACAAAATGGACATCAACAACGAACTGATACGAACTCGTACGAACTCTGAATAGTTTGAGTTCGTATCAGTTCGTACGAGTTCGTTGTTAATAGAATATCTGTTATCCACACCAGAGCGCAAAGGTTCCTGCTGCACTCCTTTGCGCTCTTTACGTCCTTTGCGGTGGGTTGTTTTGATGTAATTCGTTGTGAGAATGCATCTGCGTTCATCTGCGTTTATCTGCGGTTCGTTATTTTCTCCAATCAATACCCTCATGCCCCCCCTCCTATCGCCTTTATCATCGCCGCCATCTTGCGCTCGGTCTCGTTGTACTCATACTCCGGGTCAGAGTCCGCCACGATCCCCGCGCCTGCCTGCACTATCGCCTTCCTGCCGTTCTTGATTATCGTCCTTATCACGATGGCGAAATCCGCATCCCCGTTCCAGGAATAGTATCCCACGCCCCCGCCGTATATGCCCCTTGCGTCTTTTTCAAGGTCGTTTATTATCTCCATGGCTCTTATCTTGGGCGCACCCGAGAGCGTGCCTGCAGGGAATATTGCGCGCGTTGCATCGAACTGGTCGCACCCGTCGCGGAGCATGCCTGATACTGTGCTCTCTATATGCTGCACATGCGAGTACTTCAGAACAGACATGAAATCATCGACCTTAACAGTCCCGCCCTGTGAGACCATGCGCACGTCGTTGCGCCCCAGGTCAACGAGCATCACATGCTCAGCCCGCTCTTTCTCGCTCCCCAGCATCTCTTTTGCGAATTCCTCATCCTCTTGCAGCGTCTTCCCGCGCGGGCATGTGCCTGCGATAGGGTTGATTATGACCTTCCGGTTATGGACTGAGAGCAGGGTCTCAGGGCTTGCGCCTATGATGCTTGTCCCGTTGAATTCAAAAAGGTACATGTAAGGGCTCGGATTGACGCTGCGCAGGGCAGTGTACAGCTCAAGCGGAGTCTGGTCTGTTGTTACCTCGTACCTGCGCGAGAGCACTACCTGGAAGATATCCCCGTCGATTATGTGTTTTTTTGCTCTCCTGACAGCGTCTTCATACTCTGTTTTCTCCATATTGCACGTTATCTGCTCAGGTCTGTTCTTCCGCACAGCAAGCGGTTTTGCCGATTCCACCGCTGATACAAGTTTCTCTGCATCCGCCAGCGCAGTACGGTACGTATCTTTTGCATCATCTCCGTCCAGCACTAACGGCGTCATGACCACGTACGTCTCATCTGTCAAGTGATCAAAAACAACGGTCTTTGTAGTGAGCGCAAACTGCGCCTCAGGAGTACGGGTCTTTTTAGCGGGGATATCAAGCCAGCAGTCGTACACCATATCGTAGGCGCAAAATCCGATAGCTCCCCCAAGGAACGTCTGCCTGTCAAAGCCCTTTCCGATGAACTTCACGCCAGAAGCTGCGAAAACCGAACGGATGGCATCCATGGTATCAAAGCCTGATTTGAGTTTGCCCACCCTTCTATCACCCACGTCGCCCGTATCGCAGATTTTCGAGAGCGATGATTCGATAAATCCTATCAGGTTTGTTCTCTGCGTATAATCAAGGGTTACAGTTCTATTCTTGACAGTGACAGTCGCATCCGGATCAGCGCCCACGAAAGAGAACCGCGCATGCTTTTTCTCTTTCTCAACCGATTCAAGAAGGTAAGCGCACTTTTTATCAAGAGAGGCATAAAGTTCAAGAGGCGTGCAGCATGCCCCCACCTTTGCCATCAACTGGATTATAACAGGCTTCTCTTTTGCAAGGCTCAGGAACTTCTTCTCATCGATATCAAATCTCATGCGTCCTCGCATTTCTGACAAAAGCCATCACTTTCTTTTCGTCCTTTCTCCCTTCGCTCTCAACGCCTGATGCGGTATCGACGGCGTAAGGTCGAACGCTCCTTACGGCATCGCTGACATTCTCAGGGGAGAGCCCGCCTGCCAGTATCACGGGCACGCCGGAGCTGAGAACGATCTCCGAGCTTATCTCCCAGTTATGTGGCACTCCGGTCCCGCCTGTTTTCCCGCCCAGCGCGGTATCCAGAAGGACAGCATCAGCGATTCCATGCAGCTCTCTTACCTGTTTCACAAGGGTTTTAATATCAGCGTTCTGGGCTACAGGGATCGTTTTAATGAGCATTACCCCCGAATCCTTGATCTTCTTCAATTCCTGGATCCCAAGTGCATTATGGACCTGCACAGCAGTCGGTCTCGCAGTCCGTACCATACGTATCGCCTGCTCTGCATTTTCAGGCATGATAACAAGCACCGATGCCACGAACACCGGCACTTTTGATATCAATCGTGATGCTTCCGGGAGACTTATCTTCCGCGGTGAATCCACAGGCACCTCGGTAATAAACCCTACAGCATCTGCCCCGGCGATCAGTGCCATGTCAAGGTCGCGCTCGGTCTTGATACCGCAAATTTTTACCTTCATCTGTGGCTCTCTACAGGAATCTATCAAGCTTTCCCGGCTCACCTGCGGCACCAACGAATTCCTTCAGCTTATCCAGGGCTGCGCCGCTGTCGATAGACCGGTTCGCCATCTTTATCCCTGAACTCAGGTCCGCTGCCTTCCCGCTCACAAGCAGGGCTGCACCTGCATTGATCGCTATGATATCCCTTTTTGCCCCATTTTTCCCTTTCAATACGTCCACTATGTCCCTTGCGTTATCTTCAGGTGCACCGCCTGCAATATCACCGGCCGATGCTCTCCTGACGCCCAGTTTCTCAGGCGATACAGTGTACTTTGTGATCCTGCTGCCGTTCAGCTCGGCTATCGAAGTCTCGCCAATATTAGATATCTCATCCATGCCGCTCCCATGGACTACCATAGCTCTCCTGGTGCCCAGGATCTTCAGGACGTTTGCTATCGGCTCGCACAGGGAGCTGTCAAAGACCCCTATCACCTGCGCCTGTGCGCTTGCAGGATTGGTGAGAGGTCCGAGGATATTGAATACCGTGCGGAAACCCAGGTCGCGCCTTATCTGCGCCACCCTTTTCATCGAGGGATGGAATACAGGCGCAAGCATGAACCCGATACCCACTTTCTCGATCACGCTCTCGACCTCAGGCGGAGGAAGATCTATCCGGATGCCAAGTTCACGGAGCACATCAGCACTTCCCGACTTTGAGGTAATGGAATAGTTCCCGTGCTTTGCGACAGGGACGCCGCAGGATGCCACGATTATCGCGGCTCCGGTGCTTACGTTGATCGTACCTGTCGAATCCCCTCCTGTCCCGCAGGTATCCACAAGGACTCCCTTAACTTTCGGGGAGATCCTGTTAGCAGCCTTTTTCATACCGCGTGCAAGCCCCGCGATTTCAGCAGGCGCCTCTCCTTTCAGCTTCAGCGCCGTTAAAAAAGCTGCGATCTGGGCATCTGTAGCCTCAGTAAATATTTTCGATACAGCGACTTCAGCTTCATCGGATGTCAAATCCTGCTTCTGAATGAGTTTCTGGATAAATTCCTTCATGATTATCACTGTACAAAATTGTACATCAATGTATAAACGAGTACATCGTATATAAAAGTTACGCGATGGTTTAATATCTTAAAAGCACTAGTTGAGAGCATGAAACAGCAAACTGCATACAAATTACTCGCTGCATTTATGATTCTCGTCATGATAATTGTACCTATGGCATATGTAGCTACCAGTCCGAGAAGCAATACGGAACAGGAGACCCAGAAACCGGAATCCCAGCAGGAAAAATATAATCCTGAGTTCTGGACCATGAACCAGCCCTTTAACTCGATCTCGGACGCTTTGAACATGACGCCCCCGGACGCAGTATCAGCAAGTTATATAGATCTTGAGAGCATGACACCGCAGATGACGCAGTGGTCAAAAGAGGTAAAAATCGATCTAATAGATTATCCGTTCATTACCTGGATGGATTCCCTCTATAAATCTAATACCACAAAGGCTTACTATGGTCACCTTAAGAAGGATATGAACGAATCGTTCCTGCTGCTCAGCACTATGTCTCCTGAGAGGAACGATTTCGAATATATCGTTCCCCCATGGGCTCCATATAAGAACCAATATGTTCTCATAAGACAGGAGCCGGGGATAAACGGCATATTTAATGTGATGGGAAGCCCAACGGTATTTGCGCAGCCTCAGACTGCTATCGACGTGATAGATATAACCACAAGCCTGAACAAAACAGCTACAGCTTACGACCAGTACGAGGGATTGCTAAGCAGGGTAGAACCCGCGCCTTTCCAGACCCTGAGTTCGAACGTGAGCTTTGCGAAACAGTACTACACGGGTATCAGATTGAGCAATGGAAGTTATGAGAAAACAGCAGCTTACCTGAATTTAAACTCAAGCACTTTGAAAAAACTTAACCAGTTAAAAGACAACAGTACGCAGAGAGGCATCTTGCAGTACAATATAACCAAAAGCGGAAACTATACCATAGTTAAGATAACCGGGCAGGATATGTTCGGAGTGATAAGTGAAGAGACTTCATAAGCGCAAAATATATACCACTTCATGCTATAAAGAACGCCGATACTTTTAATCAAGTGAATGATGAAGGATAATAAATCCTGAAGGAAGTAATTGATATGGCACAAACATACATTAAATTTGAAGTTCCCGCAGATTTATCCAATAAAGCCCTGGAAGCTTTAGAGATGGCTCGGGATACAGGAAAGATTAGAAAAGGAACGAACGAGACTACAAAAGCAATCGAGCGAGGAATCGCAAAGCTTGTAATAATAGGCGAGGACGTTAATCCGCCTGAGATAGTGGCTCACATGCCTGCTCTGTGCGATGAAAAGAACACGCCTTATATCTTTGTCAAAAAACAGGTGGAGCTTGGCGCAGCAGCCGGGTTGAGCGTCGGAAGCGGCGCAGCGGCGATAGTAGAACCTGGAAAGGGCAAGGAACTGGTAGAAGAAGTTGCGCAGAAAGTCCAGGCACTGAAGAAGTGAGAGTATGGCAGATGAAGAGAATGGGTTTCCTGCCGAAGTTATCGAAGTGATCGGCAAGACAGGGATGCATGGGGAAGCCATGCAGGTACAGTGCAGGATACTTGAAGGCAGGGATAAAGGCAGGATCATAACCCGCAACGTGATCGGACCAATCAAGAACGGCGATATCCTGATGCTGCTTGAGACATCCAGGGAAGCAAAGAAACTAATGTCAAGGTGAAGTCTAAGGTGATGCCATGGAGCGCACGTATGTTATGGTCAAACCCGACGGCGTGCAGCGCGGGCTTGTAGGCGAAGTGATCCACAGGATCGAGCGGCGCGGGCTTAAGATCATTGCTCTGCGCATGAACACTATCACTAAGGAAATGGCAAAGAAACACTACGCTGAACATGCCCAGAAACCTTTTTTTAACTCGCTTATCGATTTTATAACATCAGGACCCTCGGTCTCAATGGTAGTGGAGGGCAAAAACGCGGTCGTGGTGATGCGTGCGATAAACGGCGCCACGAATCCCGTGAACGCAGCAACTGGAAGCATACGTAGTGATTTTGCTCTTGATACCGGGCGCAACGTGGTGCATGCCAGCGATTCGCCCGAATCAGCAGAGAGAGAGATAGCCATACATTTCAGGGAATCCGAGATGACAGGGTACTCGCGGATAGACGAGACCTGGGTATACGAGTAATCCTGAAAAACGCTTTGCCAGATAGCAGCGCATCTTGAGAACTTATATACTTTCAGTAATAATCTAATGATTATGGCACAAAATCTGCGCACGCCCATAGTATGCGTCATGGGGCACGTCGATCACGGCAAGACCTCGCTTCTTGACAGGATCAGGGGTACTACTATAGCCGAGCGTGAGGCTGGTCTGATAACGCAGCATATCGGCGCGACAGAGGTGCCCCTCGATGTGATAAGGCGGGTATGCGGACCAATTTTCAGGGGAGAGACGAACGTACCCGGGCTGCTTTTCATCGATACGCCGGGTCACAGGGCGTTTACCACGCTCCGGGCAAGAGGCGGTGCACTGGCAGACCTTGCCATTGTTGTGATCGATATAAACGAGGGATTCCAGCCCCAGACCCTTGAAGCCATTGAGATACTTAAGAGGTTCAAGACGCCGTTCGTAGTTGCTGCTAACAAGATAGACCGGCTCTCAGGCTGGAACCCACAGCCCGGGCAGCCGTTCATACTATCGTACCCGAAACAGGCTGAGCATGTGAAAACCGCGCTGGACAATAAAATATACATTCTCATAGGAAAGCTCTACGAACTTGGGTTCAGCTCTGACAGGTACGACAGGGTACGCGATTTCCAGCGCAATATAGGCGTGGTACCGCTCAGTGCGAAAACGGGTGAAGGGATACCCGACCTTCTAATGATATTGATGGGACTTGCGCAGAGGTTCCTTGAAAAAGACCTTGAGTACAGGGCAGTCGGACCCGGCGTAGGCACAGTTCTTGAGGTGAAGGAAGAGGTCGGTCTTGGCACCACGCTGGATGTGATCCTGTACGAGGGGGAGCTGAACGTCGGGGATACTATAGTTGTGGGGAGCCTGGGAAATCCTATCGTTACAAAAATACGGGCTCTCCTGAAACCGCGCCCGCTCTCCGAGATGCGCGCAGAGGAGAAGTTCATGCAGGTAAAGAAAGTGGTGGCTGCGTCGGGTATCAAGATCGCGGCTCCGGGTCTTGAAGGCGCGCTTGCGGGCTCACAGATACGGGTGGCGCAGAATAACATCAGCGAAGTGGCTGCCCAGATAAAATCAGAAGTGGATGCTGTAAGGATCGAAACCGAATCAAACGGGATATTGATCAAAGCAGATACCCTCGGCTCACTTGAGGCTCTTGTGAACGAGCTTAAGAAAGAGAACATACAGATACGCAGGGCTGATATTGGCGATATTACAAAGCGGGACGTGGCTGAAGTAAAGACCATAAAAGACCCGCTGCTGTCGGTTATCGTGGGATTCGATGTGGATGTCCTTCCCGACGCAAAAGAAGAGCTTGCGGGCTCAAACATCAAGGTGTTCATAAACGATGTCATCTACCAGCTTATCGAGGATTACAAGAAATGGGTAACTGAACAGAAGCAGCTTATCGAGAAGAGGCGCTATGAGACAATTATCAAGCCAGCCAGGTTCCAGATACTGCCCGACTGCACGTTCAGGCAGAGCAAGCCCGCAGTCGTGGGCGTGCGCGTGATGGGCGGCGTCATTAAGACAAACCTGGACGTGATGCGGGAGGACGGGGCGGTCGTGGGGAAGATAAAGGGCATCCAGGAGCACAGCGAGAACCTGAGCGAGGCAGCAACCGGAAAGGAAGTGGCTGTGGCGATCGACGGACCTATCGTGGGAAGGCAGATAAAGGAAGGGGATATCCTCTACATAGACGTGCCAGAGAAGCATGCCAAGATAGCGGAACAGGAGCTTTTCGAATCAATGCCTATTGCGGATAAGGAGGCGCTCATGGCTTTCATGGAGATAAAGAGGAGAGGGAACCCGTTCTGGGGAAAGTAAATTATAAAGTTTTTAGCCCTTTACTGCAGAGATGCGGCTAAAAAAACCTGCTGTATAAATTTGATATGTAGAAACCCAGTATTAGATAAACTCCTTTTTCTCCAAGCCTGGGTATGAGAACTATAGAGAGGAGAACAAAATAAACAATAGAAACCGATATTGAAGGAAACATAAAATCGAATAATTTTATTTGTCCTATAAGTACACCGATAAAAAAATATGTAATAATTTCTGGCAGCTCTCTCATTACTCTTATGATATTTTTCAAAAATAATATTATTTGCGGTTAAAGCCCGTTCTCATCCGCAAATTTCATGAGCGCCTCTCCCAGAGCCCTCACGTACTTGGGGTTGAGGTTGAACCGTCCGCGCTTCTGCCCGCTTCTCTCTTTAGCTATCTCCACGTACTCTTTCTCTTCCTCAAACCTGTCGCTCTTCTGGAGCGAGATGGTCATAAACCAGCCAGAGCTCATCTTTATTTCCATAAATCCTTTCTCACCGTTCATAAAATCTCCACACTTCCTACAATCGCATCCACTAAAACCTTATCCCCTGTTCTTATCGCCGCAGTGGGGTCTTTCTCCATCCTGTCTACGAGCGGAATATCTGAGATTATGGCTCCGACCGCCACTATTGGCTCAGCTTTAATGTTTATCATGGCTGCGGGCGCTGTGCCGTTCTTTTTGAGCTGGTAGATAACATAAGAACCTACGGTTGAACCCTTTCCGCCAGGGAATACAAGTACCTTTCCTGTTATGCTCTTTCCTGCAAGTTCGTGCTCTTTTTCAACAACTATGCCTGTTCTCGGATCCACGCTGCCCAGGAACGATACGGGCTGGGAGGTTACAAGCGCCTCTCCTCCTGCGCGTCCGCGTGAGACTATGTGGGCATGGAATTTTGTCATTTAAGTTTGCTCCAGGTAGAGTATATTTTCTTTTCCAGGTTCTTAATTGAGCTCTTCTCTTGATGATATAGGTTTTCTAAAGGTTAAATACCGGGGACCTAGAGAATATCTTAGGATTCAAAAAGCTCTTGAAGTCACCTTTAATCAAATTCTTACTTTCTTCCTGATTCATTTTATTCACCTGTATTGTCCCTCCTTTTTAGAGGTTGTACCCATTCATATTTAACTGCAGTTATTAATATATAAATCTTAGTTATAGTTAATTTTGCAATGTACGCAGATATATGATAATGATCAATTCGTACTGTCGAAAAATCAATGGGAATCGGGTAGCAGGGGAAACTCTCAGGTAATCGCTCTGAGGCTCATCTGCGGATACCGATGTACTCTCTCAGATCCGCAATCCCCAGCTTCTTTGTGAGCTTATCTACCCATGTGGAATTGAGTTCCCATCCCAGATCCATCTGCGCGTAATAATACAGCGTTCCGAGAAGCCCCATAGCTTCCAGGCGCCGTGATGAGTTCATCACCTTTACGTGAGGGAAGAACCTCACCGTGCCGAGCCTGTCTACCCTCCTGCTGAAATCAACGTCCTCAAGCAGGACGTTCTGGTAGCCGCCGCACGTAAAATATGCCTCGCGCCTGACGACTGTGTTAAAACCTGGGAGCGTGGCTGAACGCAATTTATCGCGCATTACGAAATATTTATTAGCAACGCTCTCGGCAAGCCTGATCTGCTCTGACCGCTCTGAGAACCGGAAGCCTGTAGAGAACGCAATGAGATCTGGCTTTATCTTGAACATCTCGTACGAATAAGCGAGGTAATAACCCGGGACAATGGTATCCGCATCGATGAACACGAGGAATTTGCTGTTCTCGTCCGCATTCACTGCCCCGAAATGCCTTGCCGGTCCTATCCCGCGCTCCTCGCACTGGACCACTCTGTCTGCAAATTTCTTCGCAATATCAAGGCTCCCGTCGGTGCTGCCGTTATCTGATACTATCACCTCGTAAGGCACGTTCGTGTTCTGGTTCGTAATCGAGCCAAGCGTTGCCTCAAGGTATCTGGCTTCGTTAAGGACAGGAACTATAACTGAGAGTTCTGGAGCCATCTTTTTTAGTTGCATTTTTTATCTGGTGATGTATGGACCCGGCGGGATTCGAACCCGCGGCCTTTGCGTTGCGAACGCAACGATCTACCCCTGATCTACAGGCCCGGTAAAAATAATAGTTACGCAGGAGATAATACTTTCTACATCCTGCCTAATTCCACTACTGATACGCTCTCAACACCCTTTACTTTACCGAACGCTTCTTCGACCTTCTCTGTCCCGCCTTCGATGTCGCCTACTTTCACAATGGCTATAAGGGCTTTTAGACCGAAAGCCACAGGTTCTTCCGAGAAACCGTGCAGCCGTGCCCCCGGCGGTATTGCTTTTTTGATATCTTCTTTGAGCCGGTTCAGATCGATATCCATGCCGGACGGCATTATTTTTATTTTGGCGGCTACTTCACCCATTGTTCTCACGGTCCCTGGAACCCGCAGTTGGGGCATTTATAGGGATTGCTCTGGTGCCTGCAGTTCACGCATCTTCCAAGCTCTGTTCCGCACTGCGGACAGGGGAATCGCGCGTAGCCGCGCTCGATAAGATTTACTCCGCATGATACACATTTTTTTGCTTCATTTCTTGCCATAGTATTCTCCTAATGTTGGGACTTCCATAGAATCTAATGTTATTAAATTTATCCCTTTATAAGAGTCCCGGCTGCAATGCCCTTAAGTGCACTGGTCAGCCTGCCGGGACAGTTGCCGTTGATTATCTCGCAGTTCATCCTGTTCTCAGTGAGAAAACGGGGAAGTTCAGCGTCCACGCAGGTCTCCATGCCTGCAATTTCGGAGGCTGAAACCTCTTTTTTCAGTGAACCGTTAATGTACACCCCATCCACGTCCGTGGCTTTGATAAACCTTGCGCCGGAATGATGCGCGACCCATGCGGCGATGGTATCCGAGGTGACATCCCAGGTGTGGGGTAGCTCGTCTTTTTTCTTAATAAGAGCATAAGGTAGAAGAATAGATACTTCCGCATCAATATTCAGGTCGTCAGTTAGTTTGATATCAGTCCCGTCAGCCAGGTAGTAGCCGTACTGCTCCATCGCCAGTATAGCCATCCAGTGGGCAGCTTCCTGTGAGGCATTTACTTTTCGCACCGCATCTGCGAAGACTGAGCCGCCTGGAACGATCAGTATTCTATCTCCGCTTGTATTTGAATAATAAATAATCTCTTTTACAAGCCCTTTTGATCTATGTATAAGGCTTCCGCCAAGTTTAATGACTATCATTTTTACTTAATCAGGAGGAGCAGAAGTATGCTTGGAACCACTATAGATATTGCGGTAGCGCTCGTTATCTCTGAGTATTATATCCCTTAATTCTTCATTAATATCATCCAAAGCTCTCTTTATTTTGGCTTCATCTTGATTATCTTCCTCTCTAACCAGTGTTACACCTGCTGCCCTTGTTTCTTTATTGACTTCTACCCCCGTCGTTTTTGTTTCGATTAATCTTGCATCTGATAGATCTGCACCAAGTAGTTTTACATTAATAAGAGTAGAATCGCAAAAATATGCATTAATAAGTTTTGCTTCGAAGAAGTTCGTATGTTCAAGATTTGCGTCAGAAAAGTCTGCATCATTTAGTGTTGCTTTAGAAAAGTTTGCATTAGAAAGGTTTGCTCTCATAAGTTTTGCATTAAAAAGGTTTGCTTCTCTAAGTTTTGCATTTGAGAGGTCTGCTCCCTCAAAAGATTTATGAGAGAGATCTCGTCCAGATAATATTGCCCCTGAGAGTTTCGTACCAAGTTCCGTGTTAGAGAGATCCACTTCAGAGAAGTCAACTCCGGTGAAATCATTTCCGCCAAGACCTCCAGGGAGTTTAGCTCCAGAAAGTTTTGCATAGGAGAAATCTGAACCACTCAGATAGGCCGTTGTGAGATCAGCTTTATAAAGGGTCGCATTATTGAGATGAGTCCCTGAAAGAATTGCATTGTTCAGAATTGCTTCTGAGAGGTCTGCATGATTGAGAATTGTAAAATAAAGCTTGGCTTTTGAGAGGTCTGTCTTAAGAAGTGTCGCACCAGAAAGATCTGCATGTCTAAGATTGGCTCCTACCAATCTAGCTTCAGAAAGGTCCGTTTTAGACAGATTTGCATTCTCTAGAATTACCCCGTTTAAATTCATTCCCTTCAAAGTAAATCCTCTTAAATCAATCCCACTTAGATCTTTCCCTTCTAAACTCATCCCTTTCCTTATTATTTCCTCAACTTTCTCACGTGTCAAGGGTCCCTCTTCTTCGGTTTCTATTATTCGTTTTGTTTCCGTTACACTGCTGAGATGTATAACCTGTCTTATTATTTCCTCGATACCATCTAACTTTAGTTTGTCCTTTTTGGGGAACGCATTTATTAATTCCTGAAGCGATTCGTTCTTTGAAAAAGGACTAAGTTCTTTAGTAATTTCCCCAGGCTGCTCAGATCCTAGGTATTCATGCATTTTAAGCAAAAGTTCGGGTTTTCTAGACACGTATTTTCTGAAATCACTGTATTCAATATTACTGCTATTGCTCAGGATTTGCCACTCTATCAGCAACGCGGTAAAGCTTTCTTTAAGTTCTGGTGTAGTAACATGTTCCTTAATTTCTGGAATCAAATCGGCAAGATTGCGCTGGAATTCTATGGCATTGATGAAACGTTTTATCTTTCGTGGATTTTGTCCTATTCCCTTTATGATCATACCCAGATATGGTTCATAGAACTCTACTGGAACCTTCAAGCCTTTAATAAACGCCTCTAACTTCTTGGGTGCTATGGGAGGGAGCATAAAGCTAAGCTGGATAATCTTTTCAAGGTAATCATCGCCGGAGATAGGGATCTTTCCTCCTCCAATAGTAAAATCCCTGTATTTGATATCTACACCCTGAGATATTACACGCCTATCAATTCCCAGGATAAAGATACAGCCCTTAGCATCCAGAAAGAGCTTAATAGCTTCAAGAACCTCAATAGCCTTTTCTGGAATACAGCGGTCGAGGTCATCAATGAATATTACCGCCCTTTTGTTCTTTTTAACATAATGCTCGTCAATGATCTTTTCAAACCTGGACTGGAATTCCTCTAAGAATTGAACTTTCTCTATATTGATGGTTTTTTTCTCTCTCTGTAATGAATCTAAGATGTTATTTATAGCCTCTTTCTCATTGGCACTTTTTTCAACTAATTTTGTGAGATTACCGCCTATAACTGGCAGCACTGAGATGCCAAGCTTGAATGTTCCTTTTGCCGCCTTGCCCCAATCAAAGGTTAAAGTGCCTAGTTCTTCGCGATAAACTTCATGGTAAAGGCTGGTCTGGAGGTCATCAAGGACCTTTTTTAAATCCTCATTATACTCCTTTTTTGCTTCAGATTTAAGCTCCTCCAGAACTCGCATTAACAGAGCACGCCATATAGCATCCTCTTTGTCGAATTTCCATGCATTGAACCAGATGGTTTGAGCAGGATAGCCATCTTTATTTTCTATAATGTTTTGCTCTAAAGTTTTCATCAGGCTTGTCTTACCACTTCCCCATTCCCCGAATATGCCGACAACAAGAGGCGTATTAGTCTCTTCGCGCTTGATTATTCTTGATAAAGCCTCCGCATAAGCATCAAAATTGAAAAATTTTGCATCCTTTATCGGTTGATCATCCAGTATCTGAATCTCGTTTTCTATCATAATCCACCCAGCTGTTTCTGATTAAACATACACGGCAGTATTTAAATACGTATTGGCACGATATAAAACCCGATTTAAATGAGAACCATAGACTGGAATTATGAAAAGAACGATATTATTATGATAGACCAGACCCTCCTTCCAGGAAGGTATGAGATAATCGAATGCAAGACCATCGAATCCTTGTGCGAGGCGATAAAATCGCTGCGCGTCCGTGGCGCACCCGCGCTCGGGGCGGCTGGAGCATTCGGCGTCGCCCTTTCCGCCCAGAGGAGCAGCGTGCAATCACTTGAGGGGTTAATGAAATATATCAAGTCTGCCGGTGAGACCATTATCGCCACAAGACCTACTGCCGTGAACCTCTCATGGGGCGTTAGGCGCACTATCAGGGCGGCAGAGGATGCGAATAATATCAAAGAGGCAAGGATGTTCACCCTGGAAGAAGCAAAAGCCATAGCGGACGAGGATGTGGAAAAGAACAGGCGGCTTGGGGAATACGGAGCAGAGCTGCTTGAGGACGGCGATACAGTAATGACCCACTGTAATGCAGGCAGGCTCGCGTGCGTTGACTGGGGCACTGCGCTCGGCGTCATCCGCTCGGCGCGCGAGGAGGGGAAAGACATCAAAGTGATATCATGCGAGACACGCCCGCTGAACCAGGGTAGCCGTATCACGACGTGGGAGCTACTGGAGGATAAAATTCCCGTTACACTCATCACTGATAGCATGTCGGGTCACGTTATGCGCAAGGGCATGGTGGATAAAGTGATAGTGGGTGCGGACAGGATAACACAGGATGCAGTGTTCAACAAGATAGGGACATATACACATTCAGTCATCGCAAAAGAGCATGATATACCGTTCTATGTGGCTGCACCCGTTTCTACGTTCGATTTCGAGCACCTTGAGGACGAGATAGAGATAGAATTGAGGAAACCGGATGAACTGAGGTTTTTCGGGAACCACCAGATCGCGCCTCTCAACGTTGAAGTGTACAATCCTGCGTTCGATGCGACGCCTATGGAGAACGTGAGCGCAATTATAACGGAGAACGGGGTGTTCTATCCGCCATTCTTGCTGGACGAGGTCAGGATTAAGATTTAAAAATAAGAATGCCATCGCCAATCTTTAATACATGCAGCTACAACATTATTCTGTGAGGTATATAAGATGAGAAAATGGTACCACGATTACGGGCTGCAGGCGCGCATGATACTTACCATGTTCCTGCTTGCTGTAGTTTATCTTTTCTTCCTGGCTGTGCTCTGGGCTTACGGAGGGGTAGGGACGTACGGTCTTGTAGTATTCGCAGGGATTTTCCTGTTCATCCAGTTCTTCTTCTCTGATAGGCTAGTGCTCTGGAGCATGGGCGGGCGCATTGTCAGCGAGCAAGAAGAGCCCCGGCTCCATGAGACTGTAGCGAGACTGTGCGCCATAGCCGACCTCCCGAAGCCGAAGATCGCCGTCGTGGATAGCGACGTTCCCAATGCCTTCGCGACAGGAAAAAGCAAAGGCAGCGCAGTCATTGCTGTCACAACGGCTCTGAAGCAGCGGTTGAGCCAGCCTGAGCTTGAAGCCGTACTGGCGCACGAACTGAGCCATGTCAAGAACAGGGACATGGTAGTTATCACCATTGCAAGTTTCCTATCCACAGTTGCAGCCCTGCTGGTGCGGAACATGCTCTTCTTCGGGATGGGAGAAGACCGGGAACGCAGAGGGGCGGGCGCAGCGATAATCATATGGATCGTTTCTATCGTGGTGTGGATCCTGAGTTTTCTTCTCATCCGCGCCCTCTCAAGGTACCGCGAGTTCTCGGCTGACAGGGGCTCAGCCATAATCACAGGTCGTCCCTCGTACCTTGCCTCAGCACTCATGGCGATAAGCGGAGCGATGGAACGGGTGCCGTCGCGGGACTTAAGGGAAGTGGAAGCCATGAACGCGTTCTTCATCGTACCTGCTATATCCGGTGAGGCGATAATGGAGCTTTTCTCAACACACCCCTCAGTTGAGGCGCGCATACGGGCGCTTGAAAGGATGGAGCGGGAGATGGAGTTTTAGATGGGTTTGCTGGATACGCTGCTGGGCAGGAGCAAACTCCCGAAACCAAAACCCGATAAGTTGTTCGCCATGTCTACAGCCTACGTTACCCTGAACACCAATCTCGCACTGGTATCAACGGGCGCAGGCATATGCTTTAAACCCCTTGAGGCTTCAAGGTTCGCAAGGGCTGAGATCGAGATAAGGGAACTGCTCCAGCAGAGCTGCAAGGAGACGAATACCCAGTACAGCATAAAAAAAGATTCCTACGGGTACATGTGGATAGTCTTGAACGATCCCGATTTTGAGGACCTTGTGACCACGCTGTACATGGTGAGCGAGACGCTGACTGAGCACGGGTTCGGCGAACAACTGCTGTGCGCGGTCTTTAAGTTCAGGGGCGAATCCGATGTTTACTGGATATACAATTATAAGCAGGGAACTTTTTACCCCTTTGTGCCAAGTGGCGATAAAAAGCGGGACATACCCTACGAATTCAGGCTTCGCGCAATCATGGAAAAAGAGCTGCCCATAGAGAAGGATGTAGAACGGTGGTTCCCGCTATGGGATATCCCTGTATGAAATTAGATAGTTAGAATTAAATAAAAAAACAAAAGAAGAGGCTCTATCTCTTTTGCGCCTCTTCCAGATCTTTCGCAGTTCCCACAAGTATTCTCTTGAACCCTTCGATCATCACAGCCAAGTCTCCTATCTCGTCGTCGGACTGGGCTTTGACCTCAGCCGAGAAGTCCCCGCCTGCTACCCTTGTTGTTGCCTCGACTATGTTATCTAACGGCTTGAGAATATATCTGTTCACCAGCAGTACCACGACCAGGCTGATAGCGACAGCGGATACTATGGAAATGACCAGCACGAACCATGTGCTCTCTCTGGCAGCATTCTCAAGCAGGGTTACATCCTTAACAACGACAACAGTTCCGACAGCCTTTCCCCCCGCATCGTACAGCGGGAATCCGCCGGTGACATAAGTTGATGAGCCCGTCTGGAATTTATCCAGCGTGTCGCCTTCATCAGGTACGCTCGATAATTTATCTTCGCTGCGGGCAGCAAAGGAACTTATTGTATCTGTGGTAGTATCTATAGCTACGTAATTTTTCAGGTCGTCATAGTTATCTCTAAGACCCTTGTTATCCATCATCGATTTCCAGTCTTCATGCTTTATGTACTCTTTCTTGATGAAAATACCGAATTCATTCCCTGTTTGCTTTTTCATTACTTTCAGGAAATGGTCGATCTCTTCTCCGAGCTCTATATAACCGATGAGCTCAGAACCGTTATAATACGGATGGACTACCCTGAGCGCAAATGCAGTCTTGCCAAGTTCCAGCCCTGTGCCAAATCCGTTGCTCTGAACTGATTTCTCAAATGTCTTTCTTGTAATTTTATCGCCGAACTGTGATTTGCTGTGAATCCTTATGAAATTAGTACCGTTGGGCAGGTGTACGTAGAAATGTGTTATTCCGAATTCAGTTTTTAATGTATTGAAGAGAGGCGCACTGTAGTTATACAATCCATCCCGGTTCTTCTTCAGGTATATCTCTTTTAATTCCTTATTGACCAGGAGAGCCTCAAGCGTACTGGATAACATCTTTACATCGTTATCTTCAATATTGTAGAACATCTCCTTTGATGTCATAATAGCGTCGTCGCTCACAGTATGCTGGTTTTTTTCCATGGCGCTCATGAAAGTATAGTAGAATACGCCGGTAAGCAGTACTATGCCGATGACTATTATGGGCAGCAGTTTGAATTTTACGCTTATTTTCATAATCGCTCCTAAATGGCTACTCCAAGTATTTCCTTGGAAGCTTCCTTTATCTTCTGTATCTTTTCGGCATCATCCGGCGTATTATCGTTAAATGCCATCAATACACCCGATTTTAAGCCGATTTTTCCTCTGGTTGTCAACCTGTCCAATCCTTTTTCTGAGATTATGTCATCTATTTTTTTAGAGAGTTCGAGTAATTGACCCATTTTACCCTCCTTCAAAGAGATACGTTTCTCTTGGTTCTGAATAGTACGTTGAACAAAGTTTTAAATGTGAGTGGGAAATACGTGTGAAAAGAAGGTTGTCTTTTCTGACCGTAAGAGAAGCTATAATATAATGCCTGTTAATTGTGGCACTATGTTCACGGTAAAAAACCATCTTGAAATCCAGAATAACCATCTTATAATCGGCGGCGCAGATGCTGCAGAGCTTGCTGAAAAATACGGCACGCCGCTGTATGTCACAAACGAGACGCGCGTTATCGAGAATTTCTCAGCATACAGAGAAGCATTCCCTGATGCTGATATCTACTACGCAGCCAAAGCCAACGGGAGCTTTGCGCTCCTGAGACTGCTCGCACGTGCAGGGGCAGGCGCGGATGTGTTCAGCTACGGTGAACTGTATATGGCGCTGCTTGCAGGGGTACCTGCAGAGAAAATACTCTTTAACGGGAATTCAAAGACCGACTTTGAGCTTCAGAAAGCAGTTGAGCTTGGCGTAAGGATATCTGTCGATTCGAGGGACGAACTGCATACATTGTCCGGGATAGCTGGGAGGGCAGGAAAAACAGCCGAAATAGCATTCCGTGTGAACCCGGATGTTTCCACACCTACGCACCCGAAGATATCGACCGGGCTTAAGACCTCCAAGTTCGGGATACCGGCTGAGGAAGTAGTCGATATATACCGTGAAGCTGCTGATCTTCCCGGCATTGCGCCGTGCGGGATACACTGCCACATAGGCTCCCAGATTCTCGATACCGAGCCTTTCATCGAAGCCGCGCAGAAAATGATGGACCTTGTTGAGAAGCTTGCAGGTATCGGAATAGACCTCAAATTCGTGGACATGGGCTCAGGTCTTGGCATCCCTTACAAGAAGGGTGAGAGAACGCCGACGCCGGGCGATCTTGCAGATGCTATCCTGCCGGTGTTCAATGAAAGAACCCAGGCGCTTGGGATATCGCCGAAACTCATCCTTGAGCCAGGGCGCTACATCGTCGGCGATACGACCATCCTTCTTACCCGCGTTAATACGGTAAAGAAAGCGGCGAAGAATTTCGTGGGCGTGGATGCAGGCTTTAATTTGCTCATCCGCCCGGCTATGTACGACTCATACCATTATGTGGTCGTGGCGAACAAAGCCTCATCACAGCCTGAGGAGACCTATACCATCGTGGGACCGATATGCGAAACAGGCGACGTGTTCGCTAAGGACAGGGAGCTTCCGCGAATAGAGAAAGGCGATATTATAGCCCTGCTGGATGCGGGTGCCTACGGGTTCAGCATGAGCAGCCAGTACAACGGAAGACCGAGATGCGCGGAGGTACTGGTGAAAGATGGGGAAGCGGATGTGATACGGAGCCGTGAGGATATCGAGGATTTGATGGCAAAGCAGAGGCTTCCGGCGCGGTTATTGCAGGGATAGGTCGGTTGAATACCGGGTGCCTGCACAGCAGCGGGGAGTTCATACAAAAAATATATCAAGAAGAGCAATAGATTGGTTACCAGAGTGGCATAAAAACAAGGTGAAACCATGACAACCCAGGATAATCTGAAAGAGGCTTTTGCCGGAGAATCGCAGGCGAACAGAAGATACCTCTCCTTTGCAGAGAAGGCTGACCAGGAAGGGTATAAACAGGTAGCAAGGCTGTTCCGTGCTGCGGCTGCGTCTGAGACCGTGCATGCTCTCAACCACCTGCGGGTGATGGGAGGCGTGGCAAAAACAGCCGACAACCTGAAGAGCGCTATAGCAGGAGAGACGTCTGAGTTCAGGGAGATGTACCCTAAGTTCATAGAGGCTGCTAAAAAGGAGAAGGCTTCTGATGCTGCAATCCTGAGCTTTGACGTGGCGAACAAGGTCGAGAAAATACATGCTGAACTCTACAAGAAGGCGCTTGATAAGCTTGGCAAGAATGAGGAAGTCGATTACTACGTGTGCCAGGTATGCGGCAATACAGTGGAGAAGAATGCCCCTGAGCGGTGCCCCATCTGCAATGCCCCGAAAGAGATGTTCAAAAAGATCGATTGAGGTGGGAGCATGGCGAAACTTGCGATAATATACGGCACCGGCTTCGGGAACACCGGTATAATGGCAAAGGCGATAGAAGAGGGCGCAAGAAGCGCGGGGCTTGAAGTGCTGATAAAGAAGGTGGATGAAGCATCCCCCGCCGACGTGGAGAAAGCAGATGCAATAGCAATAGGTTTAGCTACCTACAAGGGCGCAGGGATGCCGACCGTTATAAAATATGTTCAGAGCCTATCAAAGCTTCAGCTCAAGGGTAAAGTGGGAACAGCATTCGGGTCGTACGGATGGAGCGGAGAGGGGCCTATCGTCGTAGCAAATACGCTCAAAGGATACGGCATGGATGTAATCGAGCCTCCGTTGCGGATAAAACGTATCCCTGAGGCTGAGGGCATAGAGGAGTGCAGGAAGCTCGGAAAGATGATCGCGGATAAGATTAAAAGATAGAATTACTGAATCACTTAATGGATTGATTTCTGGATACTGTCGATGAGATTACAGGGAAGCCGGGATAGCAAAGGGCACATTGTTCAATTATTTTCCGACTAAAACTGCACTCCTCTAATATTTTGGAGAACAGAAGGGAGAGCTGGCATACAACCTGATTAAGGATGAAGCGATGCGGAACATCCCGATAAAAGACAATAAAAAATATAATGGTCGTTGTGGCAAAAAGCAATGAAAATGATAAAGACCTTTCAAAACTGCTTGTCTTTGAGTACATAAGGAGCCAGCAGATTCGAGGCATCAGTATTTCAGGATGGTTATAATAGCCATAATATAAACAACTCTAAAGTGGTTTAATTAAGAAATTTTAAATAGCATGATGTTAAATTAATCATTAATTGTGAGCAGTATGTATTCAAATAAAAGAAAAATAACAATAAGGATCGTATTACCGTTCGTGATGTTGTTAATGTTCACCGGTTCAGCATCTGCGGTCGCGATAACGGACTTTTTCTCAGACTTTACAAGCAGCGATGTTACAGTCAGCTCAAGCCAGGATCTCCGGGGCAGGGCGGTTTTTGAGCTTTCATATTCCGGAAGTACAGTGGAATCGCATGAGGTACCGATAACTGTAGGAGCGGGTGAGGCTGTGACCAAGGTCATAATATGGGAGAAAAAACCCCAGCAAGATTATTACACTGCCAGAGTAAGTATTTACAATGACAGCCAGGTACTGGCATCCAGGGCTTACCAGGTGTCGTACGGCACGGTCTCGCTGCCGAGTTTCCACGTCGTGGATTTCTCACCCACGAACAGCGGAGCGAAGTTGCTGCTCAGACCTTTCAACCCGAGCGTGGCTGACATCAAGATACAACTGCTGGATAATAACGACATCATCTACGAGAAGGCAAATGATGATACATCCCTGACCGCGAACACGGAGATAATAACGCCATGGACGTTCCTGCTTACCAATAATAAAAATTACACCGTACGAGCGAAGATATTCACGCACAGGCTGTACGCTGCCCCGCTGATCAACACATATATTTCCAATTTTACTGCAACTGAAGATGTCGGGATTCTTCCGGATGATGTCAAAGTTGATGAATACGGTGCAAGCGTCACGATCCGCGGTAAATCCCAGGTGCCTTTTGATGGTTACTTAGTTGTAGAAAACAGGAACAGGGCAACAAATGGAACACAAACATATAGCGTGCAGCTGGAAGACATTCTGGTCTCAGGTAAAGAAACCACAGCAGGGGTTGTATGGAAAGGGCTTGTGCCCGGTATTTATGATGTGGTGATACGGGCTGAAGATAATAAAAACATTACTGCTGATAAATACGAGACAGTCCTGCGCATCCCTGAATATACAAATGCTACAGCAACAGCTACTGCCAAAGGAACTCCAGGATTTACAGCATATCTTCTTATAGCAGTGCTTCTTGCAGCCGCACGCCGGCAAAAAGGTGGGTAGATGTTTGATCTTATCCTCAAGAACATTACCCAGAGAAAGCTCCGTACCGGGCTTACAGTGTTCGGCATAGCACTAGGTATTTTCGCAATCATTGTAATGGGCGGGATGTCAGAGCATTTCAGCCTTACATTCGATAAGTCGATAAGTCTCACTGCTGATAAAATCCGCGTGCTGCCTGAGGGTGGATTCTTTGGCGCCAGTCTTAACGAATCAAAGGTCAGGGAAGTTAGAAGGGTTCCAGGGGTCGCAGACGCATACGGGATACTGCAGGCGCCTCTTGACCCTGAGAGTCTTGGGGCTTTCGGCGGAGATACCATCATCGGGATCCCTCCTGAGAAGCTTCAATCTGCATTGAAGGACACAAAGCTCACAGAGGGCAGGTTCCTCGCTGCCGGCGACGGATATAGAGCAGTGATTGGCAGCAGTGTGGCGCGGGAATTCAATCTTAATGTCGGGGATGAGATCGAGATTAAAAGCAAACGAGCGCTTCGGACCACTTCCATAACCGACAAAAGGAATTTTACTGTCGTGGGCATCCTTGAATACACAGGTTCCTTTTTTGACAACAGCGTGGCAGTTCCACTTGACAGAGCTCAGAAATTCTATAACAGAGGGGATACTGTTTCCCTGATTTTTGCAGTTCCGGACCCGGGCGCCGATCCCGAAGATCTTTCGAAGAGAATAGCCTTGAGTGTTGAAAAAGTTACAACTTTTTCGCCGGCAGAGCTAAAGAGACAGATAGAGCAGTCCCTTATCGTCTTCAGCCTGATCACCGTAAGCGCAGCCGTACTTGCAGCCATAATCGGGGGATTGAGCGTTATGAACACTATGCTGATGTCGGTCTCTGAGAGAACAAAGGAGTTCGGGCTGATGAAAGCACTGGGAGCCGAGACAAGAGATATTCTATTCATGACCATGGGAGAGGCTGCATTTATGGGGATACTGGGCGGTATTTTCGGGATTATCGGCGGCGGAGCGCTTGTATACCGCCTGAACGATTATCTCGCATCCCGCGGGACGGTCCTTTTTACAATTACCCCAAGGCTTCTTGTAATCGCCATTGTTTTTGCCACTCTTCTCGGTGTCCTGTCAGGGACATATCCAGCCTATAGGGCAGCGAGAATGAGCCCCATGGAGGCTCTGAGGTATGAGTGAGCCAATCCTCAAGGTCAGGAATCTTTCGAAAACATACATGCAGGGCAAAATACCTGTGAACGCACTTACAGACGTTTCGTTCGACGTTGAAAAAGGCGAGTTCTTAAGCATAGTAGGACCGAGCGGTTCGGGGAAATCCACGCTCCTCTCGATGATAGGGCTTCTGGATAAGCCCACAGGCGGCAGCGTTCTCATCGACGGAATAGAGATCACGAGAGCAAGTGAGAGTGAAGCGCCAAGGATACGGCGCGAGAAGATCGGTTTCGTGTTCCAGCATTTCAACCTCATACCCACGCTCACGGCGCTTGAGAACGTCGATATTGCGATGCGTTTTGCCAGGGTACCGAAAGGCAGGAGGAGAGAAAGAGCTATCGAGCTCCTGGAGCAGATGGGACTGCGTGAACGGATGAACCATAAACCATCGGAGTTATCGGGAGGAGAGCAGCAGCGCGTCTCCATTGCCAGGGCTATGGCGAACCATCCTGCGATAATACTCGCAGACGAGCCGACAGGAGAAGTGGATACAAAGACGCGGGATATGATAGTTGGCATCCTGAAAAGTCTTTGCGAGAAAGGACAGACCATACTTGTTGTCACGCATGATACGGCTGTGGCGGCGCGTACCTCAAGGATAATCACCATGCGCGATGGAAGGATAGCAAGCGATAAGCCAACGAAAGTGGAGCAGGGTATAGCAGCGGACAAAATACAATAGCTTATTAACAAAGAATGATTTCAGGTTGAAAGGAATGAGGAACCAAAAAATCAGAATTTATTGGATAGGATAGGATAGAAATTCAGGTTCCTCAATATAACTAAAGTAGTCGAGTATTTAAAGCGATTTCCCAAGATTATACCCAAATTGATACCAGATTTTAATAAATAATATGGAAGTGACTGGCACATGGACATAGAATTATCTGAGCCTGTCGATTGTCTGTGCGATTTTACGTACGATTTCTACTGGCAGCACAGGGGCAGGCGCCTCTCTCCCTCAAGCGTTATACCGCACCAGAAAGGGACATCTTACACGTATGAGGACCTCGCGGAATGCCTCAAGGAGGGGAGGGATGTAAGCATAAAAGGCGATGCTGGAAAAAGACTTGGCAGCAGTCTCGGCGTTGATCTTAAATTCTTTGGCGGGACAGGAAGGGCTCAAAAGGTTGGCTCGATTACATTGGACGGCAGTGCTGGTACACGCATGGGCATCAGCATGGTCTCAGGGGCTATATATGTTAAAGGGAGGGTTGAGCAGCCCCTGGGTAATGTTATCGAGGTAGAATCAGACCGCCCGGGCTATCATAAATACAGGTCGATTACAGGGATACTGCAGGAGGGCTTGAAAGAGACGCTTGTTCTTCCGAACGTTCTGACCGGGAACTGCCTGCTTATAAAGGACGGTCTGGTGAGGGATACAATAGCAGCCAGGCTTGATTCAGATGTTAAGGTCATTGTGGAAGGGGATGCGGGCATGAGCACGGGCATCCTGATGAGGCGGGGGACTGTCCACGTGCGCGGAGATACGGGGATGAACACAGGAGTACTGCTTGAGGGGGGCACGCTTGCGGTGGGCGATGCGGGGGAATTCGCGGGGGCGTACATGAGGGGCGGCACCCTTATCGTTTCGGGCAAATCAAAAGGCTACGTCGGCGCGAACATGAAGGGAGGAGCGATAATCCTTAAAGGAAAAGCGATGGGAAAAGTCATCCCCCTGGATGGCGGCGATATCAGGATGCTGGAAAGGCTTCTGGATATAAGCCGGGGGGAGGCAATGATGTTCAGGAAATATGTATAATTTGTACATTATAGCAGGAAAAAAGAAGAAAACATGTATCCGAGCTTTAAGCAGTCGCGACTCTTCTATGAGCTGCGGGTCTATACGGTCTTCCTGAAATTCCAATGGCAAGCCTTTCTATGCCTATGAGAAGCAATCCAATTGCTAAAAGCGTTATCAGTGTAGCTACTGCAATTGCTGGATATAGGAGAACTATAATAGCTGCTATTATCGAGATAATGCCGACGATTATAGCCAGTGCCCGCATCCATCCTGGCATCTGGGCAGCACCCTCTTCTATTGTCTCAGCCATATATGAAAGTCACCCCCTTTTCGTTAAATTAAACCTACATTTATTATGTTTTTGATTATTGCTATTTAAATTTACCTTGAGAAGTTCGTATATAGATATTCCGGGTATCGGTTTGTGCCGCCTGCTTACCTGTGACCGCCCTTGCCCGGCGAACGCGTAGGCGGCAGGTAGGGAGCGGGAACGAACTCTACAGAGGGTCTGCGCAACCCTGACTGAGGATAGAATTCCATCAGGTCGTAGACCTCCATGGGCATCTTATCGTTCACGGGCAAACCCATTTCCTTTGCCTGCTCAAAGTCGATAGGATAATCGTGCGTCCACCTGCCTTCGCTCAGCATCCTGGCAAGCTCGGAGGCTTTTTCAGGCGTATTGTGCTCAAGCAGGAGATTGTAGACCGTATTATAGACCTGGTCGATAGCTTTTCTTGCCACGTCGCCCATGATGAGTGTCTGGTCATCGCGATGGGGGTTCGGCTGCTCTAAGGCTTTGAGGATGGAGGCAGCAGGATAATAGCCTCCGGGCTGACCGCCTAACTGGGGGTCTACAGGACCCAAGACTGAATTGGGATCCATGATTATCTCATCTGCAGCCATGGCTACAAGGGTGCCGCCGGACATCGCATAATGTGGAATTAAAACCGTGACCTTCCCAGGATGCCGCTTCAGTGCACAGGCTATCTGCTCAGAAGCAAGGACAAGCCCGCCCGGCGTATGCAGCACTATATCTATCGGCATCTCAGGCGGCGTCAGGCGTATAGCCCGGAGTACTGCCTCCGAATCCTCGATATCTATGTAGCGGGCTATGGGAATGCCAAGGAAGCTCATGGTCTCCTGGCGGTGGATCATGGTGATCACCCTGGACTGGCGCTGCTTCTCCAGGCTCTGAATTATCGAAAGGCGGCGGGCTGAGAGCATACGCTTCTGCAGCAGCGGCAAAAAGAACTGGAGCAGCAGGAGTATCCATACGATATTAAGTATGTCGTTTATATTAACAGCCATCTTATCATATCTCTATTATCAAACTACAAATACCTATTTCTTAAGTTGCCTCGGAGAAAGGAGGTCAGCACGCGATTGCCTACCGAGATATGACCATATTAACCTCAAGCGGCTCCATCCCTGTTTTTTAACATTAATAGTTGTATTGCCTCAATATTAATCCTTTGTGTCATCTCTATCCTGTTTCGTACGCGCCAGAACCTCATCCATACTCCCGCTCCTGAAGCCCATGACATCGAGGGTAACATAGGAGAACCCAAGCCTCTTAAGCCTGGAAGCCACAGCCTCCCGTACCCCCAGAAAGCGCGCCATATCATCCGGCATTATCTCTATCCGCGCAATCCCCGCATGGTCGCGCACCCGCACGACCCCGAATCCAAGGCTCTGGAGATATGCCTCAGCCCCGCCAACGCGCGTTAGCGCCCCGTGCGTTATTGCCTGCCCGTAAGGAAAACGTGATGAGAGACATGCCATCGAAGGCTTATCCGCGACCGACAGACCGAGTTCGCGCGCCATCCCGCGGATTTCCTCTTTTGTCACGCCGAACTTGATGAACGGGTTGCATACCCCCTCCTCTGCTACCGCCCTGTGACCGGGTCTGTGCCCTTTTAGCTCCGAGATGTTCGTCCCCTCAACGATAGTACCTATACCTTGTTCCTCTGCTATATTCTTTAACTCCCTGATCAGTCCCTTCTTGCAATAATAGCACCTGTCTACCGGGTTTTTTGCGAACTCAGGCTCATCGAGTTCATCGTAGGATATGACGATATGCCTGATCCCTATCTCCTTTGCGACCTCTTTTGCGCATTCAAGTTCGCCCGGTGAGAGCGTGGGCGAATCTGCCGTAACTGCGACAGCCTTATCCCCAAGCGCCCTGTAAGACAGCGCGGCGAGGACCGAGCTGTCCACGCCGCCGGAGAAAGCCACGAGAACGCCACCTTTCCCCCTCAGGGTATCGATAATGGACTGCATCTTGTCATTAATGGACATGGCAGGCATACTTTGCGGTGAAATGATGTAAGGGTTTCTATAGATTCAAACCGGTTCGGAGTTATAGCAATCTCTTTTAATATCCATGACAATTATAATGACAATGCCTGAGAACGATGCCAGACCTGGAGAAGAGAAGCTCCTTATACTGCCTCTTGGCGAGGAATCCAAAAAGATAGCTCAGATTATATCCAACGATACCGCGCGGCAGATAATAGAACTTCTGGCTGATGCGCCGCTCTCCGCTTCTGATATTGCGGAGAAGCTTTCCGCTCCTATCACCACGGTTGTTTACAACCTTGAGAAACTTGATAGCGTTGGGCTTATCAGGGTGGAAAGGATAAAATACAGCGAGAAGGGAAGGGAAGTCAAGATCTATGCGCCCGTCAGGAAGCTCATCGTTGTTGTGCCTGAGAAGACGGACAGAAATTCCGTTACGGATTTACTCAGGAAATACCTGGGAGTGATACTGGCTGCTGTGCTTGCATCGAGCCTGATAGAATTCTTTACAAGGAGAATGGGCAGGAGCATGAAAATGGCTGAATCCACAGACCATGTTTTAACCGGCGCGCCAGTTCCCGATTCGGCTGTGCCTTTGCCCGGTGCCACGGGAGTACCGTATTCGGTGGTTAATGAGACTGCAGGAGGAATAGAGAGCTACAAAGGCGCGGCTGTACCGCCGGATGTTACTCCTGCGGCTGCAATAACGAGGGAATCCGTGACTCCTGCCGCAACATCGGCAGTAGTTGCCCCCGCGCAGCCTGCCTCATGGGATGTAAATACCACGGCTATCCCTTCCCCGGCTCCTGTCTCTATGCCGGAAGGCGGTACCATGAGCAAGGCTGTACCAGATATTCTCACGAGAGCAGCCGATACGATCTCAGCCCACCCGGGCATCGTGTTCCTTCTCGGCTGTCTTTTTGCAGTCGTCTTGCTTATGGTATTGGATTACCACAGGAGGCGGAAAAATGGCTAAAGACAGGAAGGTATCAATAGGAGCGGCAGCTATAATTATTTTTTCAATATCCGTACTGCTGGGTATACAACCTGTAGCATTGGCTTTAATGAAACCGATGAGCGTAGGGGAATTGACAGGGGAGGCTAATGTGATCGCCATAGGGGATATCAAAGATACCGAGAGCAGATGGGGTATTAACAAATCTATAATTTACACATATTCAACAATCTCGGTTAACAGGTACATTAAAGGCGGTAACGGCGAGGAAACGCTGACAATAATCAGCGATGGTGGAAGAGTAGGCAGTCTTTTTATCTGGGTAGAAGATACTCCGACCTTCCTTAAAGATGAAAAAGTGCTGGTTTTCCTGAAGAGAGATGGAAAAGAGTACAGGGTCGTGGGTTTAGCACAGGGTAAGTATACCCTCAAGAACGGCGTTCTGATCGGATCCGGGAGTGAGAAAACTCCACTGCTGGAATTCCTGCAGCAGATAGAGTCAGTTATACCGGTATCAGATATCCTTGCACAGACAAAAATCCAGGGAACGCCAGGATTTGAAGCAGCAGCAGTCTTTCTGGTACTGATCTCTGCAAAGCGCAATCGAAAGGTTATAATAAGTTCACCGTAAATGATTAACTATGGCAAAAATAGTAATAATAGGTCTTGGAAGCGGTGGTTTTCCGGCATCCCTTGCGATAAGGAGGACAGATCCGGATGCACATATCACGATTATAGAGAGAAGATCATACGATATGTACTCTCCGTGCGGTATGCCTTTTGCAATAGAAGGCATAATAAGCCTTGATAAGCTGAGATTTTCCCTGCCTGAAGATAAGCAAACAACGAAACTGCTGGAGCATGAGGCACAATCAATAAATCCTGCTGAGAAAAGTATCGCCGTAAAGAGCCTGAGGACCGGGGAGATTATAACAATCCAGTATGACTCACTTATTATTGCTACTGGCGCACAGCCGCTTATTCCTCCGATAAAAGGTGCAAAAGAAAACCTGGATAAAGGTGTTTTCACATTGCACGACCTTGAGAGTGCGCACAGAATCATGGAATATGCCGGGAACTCAAAAAGAGCGGTGGTCGTGGGCGCAGGACCGATAGGTCTTGAGATCGCAGTGGCTCTGAAGGAGAGGGGGCTTGATGTTGCTGTAGTGGAGATGCTGCCCTACGCACTGCCCCGCGCCCTGGATAAAGATATGGCTAAGCTCGTGGAGCAATCACTCGAGGACAGGCAGATAAAACTGATCATGAAGAAAATGGTCAGCAGTATCAACGGTCCGCCTGTAGAATCTGTCACTGTTGGAGAAGAGACTATCGAAACCGATATGGTCATCCTTGCCGCAGGGGTGAAGGCAAACATTGACCTGGCAAAGAATGCAGGTATCGAGATAGGAAGGTGGGGCATTAAGACCAACTCAAGGATGGAGACCAGTATCAAGGGCATTTATGCGGTCGGGGACTGCATCGAGACAGTAAGCCTCATCAATCACAGACCAACGGTTATGCAGCTTTCCTCGGCAGCCTACAGGCAGGGAATAGTGGCTGGCACGAACGCTGCTGGAGGATACGATACGTATGAAGGTGCGCTTGGAACGTACGTGTCGCTCATCGGCAACCTTGAGGTAGGAGCGACAGGTTTTACCGGGGATTTCGCTGAATCGTCAGGTTATATGATTATCTCCGGAAAAGCGCGCGGCAAGAACAAGCCTGAGTACTATCCTGGCTCTAAGGACATCACGGTCAAGATAATAGCGGATGCCAGGACGGGCAGAATACTGGGCGGACAGGTCGTGGGTGAGGAGGGCGCAGGGGCGCGCATAAATGTCATATCCCTTGCTATCAAGAGCGGCATGGGTGTTTATTCCCTGAGCCAGACAGAGATGGCTTACTGCCCGATGGTAGCTGAGAGCTACGACGTACTGAACAAGGCGGCGGATTTTGCGGTGAGGAAACTGGAGAAAGGGAGATAATAATACGTATTAGTAGCTCCATTTCCAAATAACCCACCGCAAAGTCAGCCATGAACTGTGGTTCATAGATGACGATGAAAAGTCTTTCACACCAGAACGCAAAGGGCGCAAAGATTATAGAAATCGTACTTTGCGCCCTTTGCGGTGTTTGAATATTATATATTCAAAAACCCTTCTATTTATACTCTGAGCCTCTCCCCGCACTCATTCCTCTTGTAAATCCCAAACTCACTCTTCTTCAGCGCATCCCCTGAGAACACCGGACCATCCCTGCACACGCGCAGCCCATCAACGCAGCACGCCCCGCAAATCCCTATGCCGCACTTGATGTAGCGGTGAAGGCTGAACTGCGCTTTTGGTGGTTCGATCTTATCGAGCACCTTTTTCATCATTATCTCAGGTCCGCAGCAGTATATCTGGCTGTACCTTTTCGCATCGTCGATAAGCTGGGTAACATACCCGTGCATCCCTTCCGAGCCATCATCAGTGGCGATCCGCACTTCTCCAGCGGCTTCAAACCTCTCCCTGAACAGCAGTTCCTCTCTTGTTTTAGCTCCAAGCAGAGTTGTTATCTTGGTACCTTCCAAGGCTGCCTTTTCAGCCAGTGGCGCAAGGGGAGCAGCGCCGACCCCGCCTGCAACAAGCAGGATATGCCCTTTCTCTATCCTAAATCCGCTGCCGAAGGGTCCGCGGATGCCTACTGAGTCGCATACCTCAAGCTTGAACAGAGCAGAGGTGGCAGGTCCCACTTTCTGCACAGTAATAGCGTTCTCATAGGAGAGCGCCATCGGGATTTCATCCACGCCGCGTATCCAGACCATTACGAACTGACCCGGAACTGATTCAAACGAAGTATCAAAGAAGAACGTCCTTATCGTGGGAGCTTCATCAACGATTTTTGTGATAACAGCGTTAACAGGTTTCATACTTCATGCGCCATCCCGTATATGTCGTCCAGCGTCCATTCCTTCTCTGCTAAAAACGCCTCCATGCATGAAGAGATGTCACTGAAAATATCTATGTTGTTCCCCACGGCAGAGCCTATCTGCACTGCCTTTGCGCCTGCCATAATGAATTCGACAGCGTCCTTCCAGTCGGTAATTCCTCCGACGCCGATCACAGGTATATCCAAGGCTTCGTAGAGGTCGTAGACGCACTTTACAGCCACAGGCTTAATAGCTCTGCCTGAGAGCCCGCCGAACCTGTTGCCGAGTATCGGATATCCGCTCTCGATATCGATAGCCATGCCCCGTACAGTGTTTATAGCCACCACGGCATCAGCCCCGCCGTGCTGAGCAGCCAGTCCAATGCTCTTTATGTCGGTCACGTTGGGCGTGAGCTTCACCCAGACAGGCACTTTCACAGCCTCTTTTACCTCATGCGTGATATCCTCCACAAGGGCGGGGTCGGTGCCAATCTCGGTGCCGTATCCATGGGCATGGGGACAGCTCACGTTAAGCTCAAAAGCATCTGCATCCAGAGCACCTGCAATCTCTGAGAAATCAAGGGAGCACCCGCCGAAGATGCTTGCGACCACGGGCACGTCCCCCTCTCTTGCTAAGTCGATCTCCTCCTGGAAATTCTTATACGATGGGTTGGGAAGACCCATTGCATTCAGATAACCGCAATCAACCTCTACCATGCTCGGATTGCTGTGACCGCTCCTTGGCTCGATCCCGATGGATTTTGTGACAACTGCGCCTGCCCCAGCCTGGGCTATCCTTTTTAATGATCCTCCAGTCGTGCCCATGATGCCTGCGGCAAGCATAAGAGGGTTCTTCAGTTTCAATCCCGTCAGAGTTAATGAGAGCATTCTGAATAACAATGTTTGATATGTACTTAGCTTTTTTCTTAAAAATAAAAAATTGGGACAAAATTAAATAATTTAATTGTCCCTTCTCCTGTAGAGTAGTAGCATTACCAGACCCATTACTGCCGCAACAGGTAGAACAACAG
This sequence comes from Candidatus Methanoperedens sp., assembly GCA_026552855.1. Taxonomy (GTDB): domain Archaea; phylum Halobacteriota; class Methanosarcinia; order Methanosarcinales; family Methanoperedenaceae; genus Methanoperedens. Next base: position 23,413 of record JAPMTX010000143.1, on the reverse strand, counting down.
TTGGGAACTCCGGGACGGCTACCTGTACTCCGGGTATGCCGGTTATTGTTGGTATCGTTATTGTTGGTACTATTACTGTTGGTACCGTTATTGTTGGTATTGTTACCGTCGGTACAGTTACCGTTGGTACTGTTACTGTTGGTACTGTTACTGTTATTGACGGTACTTCTATTGTTACTCCTGGTGTCACTATTGCACCTGGAGCTCCAGTTACCGCCGGAGTTTCAATTACCGCCGGAGTTTCTGTTGCCGTTGCTGCTGGCGTACCTGCAGGCTGGGTGGGAGTAACATTTTGAGCAAACCCCAATACAGTGCCGAATACCAGCAATATTGCAGATATTACTGCCAGGAATTCAATTATCCTATTAATCCTTCTAACTATTCTCATACTTACCCCCATAAGAAATTATTGCAGCAAGACCAGCCTCTTTAATCACGCTGCAATTATCCCAATTAAAACTGGTTATTCCTGAACGATATAGCTTTTGGATTTTTTAAATAGTATATTTAGCAATACAAATAAGTTATTTTAGGATTTAAAAAATATATTTCTCCAGAACCAACAGCGTTTACCGCTCCCTGCTGTGCTCAAAATTTCCACGCAAGAGTTATCCCATCTCTAACAGGGAGCATGACGATCTCAACGCGCTTATCATTACGCACATGCCTGTTAAATTCAGCGATCGCTCTGTCTGTTCTGTCTTTTGGATCAAGGACATCGCCGCTCCAGAGCACATTATCGACGACCAACAGACCCCCTGAGCGTGTTTTTGGCATGCAAGATTCCCAGTAATTAACATAGTTCTCCTTATCCGCATCGATGAACACCAGGTCGAAGGGACCCTCGATGGTTTTGAGCGTTTCAAGGGCATAACCCAGCCTCAATTCGATCTTCTTTCCATGAGGGCTGCGGCTCCAGTATTTTTTCGCTATCTCAGTGACCTGCGGGTCTATATCGCATGTGATCAATTTACCGTCTTCGGGTAATCCCTCAGCCATAACGAGAGAACTGTACCCTGTGAACGTTCCGAGCTCAAGAACCCGCTTTGCCCGGATAAGCCGGACAAGCATCCTCAGGAGTGCGCCTTCAAGGTGTCCTACCTGCATCTCAGGGAATGCCGTCCGCGCATAGGTCTCAGCTACAAGTTCGCGAAGGAGCGGCGATTCGGGGGTCGTATTCTCAGTACAGTAACGTTCTATTACTTCCGGTACAATCTTTCTCATACTATTACTCATATGGTCAAACGCTACTAAATAAGTAGCTAAATTACAGGAGGGATATGATGCAGCGCAAAGGTATGAGCGCAGAAAGGATAGCAAGCGGAATACTTGAGGAAAAGGGGTTCAAAATACTGGAAACCAACCCGAAAATAACTGTGCAGGGCGTTGAAATCGGCGAGATAGACCTCATAGTCCAGGATGATAACAGGACATATGCTGTCGAGGTAAAGGCTGGTAAGGCGGACGTAGGCTCAGTACGGCAGGTATATGCCAATGCAAAACTTCTCGGTCATGTGCCCATGCTGGTATGCAAGGGCTTTGCCAATGAGGCTGCCAGGGTAGTTGCAGGAGAACTGGGAGTAGATGTGATAGAGATGAGCGAGTTTTACATGCTCCTTGAGCCGGAGGAGCTTGAAATCATTGTAAGAAAAGCAATGCGGGACGTGCTTGATGAATTCGGTATGAGACCGATTCCAGAAGAGCCGCCATCTGAGGAGGATATTAAAGTGCTCACCGCACTTTCGAACAGCGATACAATAGAGATAGCTGCTTTAAGCCTTGGTATCTCCGAGCGCGAACTTGGTACCAGGATCGGTAAGCTCAAAGAAGCAGGCTATCTGAAGGATGCAGGGAACTATGAATCCCTGCGTGAAATATCGGCACGATTATTGAGCAGATACGGGAAAGGATCAACATAATACAGCATATAGCGTGATATATCATTCATTTCACCGTTTCATAGATACCGAACCGAACATACCCATACCATAGGATTTGACTTTAAGCGTCTCAAACCCGGCTTTTTCCAGAGCATCCGACATACCGCTCCAGGTAAATATACTTGCAGGGCGTCCAATCAGTATCTCCAGCCGCGGAAAGATGCTTGCCTTGAAATCAAAATCCACGATGAAAAATATCCCTCCCCGCTTCAATACGCGTGCTGCCTCGGCTATCGCCTTTTCATAGTTCGGTACGTGATGCAGCACAGTTATTGAGACTGCAGCATCGAAGCTGTTATCCGGGAAATTCAGAGAAAGGGCATCTCCCCATCCCACTTTTATCCTGTCCTGAAGACCTTTTTTCCCGACGTTCCTGATTGCCGCCTCGACCATATCATGCTCGTTATCGATAGCTACGAACCTTGAACCTTCAAGTCTCTCAGCCAGGAAAATAGCCCCGAGACCCTGACCTGTCCCTATCTCAAGTACGAAAGGCGAAGGGGGGAAATACGGCAGAAAATCAGGGAATATCCTGTTCGCCAGTAACTTCCAGAGGTACGCATGCAGCCTGGATTTGCAGTAGAATTTCTCTATACCCGATATCATCATACTAATCTATTTCAGATAATAGTACAAAACTATTGCTGCGGCAAGGGTTATAAAACTGATAACATTGGCTGCAATGAGGATGGGGTCACCGAGATGGATACCATACAGAGCCCACAGGAAAACGCCCGCGCTGAACTGAACCAGCGTGGCAAGGCTCACATCCCTTGAGGATTTCGTCCTGTGCATCTTTATTATCTGCGGCACGAACCCGAAGGTGGTGAGAAGGGCAGCCGCAATGCCTATTATGAACCATTCCATATTTTTGATATATTACTCTCTAACTACTTTTATTCTTTCTTCCGATAGAGGAAATGAAAGGAAGTTGCACCGCATTCATTAGAAATCCCCTGAAGATCTGTCTGCATTTCTACAACCTGATATTTTTTACCCTGGCTGTTTTGCTAAGCCCTGTATAATCGGAAAAAATAAGTACTAAAGATACCCACTCTAATATGGGGGAGGTGATAAAAATGGAGATATCCAATATAGACAGCTGCGATATGACTTCCTGTTCATACAACATGAGAAACCAGTGCCATACCTTTGCCATAAGTGTTGGTCCGCACGCAGAGTGTGATACCTTTTACTACAGGGCAGAGGATCAGGGCGGATTTGAGGAAACTACAGGAAAAATAGGGGCATGCGTTGCATCGGATTGCAAGTTCAACGAACAGTTAGAATGCAAGGCTGGCAACATTGACGTGGGTACCCACAAAGCCCATGCCGATTGCCGGACATATGAGTCGAGGGCTTAAAGCAGCTTTATAAGAGGCTGTTCTTAGCACCTCTTTATTTTTTTTGGAGCGTATCGCTACCGGGGCTGATACATGTGACAACCGCGGCGTATAATACGATGCAAAGTATGACTGGACAGCCACAATCAAGTTAAAAGATCTGAAAAATTATAGATTAATTATATATTAATGCTTTGAGTAAGGAGTAGAGAACGAGAGTTAATAAATGGATAAAATACGTGGTCACCGGAGAGAAAATGAGCGCTATAGAGTAGTGATCCTGGGCGCAGGTTTTGGAGGACTGTGGGCAATAAAAACCCTTGTCCGCTACCCTGTAGACATATGCCTTATAGACCAGAACAACTACCATACCTTCTTTCCCCTGCTGTACCAGGTTGCATCAGCGGAGCTGGAACCTGAGGACATAGCCTATCCTGTTAGAAGTATTGTTCGTAAATTCCCAAACGTTCATTTTTTACTTGGAAGAGCAACTAAAATCGACCTGAAAGCACAGATTGTAGAAACAGATGCTCGTGCCGTCCCTTACGATTTCCTGATCGTTGCCATTGGGAGCTTAACTCACTTTTTCAACATTAAAGGAGCCAGTGAACACGTTTACCCTCTTAAAACTCTTGAGCAGGCAGTAGATATTCGCAATCAGATCCTGACCTGTTTTGAAAGAGCATCATATGAGACGGATGAGGATTTCCAAAAAAGCCTGCTGACCTTTGTTATCGTAGGGGGCGGGTCAACCGGGGTGGAGTTTGCAGGTACGCTTGCTGAATTGATTTATGGTCACATGAAAAGGGATTACAGGAGCCTGGATTTCGGAAAAGTCAGGGTAATACTCCTGGAAGCAGCGGGAAAACTGCTTCCAAACCTGCCTGACCGTCTTGGTAATTATGCCCGTGAGAGGCTTAACAGGATAAAGGTGGAAGTTCGCTTTAATTCAAAGGTCAGCGAAGTCGGACCCGACGAAGTAAAACTTACTGACGGCTCTGTGATCCGGACTTATACAACTGTATGGACCGCGGGAGTAAGAGGTGAGCCTGCACTGAATAGTTGGGGACTGCCTGTAAATCCGAACGGGAAAGTGACTGTTCTGAATACACTTCAAATCCCTGACCATCCCAATGTGTATGCAGCAGGAGACCTTGCGTATCTGGAGGAAGGCGGGCATCCATTACCAATGGTTGCACCTGTTGCGATCCAGCAGGGGGTAGCAGCAGGAGAGAACATTGTCCGCCAGATATCCGGTAAACCTCAGGTACCGTTCCATTACAACGACCAGGGCATTATGGCGGTTATCGGGCGAAGGGCAGCGGTAGCCTATCTATATAACCGCTTTGGTTTCACGGGATTCCCTGCCTGGATTATCTGGCTGGGCATACACCTGTTCAGGCTTATTGGTTTCCGGAACAGGCTCCTGGTTTTGACCAACTGGGCATGGGATTATATCTACTATGAGCGCGTCGTGCGCCTTATATTGCCTGCTAAACCGCTATCAGAAAAACATCAGGAAAAATCCTGAATATTATTATAATCCGACAGGTGAGATATTTTCCAGCTCTCTCAGCCGATTAATCTTAAGTAGCGTCTCATCAACAGCTTTTTGCTTCTGTTTTTCAAGATGAGTTACTATATCAATAAATCCGACTTTGAGCGAGTATATCTTATACGGTCTGCCTTTACCTGGCTTCTTATCTTCTCTCTCAGCTATCCAGTCATGTCCCTTTAACTCTCTCATGGCAATGCTGACTTCAGGCTGGCGTAATCCTGAGCCTCTCTCAAGCTCTACAGTTGTGGCTTTATCCACATGTTTGAGATAGCTCAGGACTCTGGCAATAGGTCTGCTCATTCCCAGAGAGATGAGTTTGTCTGCGATTTCTTCATTCTTTTCGTTGAATTGTTTGATAGTGATGGTCTTCATAATGACCCCCAAGCGAAATATGCATTGTTATTATTTTAATCTTTCGATAGCTAATTTCTAGCTTATACATTATTCTTCCTATAGTTCATTACGGGATCGATAGCGTTTTTGATAAAACAGGAGCATAAGAGAGCAATTCAACGAGAGATTATCATGCACATATGTAATATCGGTTAAATACTACCTCTAAAGGAAGGAACATGGGGTTGTTTGATTACTCGAAATATATAATGGACCAGAAACTGTTGTCTATAAGGGACACATATATAATTCGTGACCCGGAAGGCAATGAACTGGGCAAGATTGAAAAGAAACTTTTGAGTATAGGTCCAAAGTATACATTTTACGACCATAGCGGCGTAGAGGCAGGGAGGATCGAAGGAAAGGTACTGGCGCTAAGACCGACATACAGCATTCTCGACACGAATGGAAATTTGATCGCTACACTCAAGAAAAAACTACTTACATTTCTCGGCAGCCAGTACTGGTTCGAGAACCCTGAAGGGCAGGAAATAATGCGTGCCAAAGGCGATTTTCTGGCATATGAATATCAGATAACAGACAGTGCAGGTAATGCTCTGGCGCATATTAGCAAGAAATGGCTCTCCATAAGAGATTCATATGGAATAGATATTATTGGGAAAGCTGACAGGTATCTTATCCTGGCTGCTGCGGTCTGTATAGATGCCATTGAGCATGAGAGGCATCAGCGTTCTAAGCAGCAATAGCGGCACGCGAAAAGCAGTAAGATTTACATTCAGGCTAGGAAAGGAAAAGCCTGACAAGGATTTAATGGTAAAAATAGACATGTCCATTCGAGCTTATGATTTTAGGGATAGATTCTATTGTACAAATATTATATTTCCACTTGGTCAGATTTATTTCGATTACGCTCGAAACAGGTTAAACGGATATCGTGTTTTTATGGTGCCACCCCCAAGAAACCCATCCAAGCTAAACTCTAAATATAACCAATATCAAACCCCAATTGAAGAATGGTTTTATTCTTCAAAAATTAGAGGGAGTGAGAAATTGAAAGGACAAAAGAAAATACTGTACACCGGCGGATTGCTGCTTGTATTGGGTATAATCGCCTTATTGACAGTGAATACTGCAATATCACAAATAGAAGTGCGACAAAAAAATCAAGACATAAAAATAAACGTACCAACACAATTACCACCATCACCAGCCCCGACGATTAATCCTGCAGAATTTAAAATAAATACTTCACATGGTAACATAACATTGGCACAGCTCGCTGAAATCCAACCCGGACTCGGTACTGTGATGATGGAATACGCCAACAGGTTCTGGTCTATGTACTATGCAGCCAAGAGCAATAATTGGGACCTCGCAGGGTACCAGTTGAAAGAAGCAATAGAGATACAGGAAGTCGGAGAAACTACGAGACCTGCTAGAGCACCGATGCTTAAAGCCTTCGAATCGTCTTTCCTTGGCACACTGAATAATACCATTAATGCAAAAGACTTTAACGCATTCCAGACCGCGTACAATAACACTATAGATGGGTGCAATAGCTGTCATATTGCCACCGGATTCCCGTACATAAAATACACCTTGCCATCGAGCCCGCCAAACATACCATAGTTCCTCAAAAGCTCTGTCTTTTTTAATTTTTAATTTAATTTTTTAAAAAATTAAATTATTTGTGGTTCTTTAAACATGCCACTAATCGACTTTTTGGAAAGGCTCTAAAATAGCCACAATTGACGAGCTAAAGCAGAGATGTTTCAAGGAATGGTTTGGGGTGAATCTATAGCCTAAGCTTTTTTAAATATCACTTTATCATCTTCATCAAGTATGGTAACTGAAGACCATCCCACATTTGCATTCCGTATATTCTCATCAGGAATAATGATTCCTTTATTATTGTTAACCAGTTCGGTTACTTCATCTTTGTTTACAAATACCACGATAGCCTTATAAGCTTTTTTTAATATCTGCTCGTCGTTGATAATAACTGTTACAAACGGAATTCCGGTTGCTGTACCGCCGATTGAAACTGGAGTAAAAGCAGAATTATTTTGCCATGAGATTTGAGTCAGAGACATTTTATCGTTTTCATCAATCGATAAGCGATAAATTCCCATTTCTAATTTAGTCTCATACAAAACTACGGTAGAATTTTCAATAGTTCGAATTGCTAAGGGTGTCACGTTTTTTCCGGCAAGGAACTGATCTATTTGAGATTCAGAGAGGGTTTTATATGTTCTCTGCGAGCTATGGTTTTCCTGTACACTGTAATTCTTCTGTGCGCCGTAGTTTTCCTGTAAGCACCCTGAAATCAATATAGAAAATATTACTAATATCAGGAGTACTAACTTTAAGCTTCTCATAACGTTTGCTTTCCTTCCCACATGGATTTACCTTATATATTGATTTTGACTAATTATCAGTAAGATCTCGCTTACAGTGAACAGGCATGGTGGATTGATTGTTTAACTCTGAGCCAAAACGATTTAACTTCTAGCAAGATACATATTAAGGTTGCGGAAGGAGAAGCCGGATAAAGATCTGGTGGTAAAAACAGCAACAATTGATGAGATAAAATAAAGCAGTTTCAAAGAGTGGTTTGTGGGGAATAAATAAGTATAATCGAGAATCTATGTTTAATATCCGGATTTTTGTAATTAGAATTGTAACTCATTGCAGATATTCCGTTATTCGTATCATTTCAGTTTCCCACGCGCCGGCTTGCAGAGTGAAAATAGGGCAGACTATAGCTCTCACTCTGATACCGGCTCCAATTCTGCAAGTTCTTTTTTCCTTCGCTCAAGTTTCTGCTCACAAGAGTCCAACTCATTCCGTAGCTCATTGATATGATCCGTGAGGCCTCTAATGGCACTTTGCTTTATTTTCTGTTTGATCTCTAACCGTTCGTTCGGCATCTTACCCCCCCCTGCGCAGCTGCCTTCTTTTCTTGTTTAAGCCACAATTTTATATTGTCCTCGATAGTGACTTTCAGATCTCCGTGCTTTCTGCCTTTTTGCGCAATAACTACTCTAAGCTCTTTTTCAAGTTTATCATCTATAGTGACTGATAGTTTGCCCATAATACTAAAATACGCTTTTAAATCGTATATATATTTACATATCTAAGCTTTTATGTAAATTCATACATTATAAATACTAAATCTTTGCATAGAAAATAAAGTAGTGAATTTTATCTGGTGGAACAAATCCACAGATTGCGATACATGTCATTTTCCTTTTATGGCACTTAGCCTTTTTACTGATCTCTTTGGAACAACGCATATATATACGGCATTGGCTGGCCCGAAGGCATGTGATGAGTGTAATCAAAATAATCAAGGAGACTAAAATCCTCTCCTAAGAATTTTGCCAGCATGTTTTGGTCATAATTTTTGACAGTTAAACCACTACATTTTTTTGCACCCTTTAGCGAAAAGGCAGCAATAATAACATAACCACCTTTTTTAACTACTTTCTTTAGTGTAGATAAATACATTTGCTGCTGTTTCTCTTCTAATAAAAAATGCAATACCGCCCGATCATGCCACACAGCAGTATCTCTTAAATTTTGGATATGGATCGGCTGGGTAATATCATCTACTATCCATCTTACTGAGGAGGCTTTCTCTTTACCTAATCTCTCCTTTAGCTTGTTCAAAGCAATTTCACTTATGTCGGTAGCAATGATATTACTAAACCCTTGATTAATAAGATGATCAACAAATGTTGATGCGCCAGCTCCCACGTCTAATACAGATTCATCTTTATTTATACGGCATTCAGATAGTAATCTTATAGACGGCTCAGGTACTTCTTCGTACCAGGTCAGTTCATCTACGTCTAATGCCGCATAAATTTCATCCCAGTGTTCTTTCATTGAGTTACTCATATTTACCTTTCCATGGCGTTTGCTGTTCTTTGGAATTAAATGTTTCCATCGCTGATAGGGTTATTGCACTGGTATATTCTCAATTATTGATATCCATATAGAGGAGAATATGAAATTATCAAGCTAAGAAAAGAGAAGTTTGAGGCGAGAAATAAATAAAAAAGCTTAATGATGTGCATTATCCAAATGTATATAATCTATATATACAATTCCAATTGAAATAAAGGGGTCTTAATATAAACCTATATAGTATCAAAAGGGCAATCTGTGGTATATTCAACCTGAAAGAAGGATTACAGGTAAAAACAGAGCTGTATTTACTGTATCTTACACCTCTCAGTTGCACTTCAAATAATGGTATACAGCCTTTGAAATTGCCTCTTTGATGGAGGATTCACCGGTCTTTTTCTTCAATGCAATTACATCTTCTTCTGGAAGCACTGATTGGATATGTACAATTTTCATACGTTTTTACCTGCATTCTATCAGTTTGGCACAGTATTAAGTATGATTGGCACGCGACTCACAACTCTATTTATATACATGGTTTTTAAGAAGTAACTGTGGACTTCCCCCTCCCACCCTCTCCCTACTCTTTTTATGTCAGTAATCAAAAGGGGAAGTCCACCTACATATGGAGATATTCGGACAGGCTGTATGTATTCGGACAGGCTGTACGCAACTTCGTCATAATGATAACTATAACTATTATTATTTAAATGCATAAATATATATGCTTTAGGATTTTATTTATAAAGTGATAGGTTGGTGACGAAGTGACTTTCAAACTCTATACCAGCCTCCAGCCCTGTGATAAATAACGGTGATTATTGATGAGTACCAGGTTTAATACCGTGAGCCAGGAAGAAGGGAAAAGGATCCTGGAAAAGGAATTAAAAGACTGTATGGATGCGGAGTATGTCTTCTCAAGATACACCTACATGAGCAACCAGGAAATAACAATTCCTGTAATACTTCTTAAAGAAAGACTCAAAAACAAAGATAAATATATCGATATCACAATGAAGAGCAAGTGGTCTGCCATCAATGGGGATTTGAACGAACGTGAAGCATGGATAATCCTTCACATTGAGTTCGAGGACCTGGACATTATGAAATTTAAATTCAATCTCTTTGATGCAAATGTCAGGAGGTGGATTAAAATCCTGATTCTTGCCAATGGAAACGCTGTTCTATGCGACAGAAATAAGAGAACAAATTTCGATATCGTACTATCGAATATACCTCTTGATCTACCGCTGGAACAGATGATATTGACGGCTTTTTCCATGGGGCTAAAGAAATGTGCCGTGGGTGGGTGATAATCAAGGAGCTTCTTTCAGTATGGATATGGAAGAGCGGGAAGAAAAATATCGATACTGGAGATCTGGAAAAAGAGTATGAAGCCCGTTTTCAGGCTTCGGTTGATCTATGCTCTAACTAACCTCTTGATGTCAAAAAGCGATATGTGATATTCTTTAGATACATCAAGTTCAGCTTTAATCAGGGCTTCATGTTCGTTTATACCGCTATGCATGAATGCTTTCTTTCTCTTTGAGATAGCGGTCAATACTTCAAATATGTCCATTTTTATCTCTCCTCCAGAGCATAGAGAGTGTTCTGTCTATTTAAAGATATTTGCAAATAAATAATAATTAAAATTAATAATAGTTAAGGACTGTGCGATAGAAAGGGACTGTAAGATCGCGAGTAATTAACCGCTTATCGCCCTAATTCTTTCAGCCGCTCTATCCTGTACTGATCCTCATCAACAGCCTTTTTCTTTTGTGACTCAAGCTGGCTGATTATATCACTAAAACCCACTTTAAGAGAGTAAATCTTATAAGGTCTTCCTTTGCCTGTCTTCTTCTCTTCCCTCTCGTTTATCCAGCCATGTTGCTTTAACTCCTTCATAGCAATGCTTACTTCCGGCTGGCGCATTCTGGCTCCTCTCTCAAGGTCTACAGAGGTGGCTGAATTCATATTCTGAAGGTAAGCCAGTGTTGTAGCAATATTCCTGCTCATCCCCAAAGAAATAAGTGCATCTGCGATTTCTTCGTCTTTTTCGTCAAGTTGTTTGATATTAAGGGTTTTCATAAATTCTCCCACGGTATATTCCGCATTGTTATTATTTTAATCTTTCGATAAGAAGCTTCTATAGACAATTCTCTTGATAATTTATTACATCGGTTCCTCTGGATACGTAACAGGTCACATTAAATCAGCCGGCATTGAGATTGTGGACGGACCAGTGGGCAGACAAGGAGCCATAGGACCTATTGAGTCTTTCTATGTGCGCGACCTGGGTGGCAACCTGACTGAAATATTGAACTGTCTGAGCAGTATCGCCAGATATAAATATAAGGAAAAGTAGATTAAAGGAGGAGGAGGCTGATAAGGATGGACTCAGAAAACCAGTTAGCTAAGCTTGGAGTTAGGGTACTGGAATTACAAAATCATGTAATTCTAATGTGTGAAAAATGCGGTGAAATATGGAACCAGGATGGATCAAATTCATGGGTTTGCCCAAAGGGTGTAACAGGCATTAAAACTGTAAAACACGTAACAGTATTCGCGCTCACTTTCTGATTTTGTAAAGCCTCTGCCCGAAGAGACTGGGATACTTTTAAATACCATTAGTGATAACATATACCTGTCCAAAAATAGACGTGCTTCGCTAATTATAGATAAGCGGGCAGGTTGGGGAATCGGGGAATCATCAGGGGGGATTTTCCCCCTCGCTACTTTTATATAGGATGAGATTGTATTGCAGATTTGTGGGCAGGCAAATAACTTTTTTAATACACTAACCCCCACTCCCCAACCTGCCCACATCTAATTTATATCTTTCCTGATTTAAAATAATATTTTGGGCTAATGCTCATTAACATGGTTATTATCCATACATAAATATATAAACAAGCCTGCCGTATGTTTGCTCTGGCAGGTTGGGAAGTGGAAGTGGGAGGTTATGAAGAAATTCTACTGAGAGGGATTATATAGAATTTATATTGTGCTGTCCCCGTAATTCAATCGTAAAAATTCGATTGGTTTTCTTTAACCGTCAAAAGACGGTTACCAATAGTACTCTTATTCAGAAATATAATATGGTGGTCTACCGCTTGATCCTCAGCCAAAAACCGCTAAAATTACAGCATGAATTAAATATAGAGTCATGGGCCCGACCGGATTTGAACCGGTGACCGCCCGGTTATGAGCCGGGCGCTCTAACCGGACTAAGCTACGGGCCCAAAAATTAAGCTTGTCCGGACGCCGCCAACAGGGCTCGAACCTGTGACATCCTGGTTAACAGCCAGGCACTCTACCAACTGAGTTATGGCGGCACATCCCAGATACGAACGACTCTAAACAGTCATACTCTGATTTAAGCCTTTTGTTAATGCTTTGTTAATGTACGTTTATGCCCGCAGCATGGTGAGCAGCATCTTGAATCTTTGCTTTGCCCTGACTGCATGAGGCACGTTCGCGGGCATTATGATCAACTGCCCGGCTTTAACATTATGCTCCTCTCCTCCGATAATGAACTGCCCCTCCCCGTCGATGACCTGGACGACTGCATCGAAAGGTGCGGAATGCTCGCTCAATCCCTGCCCTGCGTCGAAAGCGAACAGGGTTATCGTACCAGCCCTGTTCTCCTTCAAGGTCTTGCTCACCACTGCTCCACTGCTGTACTCAATATAGTCTTTTAAAGTGATCGGTTCTGTCATACTCCCCCGTTACTGCTTTATCGGTCCTGCATCGGAAAAGCCCTGTCTCTGCCCTGTGCCAGCCTCGCGCTGTAATAGCTCCTGGTGGAAGAGCAGTTTTATCACGTTCTGCGCATGTTCGCGCGTGCGCCTTTCCATGAGCCACGCAAGCTCCTTTTCGTCTTTTGCCTCATCCTCGTGCACAAAGATCTCGATGATATGCCTGTTTGTCATCAGCTGCGCCTGGATTATGCCCTGGGAGGCTTCGTGCGCGCATATCTTGTCTATCTCCTGCGAGCCAGGCATGCCAAGAGCCATGACGATATCGCATCCTTTCTCTTCTATCAGTTTCTTGCAGGCTACAGGGAGGTCTTTTACTCCCGGCACTGTGTAGCGCTCTACCAGTACGGATGCGCCTTTCTTTAGCTCGTCGATTGCTATTTTCCCCATGTTGATGCGTGAGAACGTGGTATCTGCGATTCCGACTTTATGCATATTCGAATAGATTAAAAGGCTTTTAACTATATTAAATTGATTCACTTTCTGCTCAGTATCGTCATCTTATCCCCTTTCTTGAGCACAAAATGCTGATCTGCCATTGCAAACGTTTTAATGATAGTCTCATTGACCGTATGGATGATATCCTTATCGTCGAACGTATGGTGTATCCTTACTTCGCTATCGTTATTCTCCATCCTGTAGATCAACCCGTTCGTCTTGCAGATCTCTCCTATGAATCCGGTAATGCTCTTATAATCGGCGTCCTCGACTGATATGTTGTATACTATGGATATAGTATTGCTTAGCTGCTCCGAGAACTCCCGGGATTTCAGGAGCTTCTGGAAGATATCCCTGCTTACGATTATATCCTCATAATGGTCTGCTCTCAGGACATTGACAGCGTTCCTCCAGAAATGGATATTGTTCTGGACCTCGTCAAAGGTCAACTGGTTATATCCGAAATGTTCCACGACGGATTTGTAGGCTTCTTCCTCGCTGTCGCACTGCTCGTATTCAATTATGATGAGATTGGGAGATTCCACGCACCTCTTGGTCTTCAGCTTGATAGGATTGTGTGCAAGCATGCTTGAATAGTTGATGACCGTGCCTTTTAAGTGATCCGCATCCTCTCCCTCGAAAGATATCTTTATGTTCCTGAGGTCAGGGCTGACCTCTATATGCTGTTGTATCTGGTATCCAAACACATCCTGATGGGCATTGATCATCTTGACGTAATCATTGAAGGTGAGGCTGTTCATCCCGAGCAGTTTCGTATACTTTTCCATAATCACCCTGAAAGTACCCAGCGGAGGAACGCCCTGGTACTTTTTAAGCAGCCATTTGATAAGAGGAACTGGTATGAGCGCGGCGATCCTTGACTCGATGATCTGGTTCCTCAGTATGATTATTCTCTGCTGGTCGCCGCTTATCCTGCTGGCTGCCGCCTTCTGCCTGTACTCATCTATTAATTTCCTCAGAGCCAGGCTCAGGTTATTGCCGCTGGAATCCAGCAATGGCTTCAGCGTCTCAAGGTCGCGTTTGTCTACAGAAACGGTTCTCCGGACTTTCATAAATCTCCCTTCTATCGTATCCGACAGGATTATACCCGTCTATTATAATTAATGATTTAAAAGTATTACGCGTAATACTAATAGTATTATGTTAATACTTTGATGCCACTTCTGTAATACATTCGTAATAGTCAGGTATAACTACGTTATGATATCATTTAACCAGCAGGTTACCTGAATCCTGGTGGTGGTATCGCACGGGCAGGTTGGGAAGTAAGGGCATGGGAACTTTTAAATAGTGAACTGGCATTTTACGCCGAGGTGATGGTATGAGTTTCCTGTTAGACCCGCCGGCGCTGTTCGTTTTAGGTGTTGCGCTCTATCTTGCAGGCAACAGACTGAGGATAGAGAGGCTTGCCAAGATAATCATAGGATTGCTGATCGTATTTGCTTTCATATTCTTCAGCCTGCTGCTGTATACGGATACGTTCCGCTGCGTTTTCCCCGTGCTCTGCAATGGCATGAGCGGCTCTGAGTTCATGTTCCACTCGGACATTACAGGCATTTACAAAAAAGACGTTCCCCTGCTCGTTGTGCTCTTCCTCTTTGCGCTATATCCCCTGTGGATATATTTCGGCTATGCCTCTGCGCTCATGTTCTCAAAGCGCAGGAGATTCTCAAAAGAGATGTATTCCTACAAAGATGTGAAGAGCCGCAGGACTAACCCTGAATTGAAATATTCGGTTGTCCGTTATCCTGATACAGGGCGCGGTATAAGCGACCCCGAACAGGCTGTGAGAGCGGCGGTCGAGGCTCTTAGCGGGATGAAGAGCTTCGTAAAGCCGGGCGATAAGGTCATGATCAAAGTGAATATCTGCGGCGGCGTGCCTGAGCTGGCAGGGACTTATACGACCAGGGAAGTCGCAGGCTACGTAGTGGACATGGTGCGCGAGGCTGGAGGCGAACCCTTCCTCTGCGACGCTGACATGGTGTGGACGAAGTTCTGGAGCAATGCAAAGGACGAGGGATGGATAGAATGGGCTGCGCAGAAGGGAGTGAAGCTTGTAAACCTCTCTGATACAAGGATAGTCAATTTCGATTTCGGTGAGGAGAGCCTGCTGCACAGGGAGCGCGTTTCGAAAGAGATAGTGAACGCTGACGTGATCATCTCCGTACCTGCAATGAAGACGCATCTCATGACGAGCGTGACGCTGGGGATGAAGAACATGTACGGTACGTTCCCTGAGATAGATAAGGCAAAGTACCACAAGCTCGGCATAGACGAGGTGATATACTGGGTGAATTATGCGTTCACGCCCAATCTCACGATCATTGACGGGACCATAGGAGGAGAGACGGTCGGTCCCCTCTCCTGCGAGCCGGTTGATTTCCGGACCATAATTGCATCCAACAGCGTGGTGGCAGCAGATGCGATAGCCTCGCAGCTCATGGGCTACAGCGACCCGGTAAAAGAAATCGACCATCTCAGGCTCGCGCATGAGAGGGGTCTTGGGGACGCATCCGTGAAATTCGATATCTCATCCATTCCTCCTCATATCTCGGACGGCAAATGGACCCTTCCCGACCCGGAGGTAGCAAAGCTCTACGTAAAGAGCACGCATATGCTGCTTCAGATCCCGGGCTGGAATACCTTCTTCAATATGGGCTCAGACGTGTTCCTTTTCGATGCATCAAGGCTGCCACTAATTAAATATTTCACTCCGGGATTTTTGTCCATACTCAACGATGTCATCAAATGGACGATGGACAGGAAGCCCGATACGCCCCAGAGCAAAAAGAGAAAGAGAATAAACCTCATGGTGGTGATCGTTCTCGCGGTTCTATCGCTTTTTGGCTTCATTTCAGAAGGGTTTATCTCAAGCTCATCGCTTGAGTTCTCACTCGGCTTCCTGGCTGCTATCGTTCTCGGAGCCCTGTTCGCGAGAAGGATGAAGACCAGGCATCTTGTTTCAATATTTTTAGCCTCAATTTTAGTATCGTTTATCGTGGAGCGCTATGCAGTGCTGGCAGGCATGTGGCGCTACATCGACGGCGGTGCGCCTCCACTCTTTGCTCTTTTCTCAACCCCGCTCTTTATTATTGCGATACTGGGGATCACATCATACCTGCAGCATGTGTTCGCGTTCGTGAACCTGAAGGGTAAGAGATTAAGGATTTTCCCGGCTGTCCTGGTCCTGCTCGCTTTTGCGATCTTTATGGTGTTCGAAGGCTACTCTGCGCTTGCCACTCCACAGGTCGTTGCGATGTACGTTGCGTTCGCCGTCCTTGGCATGTTCTATAATAACAGGCAGGGTCTTGAATGGAACTTCGCCTTCGTCATTGTCGCTGTCGTGCTGGGGGGCTCGATGGAACTGCTCGGAGCTGTGAGCGGTTTGTGGAGCTATGCGTTCGGTGAAGGGATGCCCGTATTCATAAGCTTCGCATGGGTGCTGAACGCATGGGCTGCCTGCGGGATTGCACAGGTCTTCGGGGCGAACATGAGGGATGCGGTCGTCAGGTGAAACAATCGGGTTAACGTACCTATTGCAGTAGGTTGATAAGACTAAACACTGCAAAGTCGGCTATGAACGGTGTTCATAGATGACAATGAAAAAGTGCAACAGAATGTACATTAACAACGAACTAATACGAACTCGTACGAACTCTGGATGATTGAGTTCGTATCAGTTCGTACGAGTTCGTTGTTTGTATCCAGATTTTTCCACATCAGAACTCAAAGAGCGCAAAGTTTGAAAGGACTTTGCTGCTATGCTTTGCGTTCTTTGCGAACTTTGCGGTATTTAACAATCATATCGGTTATAGTTTTTAAACTATAAGAATATGCATTAATTGAATTGACATATATTATATAATATATGTATCTAGGCAAAATGCTATGCATGCAGTAATATGTCATGATCTGGATTTTTAGAGAAAGGAACCGCAGATAGATCTATATATTAAGAGAAAAAACCGGAGGTATCCTTGAAAAAAGCGCCCGAAACCTGTTGATGAAATATCCATACAGACGGGGGTATGGTGCGCAGTGATTGCCGTACTGTACCGGATCCAATAGAGGCTTGATAATCAAATCTATTTCCAAAAACCACTATAATGCGCCACATAGCTATAGCAATATATAGCCATCTATATCATATTATAGTCACGATTCACCAGTTCCGCACAAGCCGTATCGCCCCAGGCTTGCATGCCGCAACGCAGGTAGTGCATCCTATGCAGAAGCTCCTGTCAACGACCTCTGCCACTTTCCTGCCGTTTTTCTCTATGATGCGGTATATCCTCGGACCCTTGGGGCATACCCTGATGCATTCCCCGCATCCTGTACATTTTTCAGCGTCCACGTATATCTCGATCATAATTGTAATAATCCAAGCAGTTATATAAACAATCAAACTTAATTAAGGTTCATGTCTGGAAATACCTTTGGCACGCTCTTTAGAATAACGACCTGGGGCGAGAGCCACGGTCCCGCCGTAGGCGTTGTAATTGACGGCTGCCCTGCCGGAATTGCGCTTGGCGAAGCTGATATCCAGAAAGAGCTTGACCGACGCCGCCCCGGACAGAGCGATATAACCACTCCGCGGAAAGAGGAAGACATGGCTGAGATCCTGTCAGGTGTATTCTCAGGAAAAACAACAGGTGCGCCGATCTCGATAATGGTAAGTAACAGGGACGTTGACTCAAGCAAGTACGAGGAACTCCGAAGCACCCCGCGTCCGGGGCATGCGGATTTGACGTATGAATTGAAATACGGCTTCCGTGACTGGCGGGGAGGAGGAAGATCATCCGCAAGGGAGACCGCAGGGCGTGTTGCAGCAGGCGCGGTCGCAAAGAAGGTTCTGGCGATCCATGGAATCGAAATCCTCGGTCATGTTATAGAGCTCGGAGGTATTCGCGCAAAGTCCGCAAACATAGAAGATATACGCGAGAACACGGAAAAAAACCCGGTGAGATGCGCAGACACTGATGCATCTCTCAAGATGTACTCCATGATACAGGCTGCGCGGAGCGAAGGCGACAGCGTGGGCGGGGTAGTGGAGATAATAAGCCCCGGCGTTCCCGCAGGCGTGGGAGAGCCTGTATTTGATAAACTGAGCGCTGAGCTTGCAAGGGGATTGATGAGCATAGGCGCCGTGAAAGGCGTTGAGATAGGTGCAGGATTTAGCTCTGCAGCTATGAGAGGAAGCCAGATGAACGATCCGATAGTAGTTCGCGGAGGAAAGCCGGGGATGCTTACCAACAATGCTGGCGGTATCCTTGGGGGCATAAGTACAGGCGAGCCGATTGTATGCAGGATAGCGGTTAAACCCACGCCTTCCATCTCAAAAGAGCAGTGCACCGTTGACCTGGGCAAAATGGAAGAAGCTAAAATAAAGATACGCGGACGCCACGACCCCTCGATCCCGCCGCGCATAGTGCCAGTGGCAGAAGCCATGGTGGCGCTTGTGCTTGTAGACATGATGATGAGAGGCGGGTTTATAAAAACATCGGCGGTGGGATGATTATTATAGGAATTAAACCGCTGATGAACGCCCCGAGTCGCGCCTCGGGAGGGCGCATCCACGTATGCCCCTGCGGTGCATACGTGTCTATGCATGGCGGCGGGCATGTCGCCGATGAACGCAGATCCGTTGAATTAATGGGGCACATTTTGCAGAAGTAATATAAGGCTACACAGATATCGGAGAGACGCAAAACCATGAAATTCAATCCCGATGAAATCAAAGAGGCAACAAAGAGAGATTTTGATGCTGCGTGGAACGATGGAAAAAAATACGTCTCCAATCCCGGGGTTAATGAGAAGTATCCGCGGTTCGCATTAAAGTATGGCAAACCCCACCCGGTATTTGCCACGATCCAGCGCCTGCGCGAAGCGTACATGCGCATGGGTTTTGAGGAGTTCATGAACCCCATCATAGTGGAGGACAGGGATATCCACAAGCAGTTCGGATACGAGGCTCTGGCTGTGCTTGACCGCTGCTTCTACATCGGCGGGCTACCGAGACCCAATGTGGGAATATCGGATGAGAGGATTGAAGGGATAAAGGGCATCCTGGGCGATTTAAGCGATGAGGGAGTGGAAAAGATACGACAGATACTTCATGCTTACAAGAAAGGCGAGATAGAAGGGGATGACCTGGTGCCGGAGATAGCGGCTGAGCTGAAGGTCTCGGACTCGAAAGTGGCTGTGATGATAGACCGGGTATTCCCGGAATTTAAGTCGCTTGTCCCGGTATGTTCCCAGAATACGCTTCGAAGCCACATGACTTCGGGCTGGTTCATAAGCCTCGGTGAGATGTGCGATTACCGTTCACCGCCCCTCCGGCTTTTTTCAGTGGACAGGTGCTTCAGGCGCGAGCAGGCTGAGGATGCCACGCGCCTTATGGCTTATTACTCAGCCTCATGCGTCATAATGGACGAGAACACGAGCGTCGAGGACGGGAAAGCCGTAGCTGCAGGTCTCCTTTCCCAGTTCGGCTTCTCAAATTTCAAATTCATGCCAGATGATAAGAGGAGCAAGTACTATGTGCCAGATACCCAGACCGAGGTATTTGCCTACCATCCGAAACTTGTGGGTTCAAAGACGAAGTACAAGGACGGCTGGGTCGAGGTTGCTACGTTCGGCATATATTCGCCATCCGCGCTCGCTCAATACAACATCCCCTACCCTGTGATGAATCTGGGCATGGGCGTCGAGCGCCTGGCGATGATACTTCACGATTCTACGGATGTCCGCGCGCTCACATACCCGCAGTTCCAGTACAAGACAAACTGGGTATTATCTGACAGCGATATCGCTTCCATGATATACGTTGAAGATGTGCCGGCGACAGAGTCGGGAAGAGAGATACAGAAAGCCATCATCAGAGCCTGCGAAGAATACGGGAATACCCAGAGCCCGTGCGAATTCACAGCATGGGAAGGGCAGTTGTTCGACAGGAACATCAGGGTAAAGATAGTAGAACCTGAGGAGAACACCAAACTCTGCGGTCCTGCTGCGATGAATGAGGTAATATCCTACAGGAACGATATCCTGGGGCTGCCGAGGACATCCAGGTGGGACGATGCTTTTAATAACGGGACGAGCACTGACATAAGGTACATAGATGCGTTTGCTGCTCGCTGTGCAAGGGACATAGAGGAAGCTGCCAGGAAAGGCGAAGGCTGTGAGACCCGTGTAAGGATAATCAAGGTGCCCTCCGAGATAAATATCAGGATAGACCCTATCGCACAGCGCTATATAACCGGCAACAAGAGAAAGATAGATACACGTGGACCGGTTTTTACAACCGTAAGGATGGAGATCATTAATAAATAAAAGATAAGTGTCAACGATGGAACTGAAAGCTGAACCGTACACCCTGAAGCTGCGACCTGATGTTCAGAAATCCGAGCTGTCGCTGCGCTCCAACCTGAACCTCCAGTGGTGCGGAGGTGTGTTGTTTAACGTAATGGCGTTCAAGAATATGGCAAATAAAGTTGAGTTCGATGCGGTTCTCTGGAACAATGAAGCGATATTGTTCATCGAATACAAAGACTCACCGTCGGTATATAAGAATCTTGAGGCTAAACGGGCGCAGCAGATAAAGGGTATTTCCAGGAATATTGCCAGGGCGTTTGGTTTCAGGAGGTATAATTTTATCATCGTGGTCAACGGCATCGACCAGAGGGCTGAAAAAGGGACTGCGGCTGTGATTCCGCTTAATGAGCTTGCAGGTTACATGCCTGAATTTGAATCTGCACTTGAAGAACTTGATTATATCAACTGGCTTTTAAGCAAATACGACCGCCAGGAGAACCCTGCCGAGTTTACAAGGGAACTTGCTATAAAAGAACTGAAGACTCTACACGACAAAATAGAACAGTCAAATAAATGATACGAAGCAAATGATATGAAGCAAACCGGATACGCTTACGCCCTCGGGGCAGGAACGATAATCAACGCAATCGCCACCTGGAAAGGGGTAGCCTTCGGCATTGACCTGAGGACAGAGGCTGAGGTCACGCTGACCGATTCAGAAAAAATAAAGGGGTATATCGAAGGGGGAGGAGACACCGCCCTTATCGAGCACTGCGTCAGGTTTACCCTCCAGCACTTCGGCTGTGATTGCGGCGCAAACGTGGCGACGAAGAGCGAGATCCCGATAGCGAGTGGGCTTAAAAGCTCAAGCGCGGCTGCAAATGCAGCCGTTCTTGCTACGCTGGACGCGCTCGGGGAAAAGCTCGATACTCTTGAAGCTGTTAAAATCGGCGTTCAGGCGGCGCTTGAGGTAAAGGTAACGATAACGGGCGCATTCGACGATGCGTGCGCCTCGATGCTCGGTGGGTTCGTGATAACGGATAATAAGAGAAAGGAGCTTATCAAAAGAGTGGAGCGCGACTCGGAGGTGCTCATCCTTGCGCCTGATAAAAAGGTCTTCAGTTCGGGCACCAATGTTGCGCATTCGCGGCTCATCGCGCCCTGGGTTGAGATGGCATACACCGAGGCGCTTTCCGGGAATTATGAGAAAGCCATGACGCTGAACG
The DNA here is from genome assembly GCA_026552855.1 of Candidatus Methanoperedens sp. Taxonomy (GTDB): domain Archaea; phylum Halobacteriota; class Methanosarcinia; order Methanosarcinales; family Methanoperedenaceae; genus Methanoperedens. Next base: position 1,549 of record JAPMTX010000143.1, on the reverse strand, counting down.
GCTTCCTGTACTGTGCAGCGCTTGGCTTTAGCACCGAGCCCATGATGGCAGCGCTTGAGGCTGGTATCGAGGGCGTGAGCCTCTCAGGCACAGGACCAGCATATACTGCGCTTGGAAATCCTGAACAGCTCGACAGGCTTGAGCGCGTATGGGGCAGGATGGGCGGAAAGGTGATAAGGACAAAAGTGAATAATACGGGTGGAAAAACATGCCGCTGAAAGAGGTCAGAGCGAAGATAGAGAAGATCGATGCCCAGATGCTCAACTTGATCGAGCAGAGGACCGCGCTGGCAAAGGACGTGCTTGAGGCAAAAAAAGCCGAGGGCAAGCCTATCAATGATGTGGACCAGAACATCGTGGTGTTAAATAGGGTGGCGAACTCTGCGACCGAGAGAGGGCTGGACGGGGAATCGGTGAAGAGGATTTTTGAGATACTTATCCAGATGAATATCGAGCGGCAGCATGAATTGAGCGGGGAAGGGAATTTGCCGTAACGGTATTGGGTGCTAAAAATATCTTAAGAGCCTGTCTTGCTTCTAATTCTTTTCACAATATCTTCGATACTTTCACTTTCCCGTTTTTTCCGTATCTCTTCTACCATATTACCTTTACCGCCCAGCATTGAAATAAACCGCGCTGTATTTGCATATCCTAGACGTTTTATTAGTGCAGTTGTCCCCTCTATAAGAATGCGTTCAGAATTTGTATTTTTTTCATTCATAGTTCTTCTTTTATGAAGTCAATTTGGCTTGTACTTTTAAAATATGCTATAGAAACGTAATAAGCATATCTTAAATAGAATGAGGATAAATTTAAACTTACAATGGAATCATATTCAAAAAAACAAACTGAAGAAACCCCCGCCGCATCACCCCGGCCCCCAATAGCCGCAGAAGGGGAAAGAGGATTAACTCCCAAGAGAAAGAAAATCCTGGAAGAAACGATGCGCCGGCACAATAAAGCCTTCAAAATGTTAGCCAATATGTGACCTGGCTAATCCTTTAATCCTTTTTTCAACAGCCTTTAGAGAGCATTTATACTCAGCAATATCCCGCATCAGGTCAATAACTTCTTCAGTCCCGGCATCAAAATAATGACCAGCCTCGCCAAGCTCGTTTTCTGCCATAGCAAACGCAGTTCTCTTATTCCCGTCGAAAAAAGGGTGTCCCACAGCTATCATATGCAATGCCAGGGCAGCCCGCCTGAAAATATCTTTTTCCCGGTTTATCTTATAAGCCAATAATTGGAGCGTTCCCTCATCACGAATCCCTCGGGTTCCGCCATATCTTTTGATAATCTCATTATGGATTTCGATTATTTCCGCTACTGTAATGTATTCCATCCAATTCCTCTTCCAATCCCATCTGATGCACCACTCACTCCAAGAAACTTTCCCGATATACCTCAGATTTTAAGAATTAAAAAACTAGGATTAACTTGACATTGTCAGATTACCTCCCTCTTTTATGGTGAGATAATTTAGCCGAATATCGAGCTTTATGTTTTTGCTCAATCAATTTTAAGATATCCCTATCACTCACCCTTCTTTT
>JAPMTX010000045.1 GCA_026552855.1 Candidatus Methanoperedens sp. | reverse complement strand
AGAAAACAGCAGCTTGAGGGCTCAAGTGAATTAAAATCGCTTCTTGAGAAAGCCCAGTCCTTACGCGACGAGGCTGCAACATACCACAACAGTGTCAAAGAGTATGCTGAAGCCGCACAGCAGCACCACGACAAGATGATCGTGATATTCAAGGAAGCGGATAAGATACGTGCAGAATCCGATGAGGCTCACAAGGAATTTGTGAAAGCCCAGGAAGCTGCCGATGAACAGCACAGGTTATTCATACAATCCCAGAAGGAAATCCGAGAGCTTAATAAAGTGATAATCGGATTGAAGAGAAAGACAAAAGAGAGCAAAGAAGAATCCATCAGGGAAAAGACAAAGAAAGAAGCCGAAGAGGTTTACAACCAGTTCAAGCTCGGCGAAAAACTGAACACTGAGGATTTGATGTTGCTCCAGAGATCGGGACTTCTGTAAACCGACCTTTTTATTTGTTGGACTCTGCCGTTTTCTACTTTCCACAGGAAAGAATATCTATTACGATAGACCATCTAATCACGATGGATAAGCCCGCCGAATCATTTAAATGTCACATGGTGAGCTGGGATGAGGCTCACCTGCTGGCAAAGGACCTTGCGCGTAAAGTAAAAAGGTCAGGGTACAAACCCGACCTTATCATAGGCATAGCAAGGGGCGGGCTTGTGCCCGCACGCATCATGTGCGATTACTTACTCCAGAAAGACCTTGCATCCATTAAGATCGAGCACTGGGGAATAGCCGCGACCCGCGGAAAAGCAAAGATAAAATATGCTCTTCCAGCCGGGCTTGATATCTCAGGGAAAAGGATACTGGTAGTGGATGATGTCGCGGATACGGGCGAATCCTATGCCGTTGTCATGGATTATATAAACGGTCTGTCTCCGGCGGAGATCCGGACCGCAGCCCTGCACTACAAGACCAATTCGACGTTCATCCCGGATTACTGGAGCGAGAAGCAGGATGCCTGGAAATGGATAATATATCCGTGGGCTGTTTACGAGGACCTTTTTGAGTTCATCGGAAAGATACTATCCGGACCGATGACGCACAGCGACATCAGCGCGGGTCTTAAGAGAAGTTATGATATTAAAATACCAGGAAAAGACCTTCTGGAAATCCTGGGTGATATGCGCCTTGCTGATAAACTGAGGAGGATCAGGAGAGGCAGAAAGGTTTTCTGGGAAAAGACCTGAATAGGGAGTGTCTGAATAGAGGGTGGAGAAATGAAAATCAGGGCACACATCTTCGTAATGGGGAAAGTGCAGGGCGTTTTCTTTCGCTCAGGTACCAGGGATAAGGCGCTTGAACTTGGCATTGCAGGCTGGGTGAGGAATCTTGATGATGGGCAGGTTGAAGCGGTATTTGAAGGGGAGAAGGAGAATGTTGAGAAAATAGTAGAGTGGTGCAGGAGGGGACCTCAGTATGCGCAGGTGGAGAAGGTAGAGGTTGTACCTGAGGATTACAAGGCTGAGTTCAAAGGATTTACTGTCAGGTACTCATGACCCTGTTTTTTGCTACGTGCTCATCTATCAGGTTGCCGGCTGTACTGAGAACGGTTAACACTGCAACGTAGGTGAAGATGATGTCGGAAGGGTTGTTAAAAGGGACCCCCGAAAGCGCCTGCAGGTTTGCCTGGATAGCCATGACTCCTGCTATGATGAGGGCGACAAGGATGCCGTTGATCATCCAGTAGCTCTTTTTGTTGATTATCGATGCTACCATCAGAGGTATTATTATGAACCAGAGCTTGGCAGCGATAAGCCCGGCAAGCCCGTAGTTTACGTATATGTCCCTCACGATAAAGTTGTATTCAGCGCCTATACCCTTTGCATCCATCATTAGCGCGCCTGTCACGGCATCGCCAATATCAAAGGTCACAAGGACAAGGAAGAAAAGGATATGCTGGGTATTGATTTTTAGCGAGATGTATCTGAAAAGAAGCCTTAATATCTCAAAACTTAATACCTCAAAATCGGATTTTTTGTGGGTATATACCATATGATTTCACCGTTTTCCTGGAATGCCGACATAAAGGTGCCGATGCCAGCCTACCTCCATATGATTATTATGATGATTGGAAATCAAGATTTAGTTTCAAAAAATATAAGCCTACCCATCTATATTATCCATATGGACATGATGCATACGCTCCGTGCATACTGCAGCCGGTATCGGGAGTTCCGGGCTGGGGAGCCCCATAGATATTTATATCTACTCTTATCCTAATCTTGGAATATGGAAAAGGTGTATGTAAGGGTTATAGTCAGTAAAGGAGAGAGATCTGTGCATGTGAGAGCATTGCTCTCAGGTATAATCAGGACGGGAGATGAACTCCTTATAGACGACGAAGCTACAGGTGAAGCTTACCCTGTGAAGGTCACTTCTATCGAGGTCGGGGATAAGAGGGTAGACAGTACTGCGGCTGAGGATATTAAAACATTATGGGCTCGGGCGATAGACGAGGTCACTGTGAAGATAGCTGTAAGCCACAGGCAAACCACTGAATCAATAGAGATGCGGGTACCGGGGGGTAACGAGTTCGTAGTCGGTGAAAAGGTCAAGGTGAATAACCGGGAATTGAAGATCATTCGGATAAAAATACGGGATGGGGGTTTTAAGAGCCGCAGGGGTACTGCTGTCGCCGCAAAGGATATAAGGCGCATCTACGCCGATTCAGGAATAACAGTACCGAAGAAGATATCAAGAGGCGAGAGGGTAGTGATCAAGAAGAGGGAGTCGGTATGGAGTTTGAAGCGCAAAGAGACGGGCTCATAGAGGAATTAAGGCATCTGGGCATAAGCGAACGCGTGCTTGAGGCGATGAGACGGGTTCCGAGGCACCTCTTTGTGCCTGAGAGCGGGCGGAGGAACGCGTATGCGGATTATCCTTTACCTATAGGGTGGGGGCAGACTATTTCAGCACCCCATATGGTGGCGATAATGTGCGACCTGCTCGATATCCAGGATGGCATGAAGGTGCTTGATGTGGGGGCTGGCTCAGGCTACCATGCTGCTGTGATGGCAGTGCTTGCCGGCAGTGGTCATGTCTATGCTATCGAGACGATAGAAGGTCTTGCAGAATTTGCCCGCAAGAACCTCAAAAAAGCAGGCATTACAAATGTGACCGTGGTCACGGGTGACGGATCTCTGGGGCTTCCTGAGTATGCGCCATACGATCGCATCAATGTGGCATGCGCTGCGCCGGATATCCTTGATACGCTGATAAGCCAGCTCAAGGTCGGGGGTAAGCTCGTCATCCCCGTAGGCAGGTATTACCAGGAACTCTACCTTGTGACAAAGACAGACGGCATAAAAAAAGAAGCGAAAGGGGGCGTCGTGTTCGTGCCCCTTATCGGTAAAAAAGGTTTCTCTCAGAGCGAGTGAAGTTCCCCGGACTGGATTTTCTCGACCAGCCTGTTCCATTCGTTCTTCTTTAACCGTACTGTGTTCGCACCCTCGCCTATCAATACTTCCTCGCCAATCGTCTCAACAGCCGGACAGCAGCTTTTTTCGCAGATATATACTTTCATTGTATCACCGCACCATCTAAGGCACATAGTTAATTTAAAGTTTTTCGTATAAGCCCTTTTGAGGGTATTAAGAGCTACTTCCCTGTCCGAGATACCTGCATGTCTCAGATTCAGGATTGCTATTCTGGGTACCGCTGCAGCCAAGTATGAGGCTCAGGAGAGTATCAACGTTAACGGGCTGCTCTAACGGGCTGCCAGGTGCACCCGGTACATTTGCAGGGTTTGAACGCGCCGGATTGTCCGGCAGGGCAGTCGGTGCAGGCTCAGGGGTTTCAACAGGCTGAGGCTGCGTTGGCTGTGGTGTTGCAACAGCCTGGCTGACCTCTTCCGGTCGTTTGATTACTATCTGGACCCCCTGGCTTTCCGTGCTGATCTTTCCGCCTTTATTGCCGAGTTTATAGTACTGGGCAGTGGCAGGCGGAAGACTGACCGTGCCTTCTGAATCTATTTTGATAGTATAGCTGAAGCTCACTTCTTTGCCAGCTTCCAGGAACTCCTCGAATGAGGTGGTTCCGCTTATCAGTCCCACTCCTTCGGGTATCTGGTCTTTAATAAAGACCCTTGTCGGGGTGCTGCCTGTATTCTTAGCATTAACGGTCACCGCCACTGTATCGCCCGGCTTTATCTCAGGGACGCTGGTACGCTTTTCGAGCGAGACTATGGGTCCATGGACTATGATTTTCGGCTGGTTTGAGCGTATGCCGTATAGCTCTTTCTTTATCTTGAACTCAGCCGTTGCTACAGGGAGTACGGCGCCTCTGGCATTCGGCACTTCAGGAGCCATAAGGTAGCGGTAACTCCATTCCCCGCCGGCTGGTATATCCGTGACCCAGCGCAGGGAGACGTTGCTTACGAGCCTGAAACCCCTGGGGACGGAATCCACAATACTGATATTCTTAATATCCAGCTTCCCGTTGTTCTTTAATGTGAGCGAGACCAGTGCAGAGTCCGTCAGGTATATCTTTTCAAGTGTTGTCTTGCGAAGCGACATGCTCCATTCAGGATCGATCGCTACAGAGATGTTCTTTAAGGATTTTATTGAGTAAGGCAACTCCTTAACATCATTTGCGCTTGCGTTTGCCGCAATGCTGTAAACCATATCTTTTGCCGAAACGGGTAATGTGAACGTAATTGTCTCAGTTACTGATTCACCGTTCTTGATTTTGGGATAATGGTATTTTAATAATCCTGTCTTTGCCTGAAGCGGGGTATCAATATTCAGATCAACATTAAGAGCATCAGCTGAGCCCCTGTTCGTTAAAGTGATGTAGGATATGATCTCTGTGTCATCCGCAGATGAATACTCGTTCTTATCGGTGTCTATTGTCGCTTCAAGACTGGGCTTGCCCCGCGGGCTGAGTTCTATTTGCGCCCATGGGTTGTAGCTCTCAAGGAGCCATTCGGGCGCAGTCCTTGCCGGCAGTCCTTTTGCAGTTACCTTCAGTTCATTATCGGGCGTGAAATAGGATTCCTCAAGTCCCAGAGCGGCAGTACCAATGAAGGTATCGTTCTGCGATATGTTCAATCCTACGAACGCATCAACAGGTTCACTGGGGCTTCCATCCCTGTACCTGTCCGATTCCACCGCGTCAGGGAACGCTACCACTTTTACAGTATATCCGTTGTAGGAGATGGTCTCACCGCGACTGAGCTTTTTTGAGACGCCCTGGCTCCACTGGAGACCGGTGGTTTCATGATCGGTAATTTCATCAGCAAAAGCAAGGCTGATATACCCGGATAGAACCAGCAGTACAATAAATACTTTAATAAGTCCGTAGTTTTTGTTCCCAACTCTCATATTGCAGCGACAAGACTTTTTATTTCCGTTGTGTTCACTTATGGCAGGCATTGGAATATTTTTACCAGTTTTTGCGCTCAATAATTAACTATGACTCATGGTATATAAAATGTTTGCAACCATACGAAATACTTTTAATACATACAAATACTGTTGGAGAACGATACATTCAAATGCTATAAAAACGTAGATAAAGCCCATGGCAAAGAAGAAAGAAGGCAGCGGTTTGATGTCCTCAGCCGGGCTGATGAGATATTACGATGCTGAGGAGACCGCAATATCAATAGACCCCAAGACCGTGGTTACAGTATCGGTGGTAGCAGGACTGGCAATTCTGATATTGAACGCGTATTACGGCATCTGGCCTATAAAAGTATAATTATTGTATAATCAAATTTAAATTATTAAGAGTTAATGATCTTTCCTTAACTCTTCCATGTGCAGTACTCTTTTCAGAATGAGCGCATCTGTTCCTATATCGTGCCTGCTGTAGAGGCTGCCTTTCAGACCGCAAAGACCATCCTCGGCTCTCTTTTCTGCTTCTCCGATGGTATCTGCCATGCCCAGGACGGCAAGAGCCCTTGAGCCTGTCGTATATACCTTATTGTCCTTCTCGTACACGCTGGAGTAGAAGAGAAGTGCATCCCCCGTATCCCCTATTTGCACGGGAGAGTCCTTTACAGGGTTATCGGGGTAGCCTGAAGGGACTGCGTACTTGCATACAGTAGCCTGCTTTTTGAACGCGACCCTGCCAAGCGTCCCGGTCACGATACCCTGGCATACGTCCAGGAAATCGTTATCAAGAAGCGGGAGCACGTTCATAGCCTCGGGGTCGCCAAAGCGCGCATTGAACTCGATTACGGAGATACCGTTCCCCATCGCCATGAACTGACCGTACAGGATGCCCTGGTAGGGAACGCCGGTCTCTTTCCGAATAGCTCTAACGGCTTCTGTCATTATCTTCCTGGCATCAGTATAATCTGATTTTCTCATAAAAGGCAGTATATCTTTTGAGTCGTTGTAGGAGCCCATCCCGCCTGTATTCGGTCCCTTATCTCCCTCGTAGGCTCTTTTATGGTCCTGGACCGCGGGGGCGAACGCAAGTGTGCTGCCATCCACGAACGCCTGGACTGTAAACTCCTCGCCGATCAGGCGCTCTTCAACGACCAGGTCGTCGTTATTCAGCACTTCTCTGGCATAGGCTTTCGCGCCCTCAAGATTAAAATGGTCCCCCATGACGCGCACTCCTTTCCCGCCAGTAAGACCTGCGGGTTTTACGACAACGTCCCCGAGCTCGTCTATGAATTCGTTGCTTCCACCCGCGCCTTTCCTGAACACCCTGAACTTCGGTAAGCCCGCTATGCCGTATTTTTTCATGAAATTGCGCGTCCAGGCTTTATCGAACTCTATCTGCGCTGCAAGCTTCCGCGGACCAACGACAGGGATGCCTGCGTCCCACAGGAGATCGGGAATGCCGGCAGCAAGCGGCGCCTCAGGACCTATGACCGCAAGCTCGATCATGTTCTTTACGGCGAAATCAACTACTGCGGGGTCTGTCTCCTTTACGAGCAGGAAGTCTTTGCACAGATGCGCTATGCCAGGGTTCTTCTTGCTCATGGCTACGTAAAGCTCCGGGCTCTTCCTGCTCCTTGCGATAGCCTCTGCAATGGCGTGTTCCCGTCCGCCGCCTCCGACTAATAGGACTCTCATGCTCTTTCTACAATGTCTGCGGGGATAAAAATGTTCTGGTTTAATATAGAGGGATGCTTATATTGGACTATATCACAGGGATAAGATTGAGCTATGGTGAAAGAAGTTCTCATTTTTGGTATACTGTTCTTTGCTTCTCTGACGCTGTTTAATGTATTCCTGGCTATTAAACGCAAAGAAAGCTTTGCGCCTGCTATTGTCGGATTTTTTATGATGCTCATGGCTTTGTTCTTTTATTTCGATAAGTTCCTGTACGGTTTTATGTCCTTTGCAGTATCGGTCATAGTTGCTGTGGTAAAATACAATGAAGCATCTAAAACCTTGGAGAGACAGTTCAAGCAGGAAATTGAAAAAACCGATATTACAGAACCTCTAAAAATACGGGATTTTCTTACATGGAAAGGCTGGGTGAAAATAGCTATGAGGAAGGGTGCTGAAAAAGCTGCGCTGGTCTATGCTTTGTTCCTGGCCGCTGTTGCAGTTATAGTATGGTTGCTTCTCATCAACCTTTTCCCTCCGGAATTTGAGGAATCATTCGGGGCGAGGATATATCTGTATGCAGGCGTTTTTACGGTGGTTTTCTTCTTCTATTACAGAAGAGCGTTTGAGAAAGCATTAAAAAAGAATATTCCTCCGTAGTATTTATCTTACCTGGCGTTCTATTTGTTCTATTCGCTTTGAGAAAACGCTTTGAGAAAACCTACAAAAGCCTTGTCGTAAACCCATCCAGACAATCCAGATAAAAATATTATCATGCAGTTCCGGAAGATAATCCACATCTCAGGCATCCTGATACCGGTTTTAGCCGGGGATGGCTTCCTGGGAAAGAACTTGACGATAGCCATGATAATGCTAGGCTTTATTGTTTATATTGCGGTTGAAGCCTTAAAACCTAAAATAAGTAGGGATACGCTCTCCCTGGTTTATAGAGACAATGAATTAACAGGATTTTCGATAGAACCTCTATCGTATATATTGTCTGTGCTGTCGCTCCTCTCCCTCTCCTTTTTCATCGACGAAAAGCTATGCTTCGCAGCAATCGCCATCCTCGCCGCTGGGGACGGGTTCGCGGGCGTGATAGGCAGGAGGTACGGGAAGCACAGGCTCCCGTTCAACAAGGATAAGTCATGGGAAGGCTCGGTATCGGGCTTTATTGCCGCATCGCTGGCTGGGTTCTATTTCGCAGGCGCCGCGGCGCTGGCGGGGAGCTTTTTCGGAATGCTGGCAGGCGCGGTCAATAAGCATGATAACATTGCTGTGCCTTATGCTGCGCTGGTAGCGATGATGCTGGTTAGATACGTGGTGATTTAATCCGAAGGTTTAATCGTCTTCCGTGTTATTTTAAATAGCTAAATGAATCTTAACCTTCCCGACGCCGATGCCTACCTGATGGTCAGCGAAAGCGCGCACAATGCTGACATGTACTACGCCACGAAGTTTCTGGCAGTCGATTCTTTCGCGTACTTCAACTCGGGGAGCGAAAAGCTCCTCGTCTCGGACATGGAACTCGGCAGGGCGAGAAAAGAATCAAGAGTAAAAGAGGTGCTTGCCACATCCAGGTACAGCCTGATGGAGAAGCTCAGGAGGCTCAAGGATGCAGATGCCGCGTACTGCGAGATGCTCGTCGAGTTCCTGCGCTCTGAAGATGCGAAGCGCGTGGCAGTTCCGTATAACTTCCCGGTGCAGCTTGCGGACTGCATGAGGAAGGAGGGTTTACACGTCATCCCTGTAAAAAGCCCGTTCCGCGAGATGCGTGAAGTAAAAAACGATAGCGAGGTAGCGGCAATCGAAAAGGCGCAGAGGGCTGGAGAACGCGCCCTTGCCGAAGGCATCAGCACCATAAGAAAAGCCTCGATCAGGCGCGGGGTGTTGTACCATGATAACGAGCCTCTGAGCGTTGAGGATGTGAGGGCGGTCATTGAAATGTCTCTTCTCTCCCAGGGATGCGAAGCGCCGGACATTATTATTGCATGCGGGAAGGGCAGCAGCAACCCACACTGGCAGGGGGAAGGAGAACTGCTGGCTGATGAACCCATTGTCATCGACATGGTGCCGCGCTCGAAAAAGGAGAGGTACTATTCGGACATGACGCGCACGGTGGTACGGGGAACACCTGCTAAAAAGTTAGAGGATATGTACTCGGCTGTTCTTGATGCGCAGACCGCCGCCATCGGCAAAATAAAAGCAGGCGTCACTGGCAGCGAGATTCATAATACTGTGTGCGATGTGCTTGAGGAAAGGGGATACGAGACCTCGCGGGGAAAAAGCGGGGAGTTCACGGAGGGCTTCATCCACTCAACAGGGCACGGCGTGGGACTGGACATCCATGAGGGACCCAACCTGAGCGAGAGTGGCAAGGAACTGAAAGCAGGATGCGTTGTCACGGTTGAGCCAGGTCTCTACTACAAAGATAAAGGCGGCGTAAGGATAGAGGACGTAGTAGTGGTGACGCGGAGCGGATGCAAGAATTTAACTATGTTCGAGAAGAATCTGGTGCTGAAATGAGAGAGACAGAAGAAGTTATCGAAAAGTACCGGAAGGCTGGAAAAATCCTCTCCGAAGTACGCGCCGAGGCTGTTAAAAAGGTAGTTGAGGGAGCAAGTTTGCTCTCAGTCGCTGATTTTGCCGAGAACCTGATACGCGAAAAAGGAGGCGAGCCAGCTTTCCCTGTGAACATTTCCAGGAACGATGAGGCGGCTCATTCGACGCCATCATTTAACGACACGGCTGTTTTCGGGAAGGATATGGTGAAGCTGGATATAGGGGTGCATATCGACGGCTACATCGCGGATACAGCAGTGACCGTTGACCTATCGGACAACCCTGAGCTTGTGAAAGCTGCTGAGAAGGCGCTCGCTGACGCAATAGAGTTCATCCATGCAGGCGTGAACACCTCGGACATAGGGGGTGTTATCGAGGACGCCATAGCATCGTTTGGATATAAGCCCATAATCAATCTCACAGGGCACGGTCTTGAGCGGTACATCCAGCATGCCCCGCCTGCCATCCCCAACAAGAGGATGCCGCACGGGATAGTGCTTGAAGACGGGGATATAATCGCTATCGAACCATTCGCCACCAACGGCGCGGGGAGGATACACGACGCGGGAAACGCTGAAATATACCATCTGATCTCTGATAAACCCGTGCGCCATCCGTCAGCAAGGACCCTGCTGCAGAAGATAGAGAACTACAAGACCCTGCCGTTCGCCAAAAGGTGGCTCGGCGACCATATAGATTTTGCGATGGTGCAGCTCGTCAAAGCCAGGATCATCCAGCCGTACCCTATACTGAAGGAAGTCAAAGGGGGACTTATCTCACAGGCAGAACATACGATCATGGTCATGCAGGACGGCTGCGAGGTAATCACGAAATGAAGCTTCTTTTTGCATTCGTTCTTATAGCCCTGAGCGCGGGCACAGGCGCAGCTGAGCGGATATGGGTAAATAATGTCACTGTGAACGAATACAATATGACCTGGAGCTACAATGAGACTTTCAGCGGCATCGATGCGGTAATATACAGGATGAGCATAGACTCGGAGCTTGGCAATAACGACAGTTTTGTAAGCGCATGGGAGCTCCTGAAGGCTGATAAAGAGATGCGCAGGGGACTTAAAAGGTCGATAGAGAACGAGCCGGATGTCAGGATAAATAACGGGACAGGCGATATACAGATGCTTGAAGTGGATTCTGCGCTGTCGCCAGATACTATCGGAAAAGCGCATTCTCCTGATGCTGTCGTAAATAAATACAACGTTACCTACAGGTTCAAAGATAGCATCCTCAACGCAAGCAGCATCTGGTTCCTCGGAGAGGCGAATACATCCATGACCATCATCATGCCGCCGGGGGTCGATGTGATCAATATCAGCGGCATGAAAAATGTTACAAGGAATAGTACTGACCATGAGGAGATCGCAGGTTTCTTCGCCCCGGTATCAAAGGACAGAGGAGAGATTACCCTGGCTCTGGCAAGAAATACCTCGTTCCGTCTGCCGGAGATAAATGTTTCAAATACTACCTCTCCGGCAGCAAATGCCACTGATACCGCTGAAGGGAATTTTACGAAACCAGTTGAGGAGCTGACATCAAAGATAATGGCAGCGACTATTGTTATAGCCGGAACTGCGATAATCCTGCTCATATACATTTTTAAATTGAGAAGATAACGGGAGTGTTTGGAATAATGCCAGAGGCAAATGACCCGGGATAAACGCACGGTTAAATTCACAAAGCAGGTTTTCGCAGATAAAGAGGGACTGCAGCTTGCAACCCCGGAGATCGTAGCAAGATACATAGCTAAGCGGCTGAAGACCGATATAATCGCGGACCTTGGCTGCGGCATCGGGGGTCAGGTCATTTTCTTTGCAAAAGAATGCAGGAAAGTCTATGCAGTCGAGAGGAATCCTGAAAAGCTTGAGTACGCAAAGAAGAACTGTGAACTCTACGGAGTTAATAACGTTGAGTTCATTCTGGGCGATGCGCTGTCCGAGGGCGTCAGGGAAAGGGTGAGCGATGCGGATATCATCTTCTCAGACCCGGCGCGCCCTCTGAGCGAGAAGGAACGGACGCTTGAGAACCTTGAGCCGCCCATCACTGAAATATTGAGGCTCTACTCAGGTATCACACAGCAGCTTGCGTTCCACGTCCCGCCCCAGATGCCGCCTGAGCGGATAACGCTTGACTGCGAGCGGGAGTACCTCTCGCTGAACGGGCAGTTGAACAGGCTTACGCTCTATTTCGGCGCACTGAAGAGATGCGAGCGCAGCGCGGTCGTGCTTCCGGGGGAGGCACAGCTTTGCTCGTCTGATGCGCCTGCTATTAAAACCGGTACACTGAGAGAGTATATTTACGAACCTGAGCCATCAGTGGTGAAGGCTGAACTTCTGAATGAGTTAGCTCAAAAAATCAGAGAAGAAGGAAACGAAATTTTCTTTTACAAAGGGGATGAGAAGCGCACACTTCTTACGTCATCAGAGCTTATCGCCTCGCCTTTTTTTAAAGATGCGTACCGGGTTCTTGGCACAACAGGGAGGGATATCCGTAAGATGAAAGAGATCCTGAGGGCGGAAAAAGCAGGGAAAGTCGTGCTGCGCTTCGATATCGAGCCTGAGAGTTACTGGGATGTCAGGAAGAGGCTTGAGGAGGGGCTGAGAGGGGAAAGGACGCTGCATGTGTTCGGGTTCGGGGATGAGGTGGTGGTGGGGGAGAAGGTTAGGAAATAAAGCAGGAAATCACCAAACTATTTATATATCCTCCCCCATTAAAAAAGTGGGTGCAGTTATGGTAGATATCCTATCAACAATAATCGTAGTAATTTTAATAGTAATAATACTCTCGCAATCGATAAAAGTCGTGCGGGAGTACGAACGTGTCGTGATATTCAGGATGGGAAGGCTGTTCGGGGCTAAAGGTCCGGGGATATTCATGATAATCCCTATTATAGACAACACGGTAAAAGTAGATCTAAGAGTAATCACGATCGATGTGCCGAAGCAGACCATCATCACGCGGGACAACGTAAGCGTGGACGTTGATGCGGTCATTTATTACCGCGTTACCGATCCGTCGAATGCGATAACCAAGGTGGAAAATTACAGGGTCGCGACGAGCATGCTTGCGCAGACGACCCTGAGGGATATCCTGGGGCAGATAGAGCTTGATGACCTCCTCTCAAAGCGCGAGGAACTGAACAAGAAGCTCCAGGAAGTACTGGACGTGGCGACCGAGCCGTGGGGTATAAAGATAACCGCTGTCACGATACGCGACGTAAGTCTGCCAGAATCGATGATGCGCGCCATAGCCAAGCAGGCTGAGGCTGAGAGGGAGAGGCGCTCCAGGATCATACTTGCGGACGGAGAGTTCCAGGCAAGCCAGAAGATGATGGAAGCTGCTGAACTATACCAGAAAGTGCCAATCGCCATGAAGCTCAGGGAACTCCAGACGCTTGCCGAGATAGCAAGGGAGAAGAACCTGATAGTGGTAACATCAGGCGCACCCGGAGGCGACGTGAGCAATATAGCAGGCTTAACAGGGGCTTTTGCAGAGGCTAAATCGAAGGCTGAAAAGAAATGAGGCTCCTGCCTGTTTTTTTATTTTTTCTCATATTTGCACAGACCGCAGGCGCACAGGTGCTTGTAGTCGAACTGAAGGATACTATCACCTCAGCCAGTGATGATATTATCAGCGAGGCGCTTGAAGCTGCAAGGCTTGGGGACGCACAGGCGCTGGTCATCACCCTGGATACCCCCGGAGGAGGGCTTGAGGAAACTAAAAGCATAATCCAGCACATCGAGGGCTCGCCCGTACCTGTGATAGGCTACGTGTACCCGAAAGGTGCAACCGCATGGTCAGCAGGCACTCTCATCCTCCTCGGCACGGATATAGCCGCCATGACCCCGAACACGATAATCGGCTCTGCCCAGCCTGTGGAAGTGACCTCAGAGGGTCTTAAGCCTGTTACTGAAGAAAAGATCATAAACGCTGTCGTGGCTCTTGCCGAGGACAAAGCCAGGCAGCACGGCAGGAATACAACCGCGGCGAAGGAATTTATAACTAAGAACCTGAACCTGAACGCAGAGCAGGCAAAAGAGGCGAAGGTGGTAGAGTTCGTCTCGCCGGACATCGAGGAACTGCTGGCAAAGGTGGACGGGATGACGGTAAAAGGCAGAGTGCTCAATACATCAGGAGCTGCTTATACGTTCTACACGCCGTCGCTGCGCCTTTTGCTTCTGGATTTGTTCTCAAACCCGATTTTAGCCTCCCTGCTGCTGCTCGTGGGCATCTATTCACTCGTGTTCGGGCTTACCAGTCCGGGCTACGGCGCTGAGATATTCGGAGTGATCTCTATAAGCCTGGGACTTATAGGGCTGGGATTCTCGGTGAACATAGCAGCCCTGTTCCTCATCGGGCTCGGCATGGCGCTGCTGCTGTTCGAACTGCATATCTCGACCTTCGGGCTTATCGGCGTGGCAGGGATCATCTGTATAGTCCTCGGTAGCGTACTGCTCGTGCCCATCGGCTATCCGGGGCTGTACTCACCAGAATTTCAGACGACCATGTTAATAAGCCTGCTCGCACCCGCTATCGTCCTTGGGATATTCCTTGCTTTTGCCATCTACAAGATGATGGAGATACGGAGGAAAAAACCCGCGATAGGAGAACTCGTAGGGGATACTGCTGAGACTATCGATGAAATAACACCGGGGGGGACCGGCTATGTGAGGTACCAGGGCGAGTACTGGATGGCGAAGTCAGAGGAGAGGATCGAGCCGAAAACGAAAGTCGTTATAACAGGTAAGGAGGGTCCTGTTCTGGTCGTCAGGCGGCTGGAAGAAAGTTAGCATCCGCCAGGCGGCGCAGGATTTGAGTTTTTGTTCTCTTATGCTCAATTCAGGTCAGGCATATGGGTTAGGGTAATGTTTGGGAAAAAACATTTAATATCCAAAGAACTAGAAGCCGTTGCAGAAAAGAGAGGAAAAAAGTAGGTTGGTGGGTGGTATCTCTTTCCTGCAAAAATTTAAGATGTGATAGTTTTTAATTAATTTTTATTTTGCTTTAGCTCGCCATTAAGCTCATTTAGATTCGATTCTATGTTCTTTGAAAGGAAATATAGATCAGTATATCCTTCGCTCCCTTTTGTGATTATCCCATTTTTTATCAAAACACCAAGATGGTGCCTGATGGTTTTATAATCCATATCCATAGCTTTAGCTAATTGATGCGCGTTAAAAGATCTATCAGCAAGATGTTTTAAGATCAATGCGCGGGTCTTTCCTCCGCGCGTCCCTTCAATCAGGTAGCACAGGAGCTTTTTCTGCTTATTGGACTTCATCAGCTCCTGTTTAAGTCTCATTTTTTCAGTAATGTCCCTGGCTATGCCGTGGATCTCTGTTCTCCTGCCACCGTTTTTGATGTCCCTGGCTTTTATCTCAACCCAGCGGTGTTCACCGCCCTTGCACACAATCTCAATGGTCTCCGCCTGATCCAACTTTTCTCCAGAGAGATACTTTTTACGGCGCTCCAGGACGATTTTTAAACTCTCAGGCATGAGCCACTTAGAGATATTACTGCCAATAGCTTCCTCTTTTGTGCAGCCGAGTATTCTGAGTCCGGTGTGGTTCATTTTCAGGATATTGCCCTCTGTATCGAGTATGTACATGGCGTCCTGCGCGTTCTCAAAGAGTTCCCGGTATTTTGCCTCGGATTCTTTTAGCTCTCGCTGCATCTTTACTTTTTCAGTTATATCCCTGGCTATGCAGTGAAGTCCTGTTGCCCTGTCGCCATCTTTGATTACCCGGCATATGATCTCTGCCCATTTATGTTCTCCGTTTTTGCAGATAACCTCACGTACTACTGGCTGTTTGACAGGTTCTCCTGAGAGGTATTTTCTCTTGTGATCCAGAGCATCCTGGATGCACTCAGGTGTGAGACAATCAGAGAAATGAATACCTATTACTTCATCCTTTGAGTTACATCCAAATGCTTTGATTGTTGCGTTATTCGCTGAGATGATATAGCCCTCGGCATCGCTGATGAAGATCGCATCATTGGCATTCTCAAAGAGATCCCGGTATTTTGCCTCGGATTCTTTTAGCTCCTTTTCCAATTTTATTCTTTCAGTTATGTCCCTGCCTATGCCGTGAACTATGATTTTATCATCCTGCCGGGTAATCCGCCTCCTTATTTCCATACAGTGGTGCCCCCCTTCCTTATCGATTACGTCCAGAACCATGATATCCTTTCCAGGCTCGCCTCCAACGCGTTTTTTCATGTCATCCTGTGTGGTCTTAAGGCTCTCAGGCGTGATCCATTCAGATATGTGAGTACCGATCAGTTCTTCTTTTGTGCATCCAAGTAGCTCAAGTGCTGTTTTGTTAACATCAAGAAAATAACCCCCGGTATCGTAACAGTAGATGGAATCACTTGCATTGTCAAAGAAGTTTTTATATCTTGCTTCGGATTCAGCCAGCTTTTGCTCTAATATCTTTTTTTCAGTAATGTCCTCTGTAATGCTTACAGTTTTCAATTGTCCGTTAATTTCAGTAAGTTTATGGAAACTATTTAAATATTTTAATTTACCATCTCTGGTTTTTATTTTGATCTCATGATTATTATTAACCCCTTCTTGAACCTCATTACAGATATTGAGGGCTGATTCGTGCATATCGCCGGGTATTATTTTCATGAAACTTTTGCCTATCAGTTCTTCTCTTTGCCAGCCGGTCATTTTTAAAAAAGATTCGTTCACATATTCGAAATTGCCCTTTTCATCCGTAACAGCTATCCCATTAAAAGATGACTCTACTATTGTCTTGAAATATTCTTCAGATTTTTCAATAGTGGAATGAATAGGTTCTGTCATGCTCAGGTTTATGTTTATTCAATCTTTTTGCATTCAGTCCTCACTAAACAAATCTTGGATATAAAATTATTGCTGCTGTACTTATCAGGTTGAGAATACGATTTTTCCCATACATTCAGCCCGTACTCTTTAATTGAAGATATTTTAAGGATTCTAAAGAAGTCTAAGCTGAAGGTCTCGCGCAGATACCATAACACACTCTTATATACTCATGCGCCATAGCACACGGCATGGCAAGCTACAAGATGATGTTAAAGGAGGTCATAAAAAAAGCCGATATCCTTCTTGAGGTCGTAGATGCCAGGTTTCCAGACGAGACCCGGAACAGCGAGGTGGAGCGGGATATAGCGCGTTCAAAGAAGCCGTTCATAATAGTCCTTAACAAATGCGATCTCGTATCAAAGGAAACAATTGAGAGAACCAAATCTCGCCTGTCGCAAATCGCACCCACGGTTTTTGTGTCGAGCAAAAACAGGTTCGGGACAACGATGTTAAGACACAAGATCCTTGAAACCGCAGGCATAAAAGGACGCGATATACTGGTTGGCTCACTTGGCTATCCCAACACAGGCAAATCATCTGTGATCAACGGCGTGGCAGGGAAGCACAAAGCCAGCACATCCCCGATATCCGGACACACAAAAGGAGTCCAGCTTGTGGACGCAGGCTCGCGCATAATGTTCATCGATACGCCTGGAGTGATACCCTTTGGTGAGAACGACGAGTGCATACAGGGTCTTCTTGCAGTGAAGGATGCAACACACCTGCAGGACCCCGTTGGCGTGGCAATGAAGATAATAGAGAAAATGTGCGCTGAGAACAAAACTGCCCTGGAATCTTTCTATCATGTCACAATAGAGGGACAGGATCCCTATGATGTTCTTCTTCTCATAGGCAGACAGAGCAACTTCCTGAGGAAGAGGGCTGAGGTGGATGAAACAAGGGCGGCTATCAAGATGATCAATGACTGGCAAAAAGGTTCGCTTATGATATAGGCTTATTATGCAGCTTTTTGATGGATCTCCTTAACTCTTCCAACCCTGCCATCCTTTAATTCAACCTTTATTCCATGCGGATGAAATGAAGAGTTGGTTAAGATTCTCTTTACAATACCCTGAGTCAGTTTCCCGCTTCTCTGGTCCTGCTTTAAAACAATGCCTACGCTTAGTCCTTCTTTGATATTTTCTCTATTAGTGCCTTTGTTCATAATAAAATGTGTATAAGTTTGTATAAGTTTATATAAGCTTATACATTCTTAAAAAATTTAACTGCAAAAGTTATACGGTTTTGAAGAAGGTCAGTCATACATTTCTTTTTGAGTCCTTTTTATGGTAAACCGACAGCAAAATTCTTATACTTTATGAATATAATTAGTACCACCAATTAATTGAGGTGGTATATTGCTAGCTCTGAGAAGAATATTGTTAACTCTGATAACCATCCTAACTCTATCTGGAACAGCATTTGCAGCTATTTCTTATACTCTAAGCACAATACCAAATCCTTCTTCAATATACACTGGAGATAGTGCTACTATATAGATTCCAAATTAATATTACAATGATTCAATCTTTCCTGGCATTTCATCCATCTTATATTTCCACTTGAAAATCACAGGCATTTCGTTGATTTCATCAAGATACTGACAAATGC
>JAPMTX010000044.1 GCA_026552855.1 Candidatus Methanoperedens sp. | reverse complement strand
CTTTATCATCTTTTTTTACACAATCTTTTAGAAGTTTTCCATACCAAGTATAGTTCGTAATTCTTAATTGATCTTTAGGATCACGAAATGAAGGAATTATAGCACTTTGTAGAAGCTCATTCCTTAAATTAGCATTAAGACCAAAGAACCAGTCCATATCAGTTAATTTTTTATATAAGAATAATAATTGCTTAATATATGCTTCATTTTCTTTTTTGCATCTAAATGCGAAAGCAAAGTTTGTCATATCCTTTAGTTCGCTATAAAACCCTTTTCGACAGTAAGACCGTGTACCAATCCATTCTTTTCTAAATTCATTATCATCAATTCTTGCCTGTCCTTCTTCAGTAGAAAATTCGAATAAATTATCTTTATTGGAAAAGTCAACAACCATTTTTTTATCTGGTGAATTATAACTATCTTTAAGTTTAAAGAAAGCACCTTTTGCGCCAGTTAAATTCAATGATTCACCATTTTCTTTAATTAATTCACACCAAATAAAAATATCGTTTCCTGTCTCCCCTTTAAAAAAATCATTGTCCGTAATGTTTTCTGATTTCTCCCATGTTGGTGTTTTTTCACCAAGAATTAAATCGATTGCTCGGATAATATTGCTCTTTCCCGAATTATTTTTTCCTACGATGATGTTTTTTCCCCTCCCAAATTTCAAATCCAATTTCTTTATTGAACGATAATTCTCAATATACAAACGTGATAAGTACATCCTGATCTCCTTTATAAAAATTTTCAAGATAACCGAGGTACCTAGAATTAGAGAGTAACTGGTTTACGAAAGAGATAGTAACTGAACAGTTCATTTTTATTCACCACCCAACATTTTCCCAATATATTTTCCATTCTCCTCCTGGACCAGAATATGATGCTCAATTAATGTACTTTGCTGACCTGTATGGAAAATCGGTTGAATTCCTCTGATTGGTGTCACTGATATTACATAAGAATCAAGCTTGATTTTCTGCTTGTCCCCTCTATCTGATAACTTCTTTGACAGAATTTCCCCCATATCTTTTAAGTGCTCATATAACTGGATTTTCTCATCTTCAAAACCATTGGTTATGTGCGTCAATCCCTTCGGGTCAGCGAAAATGATCTGCTGCATGTCATCAGTTTTTATCCAGATGATAAAATCCGGGTAATAATTCACAGTTTTGATGAAAAATCCGATGCCTACTTTTGGAAGATTCCTCAGCACGAACATTTTCCTATGTTCTGAGAATTCTGTTTGTTTTTCAGTAGCGTATCTTTTTAAATCTTCTATAAATTTTCTTTCGCCTTCATTCAGACCAACCGGAATGGTCTCATACATTGGCGAAGTCCCTTCATCTTTCAGGAACAATGGCTGAAATAAATGTCTATCAAAATAGACATGACCTATCTTGATACCTTTTTCATAAGGGGGTTTGAAATTCTGAATTTCCTCTACCAAGTCCGAATATTTATCACTGACTTTAACTTTGAACTTCCTGAACTCGAAATTGCCATTTGATTTATCAAGCTTTAAGACATCCAGATTCTTCTTCGTCCAGATATTTCTGTGGCGGTCATGATAACTTTGTAGATATTTTTTCAGGATTGATACCACTATCTCTTCAAGGTGCCGCACATCTTCAAATCTTGTTGGATTAATATCAGCCTCAAGACATTTCAGGGAATACGCAGCCTGATCCTTTTCCACAATACTGCGGAGTATTTCTTTTGAAAATACGATGTTATTCCAGGATTTCAGTACTCTGAACTCAAGAAGAGAGAAATATACACGGGACCAGTCCAGCAGATTGAGATATTTATGGTCGATTGTTTTTGATTTGGTTTGAGATTGTGTACTTATTCCCGGCTGCTTCTGGCTCTCTATCATTTCGATTTTGGGCAAAAGGTCGATCTCAACTTGTCTAATATCCGGGTCAAATTTGAGTTCATAGAACTCCTCTTTTTTGAACCGTTTTTTATCCACATAAGGATAGAAAAGTCCTTCTTTTAGAAAGCTCTCATTAATCTGGATAGGGATGGATAACTCAACGCTGTTTTCAGTGTGTACGCCTTCTGTTTCCAGATACACTTTGAATTGATCCATGTAGTTCGCTTCTATCCCGAAAATGTTCAACCTTTCAAGAATATGCAGATTTGTGGGCGGGTATTCTTCAATGGCTCTGCTTCTCTTCAGAGAATTATTCTTACCTTTCAGCCGCACGCCTCTGCCAAATAACTGGATAATCTGGGTACCTTCACTTTTCCCTATGTTGAGGAGCCCCATGTTGGAAACCCTCCATGAGTTCCAACCTTCTATGAATTTCTTGGCGCCTATGAGCACGTTCACCTTTGAGTTTTGTTGATTAATCGTATTAAACAACGATCCACCGCTGATCTCATCTTTATCGACGTGGATTTCTTTTTCTGCAAGTTTTATGAATTGCGCGTCATCTCCGATGTTTATCACGCCAAAAAATTCATTCAATCCGCAGCGAAGCGCTATCTCTCCGGCTGCATTCTTGATATTGATGAGATGAAGGGATGCTGAGTTATCACTGTGGAATATTCGCTTGAGCATGTCTTTGTAGATGTCTTCGGGCTGCGAATTCCGAAGATAACCGAGCCGCTGTTCCGGGTATGAGGGTGAAAAAAGGTCATATCCTGTTATTTTATCTTTCAAGCCGGAATTTCCTTTTAAGATATTTCCAATGCTGTCTATTGCCCAATTGCCTTCGTTTTTGAGTACAAGGTCAAGGAAGCGCACGACTTCGAGTATGTCGGACTGGTTCTGTTTGCCCTGGACTTTGCTGCCCACGAATATCCAGAGCGGATTTTCGATGTTGTATGGTTCGATCTCAGTGAAATGCTTGTTGAAAACGAGTTTTTGCTCGTACAAAGTGAGAAGATTGGCAAGCATGACGGTCTGTTTGGTTGATTCTGAATATTTAGCATCTTTGAGGTTCATGATGCTGTATTCCTTGCCATATCCATCGTTGTAGAAATAGCGGTAGGAGTAATCGAATATTATGGATTTGCCGTATTTGTTGAGCAGGTCATCATTTCCGTTCGCTGCGGCGACTGCCTGCCCGAATGTGGCGCTGTATTCGAAGTTGAACCCTTCTTTTGCAAGTTCTTCCCGGAAATATTTCCATTTTTGTCCGCCTGAGCCTTTATGCCCTTCATCCACGAAAATAAGGTTCTTTCTGCCAAAATTTTCAATATCTACGGTGACTCCCTGACCCTTTTTTTCTTCGGTGAGTTTGTGAATATCGATTATTTTTACGACATTGTGATCTGCGTACTGAGAGAAAGCACCCAAATTCTGGGATTGGAACAGTTCACAGGGGATGCCGCTTTTTCGCATCTCTTCCATGTGCTGGCTGGACAGGGATTCGTTGGGTGTGATGAGAAGGATGTTATCCAGTTCGATTTTATGCTTGCCTTTGTTGTATCGCATAAACTGAAGGTAATTAATATGGAGCAAGAATGTCTTGCCTGAGCCTGTTGCCATCCAGTATGCGATTTTCTTCATGTCATTCGGGATGTAAATGGGATTGAAGTCCTTGTTTTTTTCTTTGAGACTGAGAAGTTCCGCTGGACCTGGTGTGAGTTCATTCATCAGTTTGGTGGGGTTCTCGAAGTAGCGGTCAAGATATATCTCTGTGAAAAGCACTGCAAGGTACTGGAAATATTTTAAGCGGATGGGAGGCTCCTGTCTGGCGTTAATGTGATTCACATAACTTTTGATGTTGGAGTCATACTCTTCCAGTTTCGACTTTAACTGCAGGTCAATATCTTTCTGAGAACGGAGCGTGTTGAATACGTGGCTGCGCCCTTCATCGTCGAACCCCTCTTCAACGTTTTTCAGAAGCGTCTGGAAGTCATCAAAACCCTTCATCCCGAACAGCCTGTTAATAAAAGTGTTGAGCACAAGAAAATCATCCAGCCGTTCGGATCTCTGGGATGGTTTTTTATAAACCAAGTCTCACACCACCATGAGCTTCTTGAACTCTGGTTCTATGGGCAGGGCTCCTTCCACGTAAAAGTCCGCATTGATATAGACCTTTGACGGCTTGATACCGCTGAGTATGGTTCCTTCAATGAACGCCTTATCAGCTTTGAGGTCGAGTTTCTCCGTATCTCGCCAGATGATGGCGATCCCGTCCTCGTTCTTCCTACCGAATACCACCCTGTAATAAGTGCCGTTGTTGAATGTCCTTATCTGCCTGACATGGATACCCAGAAGATAGTTGAAGGTCTCAACAAGGTCAATTTTTTCATCTTTTAGCTCATTTCCGTGGGTTATCCTGAGCGTGTAATCAAAGGGCTTTGTGAGCTTTTCCACGTTGAACCTGCACGGGCTACTGTCCCGGGTCTCAAAGTCCAGCATGTAGCGCAGGAAGTAGCCGTTCATTTCTGAGAGTGTTCGCTGATATGAGCCTGCATCTTTGAATTCGACGTTGCTGAGCGTGTCTTCGTATTGTTCGAGGTACTGGTATTTGAAGATGTGGCTGATTCCTTCATTCGATTGGGGTGAACCATCCTTCCAATTATCTGAATACATCACTTTTTGGATGCGGGGTTTCATTACTGTATCGAAGTAATCGCCCATTTCAATGAGAATGTATTTGCGATAGCCATCGTCTTCTTCTTTGTTAAGGTTAAGTACAGCATGAGCGGTTGTGCCGGAGCCAGCAAAGAAATCGAGGATGGTAGATGAATTTATTGAACCAATTCTCAAACAATCTATTACAGTATTAATAGATTTTGGATACGAAAACAAGCCTTCTTGACCAAATATTCCTTTAAGCAAATTAGTGCCTAAAGCAGCTGTGTATTTTGGTTTATACCAGACTGATTTTGGCTTCAATCCTGGCTTGTTGTCTAGTCGATCTTTAACTTTTATGATATATGATTCACCGTTTTTATCTGCGAACACATCCTCCACTCTTTCAAGTAATGTTTCTGGTGTCCATCGCCACACACGCAATATCCCTCTTGGATCAACTGGCAAAATAAATTCATAACCACTTTTTTCATACTTACTTCGTAATGATTCAAGAAAAGAATCATTAAACATATTTGTTGTTTTATCGTAAATTTTGTGGTATTCATCCTCAGTAATTAAACTAATTGTACTTTCTTTGATAAGCAATGGATAAAACATTTTAGGGCGTGCTTCTCGGGTGGAATTGTTACCACTTCTCCTAAATTCCCTGTTTCGATAATCACCAATTCCATCATTAAATTTGAATGTTTTTATGTCCTCATCTTCTAGAGGCAGAAAATTGGTTGAGCTGTACTCAACATTTTTTCCATAAAAAAAGCAATATTCATGTGCTGTAGCTATAAACTTATCATCATGTCTGCCTCCGGGGTTGTGAACAATAACTATGTTTCCTAAACGATTCTCAAATCCAAGAATCGCATCTAGCGAATTTTGAAATTTACTACCCTCAAAATCATCTATAGCAATTTCTATAATCCCTTCATTTTTTAAGAAACTAATGGATTTTGCAATCCTATCAGTAGTTAAAGAAAGCCATGAAGAATGTTTATAGTTGTTCTTATAAAGAATTTCCGATGCACTAGTATTGTATGGTGGATCAATGTAAATGCACTTCACCTTCTCCCTGTACTTCTCCTGCATCAGGTTCAGCGCCTGCCAGTTCTCGCTCTTGATCATGAGTCCGCCAACGGCTTCGTCAAGGTCGTCGAATGATGGCGATGCAAGCAGTCTGTCCTTAAACTCCCGGTCAAAGAACTTCGTATCGAGAACAAGATATGGATGTTCCTTAAGATACTCTTCGTCGATGGATTTGCTCCTGAATGAAGTGATGGATGACTGCTTTTCCTCTCCTGCGCCGTAAAGAATCTTCCACTCATTGAGCTGGTCTTTGTTCTTCAGTATTTCAGGATAAAGCTCCGGAGGCACATTATCAATCGTCATGCAGTAATCCGTCCTCACAACGAACTTCTTCTTCTCAAAGAGCATCTTCTGGAAATCCTCGATCTGTGCAAGAAAATCAATTATTTTCAGGCAAATCGATTTTATCACACTCACCCTGCTCATGTACTGCGCCGCGCCCGCCTCGTTCTCCGTGCCCAGGTCATCCAGATGGAATACCTCGTTTTTGATGTAGAAATCCAGTTCCCGCGTAAGGAATCCCTTCAGGTCTTTGTGGATAAAATAATCCGTGGTATTCCTCTGCGTATAAGCTCTCAAATGCTTTTCAAGCACAGTTTTTTCTGTTTCCTTATCCACTATTTTATTCAATGCGGCTTTCAATCCAGAATCCTGCACCTGTGAAGGTATGGCGTCCTTCATTTTTGTGATTATGGCATCCTGCACGTCCTTAGTTCCATATTCCTTCTCCTCATCCTTGCTCAAGCCACGGTGCTCAAAGAAAATGGTCAGTAACTTCTTCGAAGGATCGTAAACAGAATCGGAAGAAGATGGCACAAAGAACCTGTTCTCAGATTTGTTATTGTTTATCGTGCCCTCGGCTTCCAGTATGCGAAACTCAACCGTGTACTCGCCCATCTTGAACGAGTAATTCTTGAAACACTCCCCGGTCTTGATATAATACTGGTCCTTGTTAGCCCAGTGAAGCACAACTTCTTCACCATTATAGGGAATAGCGTATTTCTCCTTCTGGGAATACCGCCTCAAGGACATGAAATCCCCGTTATCGTAGTAGCGCGAAAAGAACTGGTAAATGTGGCTGAAGATCTCAGCCTTATGCTGGAGAGTCATATCAGAATTGGCAAGTGCAGTCCTCTTCTCTTCATATTTCCCGGACAGCTCCTTCGCAAAAGGAGTTGTCACATAGATATTCCTGATCTTCTCATTTTCATCAAATGCATCCTCGCCAAGTTTTTCAAGTATCTCAACTTTCAGCTTCTCCACTTCTTCTTTGAGATTCGCCTGCTTTGATTCTGAGTATTTGGCGAATTCAGCATCCACTGCATCTATTAGATCTTTCTGGATGAAGTGCTCAATGTGGTCACGCTTCCTGTTCATAATGCGGTATATCCCAAAATCAAGGTCTGCTGAATCGAACTGGAATAATTTTTTGAGTAAATTCTGAAGTCTTTCTCTATAATCTTCTGCCATCTTTCTTCACATCCTATATTTGCAAATATTGTAGCATAACACGCTTTACCATACCATAAAAAATCAATCTGAACCGCAGCAGACTGCAATTCTGATGCGCTGGTAATGGCTTCTTTTTACCGGATTCAGGGCTAAGCTGGCTATGATTATTCATTAAATTTATCAACAATAAAATTTGATGGTTCAATTGGTTCTTCCAAAGATTGATTTATTATCGATTCGGAGACTGAATCAATAGAATTATTTACAATAGACCAAACTTTGTCCAAAAATTCCCGCCAATTTGCAGATGAAACTTTTAACGGTGCAACATGATCATAAATCATGTGATCAATAGTTGTGGCACGCAATAATGCGGAACCACGACCACTATGGTGAAAAGCTTGCTTCCAATACTCTTTTTGATTTTTAATCATCTCATTTTCAATATAACTGTCCATTTGATCTATTACCTTATTTATTACCAATCCAATAAAATTCACTTTATCTTCATCTTTGGGTTCACTTGGTTTCCATCCAATAGGTTTTTCAAGACAACGTGATATACTATTCTTAATATTACTTGATAATTCAGTTACAGGCGTTAAGTGAAGATATCCATTCAGATTGAACTCTGCAACCCGATTGTTAAAAGCCCACATTCGTTTCCAGTGTTCTTTTTTATGTGAACCCTCTAAAGATGTGCTATATCGATTTTCAGGACGGCCATAGAAGCGCATATCCCACAGCAAATGAAATCTTTCAATAGCTATGTGAACTTCGCCTGAAAATTTTTCCTTATCATAATTGGGTTTAAAATTGTCTAAGTCTGGGATTATATTTTTTGACTGAAACAATGAGAACATACGGGTTAGTTGTTCTTTATATTGTTCTCTCGTACGTTCCATTGATGAATATTCTTTATTCAAATGACTATAATAAAAACAGCGATTCTTAAATTCCCTTTCATAACTATTTACCGTTAATGTGCCAATTTCTTGTTTGAGCATTGTGAGAGCAGCAGTCAGTGTTCTATCGACCTGAGCCTTTCTTAACTCCTCAATACCTTCATAGCTCGGGTCATCAATTTGCTCAAATTGGGTGAATGCAATTATTAGTTTATCTTTGTATCCATCTCTAATCACAGTCCCTAACGCATACTTTGCAGAACCTGTCATTGAATTTTTGGCACCATCCACTAACAATATTTTATCAACAGAACCGAACATATTTTCCAGTTTTTTGGGAATCACTTCTACCGGGACATCATTACGATGCTCCAATCCTTGGCCATCGATATAAACAAGCTTTGGTAATTTACCTATTGATATTTTTGAATTAAAAGGACCTTGGATTCTCATACCTTGAACCAAGGGAGTTAGGAGTTGTCCCCACAATGTATAGTAGTTGCCTGAAAAGATTCGAAGTGACTCAAAATATTCTGCTCGGTTTTTTGTTTCGATTTCCCAATATAGAGGCCAATCTTCTTGATTCTTATTTAAAAAGCCTTTGTTAATATTTTCAAACTTTTCTATAAATTCCATTAGAATATCTTCTACAATCGATTTAAATTCTAAATCTTCGTATACTTCTTCTCGGTATGTTTCAGAATAATCATTATCGCTCAGATATTTATCAGGGTCTTTTTGCGTTAATTCCTTGAATTTATTTTTTATCTGAATGATTATTTCGAGATATTGATTTACGTTATTCTCTCTTTGATCATCATTTGGAGAGTATTTACCGATAATAAACTCCAACCTGAAACCCTCTTCTGTAGTAGAAAAAGAATCAAAGATATCTTTTTTATTATCACTATCCTTCAGTATTGCATTATATACACATTCTTGTACGAAATCCCTGACACGATCTTTACTAAAAAAAGTAACAACAGCTTTGTAAGCGCCTTCAGCAACAATAACCTCCAGATCGGAAACAGTTCCCCTACTTGAGGCAGTCAATGGGAATTTATCCGAAGCTGTATCAATTAGATGTTGTAAAAGAGTGGTTTTACCAGCCCCAGTTTTACCCATAATGAGAATTCTATTATAACCATCATCTATTGATGGTAAAGGCAACAAATTTTCACGAATTGATATTGTATCGCCATTAGAAATTTGAGGATTAATTGAATCATAAAAAGCCGAAATAATAATTGAATCATATTTGGTTTCAGCTTCATGTCTACCAGTTTCATTCCAAAGTGATTCATTCGACAAAAGCTCTTTCATTTCGCAAACAAGCTCCTCGGCAACTTTTGAGTCAGTTGTGCCCAAACTCCGTCTCATCAATCGACCTTTTTTTCCACTTGAATCTTGACGTAATGGATGATTATATATTATAGACCAAACTTTACCATCAGCATTACGATATTTAAGACAGTTTTTTGTATTCATTTAAGCCTCCGTAAATAACATACAGATATTCACATAATTGAATTATTTTAAATTGTTCTGTAAAAATTATTGTCATTTTTCTCACTTCTTATACCTGCATATAAGTTTGTAACTGCATTTTCCACAAAAATCTCCCGAACAGGCTGTGAAATTCCTTTTGATAATCCCATCAATGTAACTTCCTGCTTTGGTTTCAGCATATCTAAGAGCCGCATCATCCACATTCACTTTATCTGTACTCGCATCCTCCAGAAAAGCCACAGAGCCCTTTGTAACAGGCTCACCAACCATCTTTAAGCCCGTTGTATAGAGCTGCACCTGCAAAGCCACTTCCTCCTTGGAAACCACTGAATCCGAAGTCTTGTAGTCCCGTATCTCGAGATTCGCATCATCGTGCAGAATCACATCCACCTTTCCCATCACAGTGGCTCTCTGAAGCGGGAACTCAATACGGCTCTCCACTTCTTTAATTCTTTTCATGTCATCGTCATGTGCTGCCACAAACCGCAGAAGTTTGTCCAGGGCAGTTCTCTTGGCATTTTCCGTCATTTTCTCACCAGCAAACGGCAGGTGAAAATTTTCTTCAATTGCCTGCATTATGGCGCTTGATGGATTATACCCTTCATCACGTATGAGTTCACCTGCATGACGCAGGCAAAAATGCAACGTATTGCCATATCCAAGCATTGGATCAAGCCCTGGCTGGTAATTCCACACATGGACAAACCTGTAAAGCTGCGGGCATTTCCCGTATGTTATCAGCTCACCCGCAGCAAAAGTCTGAAGCTCCTCAATATCCTCCACCTTTTCAACCTTACATAGCGGAAGAGATTTAGCAGATGTTATTTTAATCATTTTTGAAATATCCGGACCTTCGCTGATAAACTCGCTTGGACTCACTCTATTGGTCAATTTCTTGAAATAACTCACAATAAGAATTTCCTTTGCCCGTGTCAGCGCCACATAAAAGAGCTTTCGCTCACTGTCAATGTCACCTTCATACTTAGGCGCATCAAATAAATCTCTCGGTATGAACCATTTTCCCGGTCTGCCCGTCATGCTTGATGGAAAACGTCTATTAATCATTGCAGGAATGAACACAAGAGGCCACTCAAGCCCCTTAGCCTGATGTATTGTCATGAGCTGCACAGCATCTACACCGCCAATATCATCACCAGCCTGCTCTTCATAGGATGAAGTTGCATATAGCGTCATGTACCAGAACAACCCCTTCAGGTCGCGTTCCCAGTTTCTCATCCTGCCACCAAGCATATTCGCGCTTTCATAATCAGAAAGAATGGTCCCGAACCTGCCAAGATTTGCCATAATAACCATGTGGTTTGGATCATCAGGTTCAAGCTGGTTGAATCCCAGAATGATCAAAAGTTCCTGATATATTCTCGTAAAATGTGCATATTCAGAGCCAAGCGCCCTTTCCTTCCATTCCATCAAATTAGAAGAAACCTTATCTGATAACGATACATCCGGCACACCATATCTCCAGTTATCAAGTGCTGAATAAAGAATATCGTCCCCTTCAAGAGCTTCATCTTCTGACTCATCCTTCCAGAATGCACCATCAAATAACCACGCAAAAAGTTTTCCAACTGCTTTGATCTCGTATCGCCGGAAAAGTCCGACCTTGCCTCCCACCATGACCGGTATCTTCCTCTCCCTGAAAGTATCTATAAATATGGGAGCAGATGTCTTAACGCTCCTGAACAATATTCCAATATCACTGTATGAACAGGCGCCGCTTTTCACATGAGCTTCGATCTGGTCTGCAATCCACTCAGCTTCTTGCGCAGCATCTTCAAATTCACCCAGATATGCAGCCCCCTCTTCCTTTCGCGTTGAATCCAGATGAGCATATTTTATTTTAAAGTTATCTGAAAATTTATTAGCAATATCGAGTATGGCTTTTGTACTCCGCCTGTTTTCAGTTATAGGAACGGTCTCTGTATCCGGGTAATATGTGGTGAAATCCTCAAAACATCCTTCATCAGAACCCCTCCACTGGTAAATGGTCTGTCTTGGATCACCCACAATGAATATATGATTGTCCCTCCCTATTAGACGGATAAGTTTCTCCTGCGCACGGTTTATGTCCTGATATTCATCAACGATCAGATATTTTACGTGCTCAAGCACATTTGGTTTATTACCAAGACCGTCTATGGTAAGACTGATCATCCGGTTGAAAGTGAGACGTTTATGCTTGTCTAATATTTCCTCGTATCTTTCAAACTGCTTTAAAAATTCAGGCGCCTTTTTTTTGAGTTTATCTTTAGGCACCAATTCTCCATAAACAACATTTAAAGTATTAAGGAAAGTTTCACAATTTGCGGAATATTTCCCCCCTTTATTAAGCCCAAGCTCCCATCCAACTCGCATTAAGAATGCCATTTCTTGATTTTCATCGAGTACTCCATAATCACCGTATCCGAAGTGATCTTCCAGCAAACGTGAGCAATAGCCGTGAATTGTCCCAATGAACATATCACCAAGCCGGGCGCATATTTCATCTCCGCCCAGATGTTTGAGTCTGTCATAAACTCGACTTTTCATGCTCTGAGCAGCTTTCTCTGTGAAAGTGAACGCAACTATGGATGATTGATCAACCTGGTCATACAGAAGGTGATATACAACTTTTCTTGTCAGAGTCTCGGTTTTGCCCGCGCCTGCCCCGGCTATGATTCGAATATAGTCTTTATTTGAAAGAACTGCAGCTCTCTGGCTATCAGATAATTTCTTTGGTTCGTTGAGTATTCTCTCTAATAATTTTGCTTTGTCCACCAACTTAACAGTATTAATTTAGGTATATAAAAAATTTTTTATTGACTATATGCCTAAAATCCCGGTTAAAAACCCAAAAAGAAGGCAAAACTGAAGAAAACCCGACGAGATTAAGGATTTATCCCAGCCTTTAATAACATCCACGACTTCTAGCGCCAGCATAACCCAACCTCCCCCGCAACAGGCGAACTGATCAGATACCCTCGCCGCACCCCGACCATAAGCGGCATGTCATCAACTTCGCAGGGAAAAGCCTATCCCATCAATGCGGGCGCCCCCTGGCGCTGAGGATTTAATAATTAGATTGTGATAAAAATATCTTGGCAGCGATCTACGTTCATCTGCGGTTTTATTTTTTCTTGTACACATTCAGCCCTATTTTCACAGTTTCCTTCCCCGGAACCGATTGATTGCCTTCACTTGAGGCGATAATTATCGTTTTTCCTGATGATGAAAGCCCGAAATCCTTAGTTAAATCCACCTTGATAGTCAAGATGTTCCCTTCAACTGACATTTCTACGTTCTTCATACTTTTATCTCTCCTTATTTATTCTTCATATAACGCAGGAAGGACTAAAAGCTTTTTCATGTTCTGTGAAAGCATTGAACAAGCTATTTCACCTCATGTAAAAATAAGACTTATCCAGTAGCAGATGCCTCCACTTTAACTCTTCCAATAACAAATTCTTCTCTGACAGGCACTTCTTCCTTCTCCTCTTTTAGAGCCAGGTGTGCTTCGATTGCCTCTTTTATATTTTTCATTGTTTCTTCGATAGTTTCGCCTTGAGAATAGCATCCAAGAAGAGATGGAACTTCAGCCCAAAAACCTCCTTCCTCTGCCTGATAAATCAATACTGTGTATTCCATTATCTTACGTCCTATTTTAATAAACTCATGAATTCCTCATCTGTTAAACCAGCCTTTTTTATTGCCGCTTTTAGCAGACTAATCTTTCTTCCTTTAATTTCATTAACCTTTCCATAATGTTCTTGGAAAGTGTTTTAATATCTGCTATTATGTATTTAATCTCATCAATATGTATAATCTCCCATTACATCTCCTCTATCTTCTTAACGCTCATCATCGGGTAGTCCAGCCCCTCGTCATGCTCAAGCTCTGCATACGCTATGGTATTTTTGTACAGTATCTGCAAACTCACATTCAGCATCCGCCCTTCCAGTTCGCAGTACATGAACTTCGGGTTCTGCTTCTTTTGCACCATCTCGCGGTCGATTGAAACACTGACGCTTCTAACATACGGCTGAAGAGCCACGCTTTGCTCGATTGTCCTTTCAAGATCATCGATAGTCTCAAGGTTGATGGGCGTGCCTACGAACTGGTGGTACAGCGCGCCGAGCTTGATCCCTGCCTCGAAAACCGCTCTATCCCGCTCGTTTACTTCTGTCATATAACCTCCTCCCTGCCGGGCTCAGTATGTAAACAAACGTTAATGCGAACAGGAGCGAGGATACAAGCTTTACAGTATCAGCATAACCGAGGTAAAAGAACGCTATATCAGCCAGCAGGAGAATTCCCATCGGTGCCAGAAGAAGAGGTGTCCTCAATTTGGGATAGCCTATCGTGCTGACCATGAGCAGGGATAAGATGACAAGAAGAAGGGGGAACACATATCCGGCATACGGGACATGATCCCCTGCAAGAAGGAACAGAGCAACAATAAAGCCGCCTGATGTTATGGGTATCCCCTCAAATCCGTCCTTTTTCCCTGAGACATTGAAGCGCGCAAGGCGGAGGACGCCGCATATTAGAAAAAATCCCGAAAACGCCCATGCAGGAGAGCCCAGGCTGCTAAGAAAGATAAAAGCCGCTGCTGCGGGCGCGACTCCGAAAGATATCACGTCAGCAAGTGAATCAAGGTTAGCGCCGAGAACGCCTGTGCCTGAATACCGCGCAAAGGCTCCGTCTGCGCCGTCGGCTATAACTGCAAGGAGGATAAGTACAAGCGCTTCTTCAACCATGCCCCGGGCTGTCATTATGACCGAAGCAAATCCCAGGAGCGCATTGAGCAGGGTGATAATATCCGCTGGCTTGATGAGTTTCAGGATGTTTTCCGTCATTTTTTATCCCCGTTTTTTCTCAATTCTCATTGCGATTACTGTCTCCCCGGCTTTTACCTTATCGTTCAATCCAACCGTAAACCCGTATCCTTCAGGGATTATTACATCCACTCGCGACCCGAAGCGTATCATGCCTATTCGCTGACCTCTTCTTACATAACTGCCTTCGCTTATGTAAGAAACAATGCGCCGCGTAAGGACGCCTGCTATCTGCGTTAGCTCAAGATCGCCGCCTTCCGTTCTAATCACAACGTGGTTCCGCTCGTTCACATGCGAATCCTTGTTGAATGCTGGAATATATCCGCCCGGCTTATAATCTATCTGCGTGACCGTGCCTGCAAGCGGGGCGCGGTTCACGTGGACATTGTGTATGTTCATGAAGATGCTGATTCCCCTTTCCTTCATGGAGATCACCCTGCCGTCCGCTGGCGAGACCGCATCATCCTCATCCCCAGCCGGCGAACGCTCAGGATCGCGGAAAAACATTAAGAAAAAGAGCGTCAGCGCGGCTCCTATTATGAACAGAGCCAGGAATAAGTAGGATGCAAGACCGCCTGTTATCCGTGAGAGATACCCTGCTGCAACTGTAAATAGCAGCATTCCGGCTATCCAGGAGAGCGACCCTTTAGCCAGCATTTTTAAATATGCCCCCGAAAAGGTTTAGAATACCGTCTATCATGTCAACTATTTCCGGAAGTATTTTCATGACCGCGTATGCGATAAGGAAGAGCGCGATAAGGGAACCTATTTTTGCGATCACGGTATGAGCAATGTAAAAACTCATCTCAGGATCGCCGAACCATGTCATCCCGTAGGCATCAACTACGAAAACGTTCCTTATCAGGTTCAATCCGTATATCACGGGGACAGACACGAGGAATGCCGATACCTGCCGCCTGAGCGGTGCATTAGTACTTGCGATTATGCCTGTGAACAGCGCTATGCTCTCTATGGCTGTGCATGCAAGGATTATCTCTACCTTGTATCCATTGACCGCGACCAGGTTCCAGTCAAGCCTCGATATCGTAACCCCGAAAAGGGACGCAACCCAGATTGTCTGGTCGGCGACCGTTGATATTATCCATGTGTTCATTGCCTGTATTTCAGAGAAGGCAAAATAAGAGATCCCCCCGATCGCCGCCGCTGTGGTAGCCATAAGAAGCGAATCTGTAATGTTTACGCCATTAACGTCCCTGAGAATCCTTTTATCCCGGCGTACCAGTACATATCCTATGAAAACGCAGATGACCGCTGTGAATATGGTCAGAACTACATTGACATAATCGCCAGTATCTGCGTAATACCGCCACTGGAGCGCCCAGTGCACTGAGAAAAATACCCAGCCTGCACCTGCTGCTGTCAATTTGAGTTTGTTTTCCCTGGGGATGATGGAGGCTGCAACGAGCAAGCCAAGCGCCAGCCACAGGATGTTTTCTATCATAATTGGTTCCTATAATCAGTAAGAGATTATATAATTCTTATCAAAGGGTCAAACGTTTCTACCAGGAGACGGATATCTTTAACGTATCTGTTATTTTCTTTTATCAGAATACCTTCCACGAGCTTATTAAACCTCCCGTCATCCCTTACCGCCCTGACGAACGCCTCCAACATCACATCGTTTGATAACATCCTGGAAATCACAGACAGTGAAAAGAAATCGAATTCTTTTTTCCAGCGAGCCTGATACTCCGAAAGTGTATTTTTACCAGCAATTGCGCCTGATAAAATCTCCGCCGCTATCTCACCCGAGCGCCTTGCATAATATATGCCTTCGCCCTCAAATGGCGACACGAGCCCGGCTGCGTCCCCTGCCAGAAGATATCTCCGGGAGTATGTTTTTTTAACAGGTCCAAGTGGTATCAAGCCTTTTTCACCCGGGATATCGGGATAATTGACAGGCGATGTTGTGCCCGTTATCACGTGATATCTTTTTGGCGCAGTCCACGAATAACCGCCGCGCATGAGGTTCATCTCGAAATAATCATCGGGTTTTAAAGCTTTTTTCTGCTGCACGCAAAAAGCATACTTTTCCACACCTCCGCATAAGCGGCTCATGTCAGATACGCCTGCTGCCACGATTGCATAATCTGCAATGATTTGTTCCTTTGCTGTCCTGATCACAACAGAGGAATCCTTTTCCTCTATCGATAAGGCGCTGTCTTTTTTTAGCAGGGTTCCCTCTGCAATGGCTTCGCTGAGGTTAAAAGAATCATAGGAGGCGCGGTCTACGGAGTATTCGACCGCGTTTTTATATGTTATTTCAGCCTTTATATCGCGAAATGATAACCTTACTCCCTTTAACTCCCTTTCCAGGTAGGTTTCATCTATCCTGTATTTCCTGGCGTACTGCGCGGTGAGGATGCCTGCGCATACTTTTTTCCTGTCGCAAGGGTCTATTATGAGAGTTCTTAGCCCTGAAGATGAGAGGGTTTTTGCCGCAGAAGAGCCTGCAGGTCCTGCGCCGATGATCGCAACGTCATACTTCATGCGAAAATCTCCTCGTTAAGCCGCCTGTGAGCATATAGGCGCCATCAAACGCAAGAAGGACTATTAAAGCGTTTAACCCGATAATTTTTAAAATAACAAGTAGCAATATCCCCAGTTTCAGCATTAACCTGTATTCAAATATAAAATCCAGGGATTGCGGCACGCGGATTATATCCCCAATCTCGTCCAGTGCTGCAAGCGCCGCAACCGCAAGAACAAGGGGAGAGAGTTTTACTCCGTATAAAAAAAGTACAGCGAGTATTGCACCAAGACCGAAGTAATGACCTCTGCTGTTTATCTTGCCTGTTATAAGATTCCCGAGGATTATGCCGCCGAAAAGGAGAGCGACATCCGTATCGATGAGCATCAGATATCCCATTGACAAACCATAGGCAAGCCCACATGGTATTGCGTACTGTTTACTGGCAAGGTCTCTATCTTCAATATCATCGGTCAGCTTGATCAATGAACCTGAGAGAGAAGCCATAACCAAAAGCTGAAGCAGGGACATGCGCCAAATGCTACTTATAAGAATTAAATAGGTTTCTATCAGATGGGGAGAATGGTTGAACTAATCAGTATAATACTGACTGAATAACCATGCCATAATTCGGTACGAAAGCCAATCTCTAAGTACAGAGGACTATAAACAATTCTTTTATAGATAGACACACGATAAAGAAACCCAAAGAGTTTTTCAGGATGGGAAATGAGGCTGAGCCTACTGATGTTTTGAAAGATATCCGTGATATGAACATATAGCACCGCAGACTGTATTATTTTCGTATGTTTTTGTTTTTATGGATTTTTTTTAGTTTTTATTAAACATAGGAAATAAAACGATAAGTTTAAATAGTATGCATGAATTTAATAGATTTGTACAGATGAATAAATCTCGTACATAAAATTGGGTCTGTAAAGTCTGAGGATATGGTGGTTTAAAACTCAAATATCTGGTTTTATAGCCAGAAAAACGTGGGGCTCGGTCGTTTCTTGAGAGAGCAACCTAGCTCCAGCGCTGCCCGAAGGCATGGTAAGGTTAGCTTTGAAGTTATTTATAGCCAGCGCCTAGGCAGCAAGGAAACAAAGAAAATATAAAAGGAGAAATAAAAATATGAATAGAAGTAAAGGAATGAAATTAAGCGGGCTGCTTTTGGCGGTTATGCTGGCAAGTGCTGTATTCATGCCAATAGCGACCGCAAGCACGAGCTTAAATGTGGCTGAAAAACTGGCACTTCAATATAGTGAGGACATATGGGGAAAAGATAATACGGACATTATTGACTCTAAACTGTATTACGGATTAGATAACGACCCTGCAGTATATGTTTTTACAATCCAGAAAAAAGAAACAAGCACAATAAACAAGGAATATTCCGGAACAACAGAGCAACAGAATTATGGTGCCGTGGTA
This sequence comes from Candidatus Methanoperedens sp., assembly GCA_026552855.1. Taxonomy (GTDB): domain Archaea; phylum Halobacteriota; class Methanosarcinia; order Methanosarcinales; family Methanoperedenaceae; genus Methanoperedens. Next base: position 128 of record JAPMTX010000044.1, on the reverse strand, counting down.
ATTGGCGCTACTAAGAGCCTATCCGAAAAGTCCAGCTGCCCTGTAAGTAATCCATGCGCATGCGAAATGTAGTAGTGCTATATAATTCTGAAGTTTTTTCTCCCATCTTATGAGTAATCTTCTGAATC
>JAPMTX010000142.1 GCA_026552855.1 Candidatus Methanoperedens sp. | reverse complement strand
TCCGAGCACCTGGGCACAGATCACCATGAGATAATAGCCAGGTCTGAGGATGTCGAGAAACTTTTGCCGGGAATTATATGGCATCTTGATGAGCCTGTCGTTGATCCTGCTCTGTTCCCCACATACCTCGTCTCAGGACTGGCAAGGAAACATGTAAAGGTGGTACTCACGGGAGAAGGCGCAGATGAACTGTTCGCGGGTTACTCCGACTATCTCATAAAGCTTAAAGGAGAGCAGGTGCGGCGCATTCTGCCTGCGTTTATCAGAAGAACCGCGGCAGGCTTTTTTAATGGCGCAGGCAGTTCAGGAGTAAACCTTTATGTCCGCCGGATGCTGGATGATACTGAGGACCACATCCTGTGGAGCGAGCTTTTCGATGAGGACGATAAAAGGCAGCTCTACGCAGACGGATTTAATATAGAAAAGACCGACCTTAAGACCGGGGTATATTTTAAAGGGTATACGGGAGATGCTCTGGGCAAAATGCTGTATGTGGATATTAAAACCTGGCTGCCTGATGACCTTCTCGTCAAAGTTGATAAGACGACCATGGCAAACTCCCTGGAGGCAAGGGTGCCTTACCTCGACCACAGGCTTGTCGAATTTGCTATGAATATACCATCCCACCTCAAGACAAAAGGAGGTGTCGAGAAATACATCCTCAGAAGAACTGCAGAAGGCTTATTACCCCGTGAGACCCTTGTAAGGAAAAAACATGGATTCACAGTGCCTATCAACGACTGGATTACAAAAAATCTTTATAATATGATCTCAAATACCCTGTCTGAATCAACTGTAAAAAACAGAGGTTATTTTAAATATGACCGGATCAGGCATATTATGGATCATGCATCAAACCCCAGGTACAGCCACCAGCTCTGGAGCATATTCACGCTGGAACTGTGGCACAGGATCTATATGGATAATATTAAGCCGGAAAAATTGTAAAAATTGGAGAAATACTGATGATTTGTCTTGTAACAGGTGGGGCAGGTTTTATAGGTTCTCATCTGGTTGACAGACTTCTCCTTGAAAAGCATGAAGTGATATGCCTGGATAATTTCGATCCTTATTATAATCCTTCTATCAAGAGGGAACACATTAAATCAGCCATATCGGCTGAAAAATTCAGCCTGGTAGAGGGGGACATAAGGAACAGGAAACAGGTTGAAGATATCGTAAAAGACAACAGTGTGGAAATAATCTATCACCTTGCAGCCCAGGCTGGAGTAAGGGTCTCGATTGAGAACCCTTCTAAGACCCACGATATCAATGCTACAGGGACACTTAACATACTGGAGGCGGCTCGCAGCCTGGGCGTAAAAAAAGTAATCAATGCCTCCTCCTCGTCGGTGTATGGGAAAATGAAATATCTTCCTTTCGATGAAGAACATCCTAAAAACCCTGTTTCACCCTACGGCGCCTCCAAGGTGGCGGCTGAGCATTACTGCAGGATATTCTATGAGATATACGGATTGAGAACTACATCCCTCAGATACTTTACCGTGTATGGAGAGAGGATTCGCCCCGACCTTGCAATCTCGATCTTCACAAAAAAAGCGTTGAATAGCGAGCCAATAGAGATATACGGCGATGGGAATTATACAAGGGACTTCACATACATAGATGATGCAGTCCAGGCTACAATCCTGGCGATGAATAAGGGCGACGGGGAAATCTACAATATCGGTAGCGGAAAAAGGATAACTATAAATGGACTTGCTGAGAAGATAATAGCCATTACGGGAAATAAATCCAAAATCATACATACTGCTGCCAAGAAAGGAGAAGCTGAACACACGCTTGCAAATATAGAGAAGGCTAAAAAAGGATTAGGATGGGAACCGAAGATAGATATCACGGATGGATTAAAACTCTATGTCGATATCAAAGGTTTGCATTGATACCTTATTAAATCTGAGAAAAACCCCGCATAAGCCCAGGCACTTTACCTACATTACCACATACAGATGCAACAGCCGCTGCAGGATGTGCGGCATATGGAAAGGCTCTGAACCACAGGCTTTTAAACGCGAACTCAAATTAGAAGATATTAAAAAGATATTCAATAATCCTTTTTTCTCTGATATTTCTTTTATCAGCCTCGGAGGCGGCGAGCCGTTCCTGAGGGAGGACATAGATGAAATTGTCGAGGTAATAACTAAAAGCTGCCCTGAACTTAACTCCATTACGATCCCTACCAACGGGCTTACACCGCGAACTTCCATGAAAGTCCAAAGAATCCTTGAAAAAATCGAGTCTGGAATAAACCTGTCGATCGGCGTATCCATTGATGGTATCGGAGAAACCCATAACTACGGCAGGGGAAAAGAAGATGCCTTTGAAAGGGGCATAAAACTGATCGGTGAGCTAAAAGAGCTTGAACATACATACGGTAATCTGAAAGTGGGGTTCGGCTCAATGATCCTTCCATGGAATGTGGATAGTCTCCCTGATCTTGTTAAGCTGTCCTCTGAAATGAACCTCCCAAAACCTCAGTTCTGGATGCCCTTGATACTGGATTCATTCTTCAAAAATGAAGAGCAGGAGCCGGAACTTAAATTCAGCGATGAGCAGTTCCGCAAAGCTATGGGTTTCTTAAAAGGGTATGATTACAGAAAAGATTTTTACGCATTCTATGCAGAGAACATGTCACGCATCCGCAGCGGAAAAACCCGCATCATCCCATGCTTTTGGGGGTACCATTTTCTTTTTATTGACCCATACGGGGATGTATATCCATGCAGCTATGCCTGCAAGGAAGAATATCTGCTGGGCAATCTTCTTACAGACGATCCCTCAGATATCTGGTTTTCCCAAAAAGCAGAGAATATCAGGAAAACAATCGGGAAAAGCAGGGCATGCAGCCTGTGCCAGGTAAATTGTAAGTTTTTCGAGAATATCACGATAAATATCCTGCCCTACGCGCGGTATAAACTTTATAATTCCAGGCATCAATTGAGAGGGAAAGCGTGATCACATGAGAGTCCTGCTTATATATCCTTATTCAAAACAACAGGAGCAGAATTCATATGCTGCACCTCTTGGCATAGCATACATAGCAGCAGTCCTGGAAAGGGAATCCCATAAGGTATCAATCCTCGACTATACGACATCCATTGTAGGTTCCAAACCCTATCCGGAAGTTACGGAAGAATTCTTTAATTCATTTAAGGCTGACGCTGTGGGTCTCTCGGTGCTTACACCGCATTACAGCTCATTCAGGGAGATCGCAGAAATAATCAAATCACTGGATAAAGATATTCCCATTATCGCAGGCGGACCCCATCCTTCAGCCCTTCCTGAAGAGACACTGAGTGAGACCTTTGTAGATATCGTGGTCAGGGGAGAAGGGGAAAAGACAATGAGCGAATTAATTCCTGCGCTGGAGAACGGAGCCACTTTGGATGGTCTGGCTGGCATTTCTTATAAAAAAGGCGGGCGCATTATCCATAATATATCCCGGAGACCCGTCGAGGATATCAATAAGCTCCCGTTTCCTGCAAGGCATCTGTTAAGGATGAATGATTATAAGGTTGCAAACATTATGTCCAGCCGCGGATGTCCGTACGGATGCGTCTATTGTTTCAAAACCGATGGCTCAAAGTACAGGATGAGAAGCCCTGAATCCTTTGTCGATGAGATCGGGGAGATGGTCTATATGTATAAGAAGACTTTCCTCAATTTTTACGATGACCTCTTCACTTTCGATCGTGGAAGGGTTTTACAGATATGCGATCTTATCCTGGAAAGAAACCTTTCGATAAAGTTCAGGATAAATTCCCGTGTCGATACCGTGGATACGGTGATGCTTGAAAGACTCAGGGAGGCAGGATGCGTATCGATCAGTTACGGCGTTGAAAGCGGTGATGAGGAGATTCTCCGCAAAATACGGAAAAACATCAAGATAGAAGATGTTAAAAAAGCGTTTCAGATGACAAGGGATGCCGGGATAAGTACTGTCTCTAATTTCATGCTGGGCTTTCCATGGGAAACTAAAAAATCGATCGAGAATACTATCAGGCTGGGAGAAGAACTCTTTAAAATTTCACTGGAAAATAAATTCAGGGGAGCGATTTATTCTCCTGAGAATATATATATAAATATAGTTACCCCTTATCCCGGAACCGCGATCTGGGATATCGCAAAAGAGCGCGGTATGCTTGAGAACGTGGACTTTGATAAGCTTCATATAACAGTCCCAAACTATTTCAGTATAGATGACTTTAAAGGAAAACCTATATTCGAGACTCCCGACCTTAAGCGGGAAGATATAATAGATTATTACAGGATTATGAACGAACGCACGGTCCTGTTAAGGCATCCCCTGAAAAAATTTGCCTTCAGATCTCTGAAGATGCTAAGAGAACTTGGCATGGGGAGTGTTGCAGAAAAAATGATAAAAGTTTATAAAAAGACGACAGGTACGTAAGTCCATATTAAAAATCTGGAGATTCGAATGGTAGAGACAGTACAAATGCACCCAAAAGATGTTTCAAGCTTTGGCTATGAATGGACCCGGTATACAGGATTTGAGGAGGACTCACGGGATCTATTCGAAAAGACGCGGACGACGCCTGAATTTATGCGCGGGAAAGTTATTCTCGAAGCAGGATGCGGGAACGGAAGGCTTGTCAGATTATGCGCCAGTGCCAAACCAAAGTTAATTGTAGGTATAGATCTCAGTAAATCAGTTAATACAGCAAAAGCGAACACCATGAACTACCCGAATACCGAGATTATCAGGGCAAGTATCTTCCACCTGCCTTTCAAGGAAAATGTTTTCGATTATATTTACTCTGTAGGCGTACTCCATCATACACCTGATCCCAGGCGTGCTTTCACCAGTCTGCTGCCCGCCCTCAAAAGCGGTGGATATGTGGCTGTCTGGGTCTACAAGAGAGGAAATAAGCTGCATTATGCCTTAATAGAGTTATTGAGGAAGATCACTACCCGGATCCCGCATAGCATATTCTATAAAATGTGCTGGATCCAGGGACCGGCTGGCGGCTTTGTGAACTGGCTGGCTAATTATTTCCCGAACGCTGCAAAATATATCCGTATCATTTTCTTCATATCTGATAAGAAGACTCCTGAATTCAGGCAGCTTGCCACCTTTGACTGGTGGACTCCGAAATACATGAGTTTCCACAGTCAGAAGGAGGTATGCGGCTGGTTCAAAGAGAATGGTCTGACAGATATAACCGTGACATCATACTCGGAAAAAACAGATGTCGGGGTTAAGGGAATGAAGAGTAAAGAATGACCTGTTAATATTGTAGTGAACAAATGTGCGGCATATGCGGATTTTACGGTTTTGAAGATAAAGATTTGCTGAACAGGATGTGCGATATAATCTCGTATCGCGGTCCTGACGATAGTGGAATTTTTCTGGATAATAAGATCGGACTGGGCAGCAGGCGGTTGAGCATAATCGATGTTGATGGCGGAAACCAGCCGATTACTAATGAAGATGAATCTGTCTGGATCGTTTACAATGGAGAGACTTTCAATTATAAGGACTTAAAAAAGGAGCTTGAAGAAAGGAATCATAAGTTCTATACATCCAGCGATACTGAGGTTCTGGTACACCTGTATGAGGAGCACGGAGAGGAGTTTGTAAAAAAACTCCGGGGAATGTTTGCTTTTGCTCTCTGGGACTCCGGGGCTAAAAAACTTATTATCGCAAGGGACAGTATAGGAATAAATCCTTTGTATTACACGATCACCGACGGCGTACTCTTATTTGCATCAGAAATAAAATCCCTGCTGGAATATTCCGGAATTAAAAAGGAAGTAGATTATACAGCCCTTAACGACTATCTCATTTTCCAGGCGCCGGTCGGGCATAAGACCCTTTTTAAAGGAATAAATTCTCTCCTTCCTGGCAATATGATCATTTGCCAGAACGGCAAAATCCAGATAAGGAGCTACTGGGATTTCAATGATTTCTCCATCTCCTCCTTCGATGAGGAATATTATATACACAGGTTGATGGATACGCTAAAAGAAACAGTGAAAATGCACCTTGTAAGTGATGTCCCTGTAGGTATGTATCTCTCAGGCGGTGTAGATTCCTCAACCATCCTCGCATTAATGAAGATGTTCTATCCTGATAAGATCAGCACCTTTACTGTGGGCTTCGGGTATGACGATACAGATGAATTATCGTTCGCCAGGGAGGTTGCCGGGATTATGGGAACCGACCATACAGAGATAATTATACAACCTGGTGACCTCATAAATAATTTCTCTAAAATCATCTGGCATATGGAAGATCCTATAGCTGACTTTGGTGAGATAGCGAATTATTATTTATCCTCGGCAGCAAATAGTAAAAAAATAAAGGCGACATTGAGCGGAGGAGGCGGAGACGAGGCATTTGGCGGGTACTGGGGCTACAGGGCATTGATCCGCGCCAGTAGGATTAAAAAAATCCTGCCCTCATTCCTTTCTTCAAAGCTGTTACCTTCTGCAAGCAGCATCCTGCCAATATGGTTCCCGAAGAGCCTTGGGATTAAAACTTATGCTGGCTATATCTCGGGTGAAGATGCTTACAAGGGCAACGGCGGGATTTTCCCTGTAAAAGATGAAAGACAGTTCTTTTATTCTGGCAGATTTTATGACGCGGTTAAAGATAATGGTTACGGAGAGCGTATGGCTGCAGGATATTTTAAAAACAGAGCCATACCTGATAGTAATTTAATAAGCCGCGCTCAATATGTGGATCTCAAGATATATGTGGATGCGCATATGCTGCACGCTGATAAGATGAACCTGGCTCACAGCGTGGAGGTGCGGTACCCGCTTTTAGATAAGGAATTATTGAGTTTCTCCTTCACAATACCTGAGAATTTAAAGATAAAAGACTCGGTTGAGAAATACATCTTCAGGAAAACAGTATCTGAATACAAGCTTCTCCCTAAGAAAATCTCAGGGAGGAAAAAGAAAGGATTTAGAAGCCCGATAGAACACTGGTTATCCGGCGAATTAAAAGACTATGCCCGGAATACGATTACTGAATCTGAGCTGATAAATGATGTCATGAACAGGGACAGACTGGACTTTCTCTTCAGGCGAAGCTCCAACCCGTGGTTTGCTCAAAAGATATGGGGTCTTTTTATACTGGCTCTGTGGTATGAGATTTATTTCCAAAAAAAAGGAATCCGAAATGAATAGCCCGAAAGTCTCTATCATTGTACTGAATTATAATGGAAAACGATTCCTGGATGATTGCTTCCAATCACTGGCTAAAGTGAATTACCCCAACTTTGAAGTTATTATGGTAGATAATGAATCCACCGACGACAGCGTGCCCTACGTATCTGAGAATTATAGATGGGTGCGCGTCATAAGGTCGGGCAGCAATAACGGATTCGCTTTCGGGAATAACATCGGCATAAGGAACACGGACGGGAAATACGTATTTTTGCTCAATAACGATACGGTATGCACGCCGGATTTCCTAAATAAGGTGGTCCAGGTAGCAGAATCCGATCCCGACGTCGGCATAGTCGGAGCAGTACCCATACAGCTAAATCCAGAATTCCCGCAATCCAGGATTGTCGTTCCCTGGGAAAACGATTCTGACAGGGTGGCAAGCGTTGCAGGCGCGGTCATGCTGATAAAAAGAGATATGCTCAGAGATATTGGTCTATTGGATGAGACCTATTTCCTGTACTGGGAAGATACTGAATTCTGCTGGAGGGCAAACCTGTCAGGATATAAAGTCATGGTCGCGAATAAATCCATCGTGTTCCATGTGGAAAATGCGACCGGGCTGCCTACCAAAAACAAATGGGTTTATCAATATATTAGAAATAAAATATATACGCATATAAAACTGATGAGTTTTTCCTATACTCTCCAGGTTGTATTTATCGAAATAATATATTCTTTCGGGCGCATTTTTTTACATCCGCAGTTCACCTTCTCTATAATAAATGCGTGGTTATGGAATCTTACCAGCTTGAAAAGCACATTAAAGAAGAGAAAAGAGATGAGATCAAGAAAAAAAATGGATGATGGGGAATTAACCAGATTAATAGCCGAGCATAATAAGCGGGATAAAGCCGGAAGAGAGTACTTTAAAAAGTTAGAAAAATGCAGTAATAGGGGATTAGAATGAAAATCGCGCTAACTGTGGAAGAATATACTAAACGGGGCGGGATTTCAAGATACGTTGCTGAGCTGGCAGAGCATATGGCAAAAGAGCACGAGGTACATATATATGCGACTTCGTGGAGAGATGCAGATAATAAAGATATAACGTTTCATAAAGTCCGTACATTACCTGGTCCCCTTGTTATCCGTCAAATCCCGTTCACGGTTCAGAACACGCTGGGATTCAAATTATCAAGACCGGGATACGACATTGTTCACATAAACGGGGGAGAGAGCCTGTGCCCTGATGTCATTACTGCCCACAGTATCCATAAAGCAGGGATGGAATTCAAAAAGAATAACGAGCATATCCGGGGGCTCGGCTTTCATGACCTCTATGCCTTAACGACGGAGAAAATAAATTACTCATACAGGAATTATAAAAAAATAATCGCTGATGCCACATCGGGTAAGCGTGAATTGATGAAGTATTATAACGTCCCTGAAGAAGATATTGAGGTGATACCCCTCGGTGTGGATTTAAACGAATTCAAGCCTGACCCGACGGATGCGGCTTTGGAAAAAGCATACAATATCTCGGATGATGATGTAGTTTTAATAATCGTTGCTACCGAATTCTACCGTAAAGGAGTTGAAGAGCTTATAGAATCCCTGAGAATACTGCATACTAAAGGACATAAGAATATTAAGCTATTGATAGTCGGAGAGGCAAGGGTAGAAGGTGTTAGAAAAGATGATTCTTTTTATAGAGGGTTGGTTAAAAAATATGGTCTTGATAAAAATATTATTTTCACAGGAGCTGTCGATTCCAATAACATGGAATTAACAAAATACTATAATCTGGCAGATATATTTGTTTTTCCCACAAAGTACGAAGGTTTTGGTCTTCCTACAATAGAAGCTATGGCGTGCGAACTGCCTGTGATCGTCGGTCCGAGCGGGGCCGGGGAGGATTTGATAGAGAGCGGTAAAAACGGGTTTCTGCTCGGCGATGTTAATAATCCGCAGGAGATAGCGGATAAAATCCTGATTTTATCACAGGACGGAAAACTCAGGAAAACAATAGGTAAAGCAGCGAGAGAAACTGCACAGATCTGCTCGTGGGACAATATCGCCCGACGTACCATCAAACTATACGAGGAAATCCTCGGATGCTGATTATTATGTACGATATAAAAAAATCCGAAATACGCGGCTATCATGCCTTTGCTGAAAAATCAGGATGGGATGGATCTTATAGAGGTTTTTTTGAATACGTGAGGAATGGAAGGAAATCCCCATATTTTAACTTTCTGCTTGATCTCATGAGGCAAAAAAGCGGGAAGGTACTGGATTTTGCGGCAGGTACCTGCTGGACTTCCTATATCCTCTCAGAGAACGGTTATAGTGTTGTTGCCCTTGAGATGAACCCGAGCGACCTCTGCGGTCTTGGAGTATTTAAAAAAAATAGAGATAAGATGCCCTTTCAGGCTGTCCTCGGGGATTGCGAGAACTCCCCTCTCAAAGAAGGAATATTTGATGTCGTTTTCTGCCATCAGGCGCTGCATCATGCAGGCGATCTTGACAGGATGGTCGCTGAGATGACAGGAGCCGCGAAAAAGGGCGGGCTGATAATTGCAGGAGGAGAGCATATCCGCCCGTTTTTTACAAGCGATGAGGAATTCCGGAAAAAACACCAGGCTATCATCTTTGGGGCAAATGAGCATGCATATCCTTACTATCAATACAGGGACGCATTTAAACATGCAGGACTTGTAAAAGTGAATGTCATACCGCGGGGGTTTGAATGCGGTTTTGAGACAATTTCCCAGAAACCAGTAAGGGCACTGGTTAAAGGCATATGCAGGATCCCTTTTATCGGGGAGCGGTTCGTGCGCTTTATGCTCCTTAACTTTAGCGGCGCAGGGACGGAGGTTACTATATACGGTTTTAAGTCATGAGATGCCTTTTTGCAGTATTTTTAAAATGGAAATATTTAACTTTCTTTCTCCAAGAACGGCTTTGAGCAGGAACATATCCTCTTCCCTGAACGCTTTTAACAGCAGCAGAGCCATGGTATAGGTTATTAATAGAACCACCAGAGATATGAAGAACGCCCAGAGCAGGTTTGTAAAATTTATTTTTATAAGATAAATAAGAGGCAGAGCCGATATTAGCGCGAGCATGATCTTTAGGACCCTGTCTCTGTAAATTATGATCCTCACCAAACGTCTTGCCAGCTTAAAGGATACTGCCAGAATGACAGCCGAGGATATAAGGGAAGCCATGCTTGCGCCATTGATCCCAAAGTATTTGACAAGGATAATACTGGATATAACATTGGCGGTTGCTCCCATGAACATGATTTTGGAGTTCTGCTGAGGATGCCCTGATGTGTTTATCACAGTGATAAAGAAGAGGTAAATACCTGTTAAAAAAGCTGAAACCGAGAGGATCTGCATAGATATCGCCCCTGAAGAATAATCCTGCGTGAACACTATTTTTAGTATTCCCTCAGGGAACAGCAGTAATATTGCAATTAACGGGAGGGATAACATAAGGAGTCTTTCTATGATATATGAAGAGATGTGTTCGATTTTCTCTTTATCCCCCCTGCCGAACAGCTCGCTCACTACAGGTGAAAATATAGAGAGCATAGCTTGCGGGAATATCAACACCGCACCTGTAATCATGCTGGCTGCCCAGAAGATGCCTACATCAGCAAAACTGTTATAAAATTTTATAACGTAAACCCCTGCGCCCCACAGCAATCCGTTTGAGACATCCATAAATACAAGGGGGATACCGAATCTTACTAAATCCTTAATCATACCGGGTTTGAATTCTCCATCGAATCCCCAGTTTTTTAATACATATACTGTACATAAAATGTATTGAATAGCTAAGGATATCACAATGCTTATCAGGATCTGGTAAAAACCATACCCTGAAAAAGAGAGAACTATTAAAAATAAATATGAAGCAATGGGCGTTACAGCCGAAAACATATTCCCGATCTCAGGTTTCCTGAAACCGCTGATAACCAGGCTGAAAAAGAAACCGGTTCCATGAGTCATAAACATCAGGAGCATGAACAGAAGAAGTTCCCCGTTCAGAGAGAATATCTCCGGGAAAAGCAGGTTAATCCCTGTAAATCCCAGTACGGATATAAGGATAAGAATTACAACTGCTATGAACCCGGTCTTTATGTATGATTTTGCCCTCTTGATATCTCCTTTACCGCGGTTGAAAGCTATGTAATACGCTGTTGCGGGAGAAATGCCAAGAAGCAAAATCCCGGCCCCTAACTGGGCAACCGACCATGCAAAAGTATAGCTGCCATATTCTTCCTGCGTTATGTTTTTTGTTAATAGCGAATTGAACAGAAATCCGAAAAGACGGATTATAACCAGCGCAAAAAATACTATTGAACTTGATTTAAACATCAACTTCCCGATGGACTCTTTCTCCAGTTACAACACCTTCTGATGTGAAGTTTTTGGAGATATGTATAAGATCGCGCAAAGTATCAACGAAAATATTGTAATCAGCGCACCCATCTTAAAATCATCCGGCGAAAAAACAAAACTATACTCTTGCCGTCCATCCGAATCAACTGCGATTAACCCGTTATAATTCTTCACCGGAGCTCCCTCTACTTTCCAGCCTGTATGGAAAGCATTTTTTACGACGATAATTCCGGATATATCTTTTCCATCTACCGTAATTTTATTGGGGGAGTAATATTTCAGCTTCATTGGTCTTATCTGGTTATTATTAACATTAAATGCATACGGAAGGCTGTTGTTCTGGAGAATAAAATCGAATTTCTGGAAGTCGTTATAATCAAGCCGGTAGTCTAATGTAGTATATTGTGTTCCTGCGATATCGATCGTCTGCGGTCTGTACTTATAGGTATAACCATATCCTACATTGTAATACCTTATATTCTGGGAATTCAGTGAATAACCTACAAGTGAATTTAATCCGCCATTTCCGGCTCCTTCTATTGTAAATGGAGTACCGTTATTTCTCATCCCGTTCTCACTCCATAATTCCTGCAGATATTGATCAGATTTTATATCCGTAGGAATAAACGGGCTGGGTGCTAATAACTGGCTGTTGGACACTATCAGCGCGAGCAGGCTGAACAGGATAATTGACATCAGGATATTATTCTTCTTTACAGGTTGACGGAAGATGAGATATGCTAAACCAAGGATTATGATTATCTTAGCCAGGATGGCTGTTTTTGCAGGATTGTAATCTGAACTGAACATCTTCAAATATTCCAAGCCGGAAACCAGCATAAAGAAAGCCATAATAATAAGGATATGCCTGGAAATGCCATCTCCTTTTTCATTTTCATTTAAAAACCAGTCCAATCCTAAAACTGCCATAGAAACTAATATAAATGCAGCAAATGCCAGAATTCTGCTGGCTATTCTCAGATTATCAAAAAAAGGAAAGTAGTGAAGCCAGTAAAAATGGGTAAAAGGTCCCTGCGCATAGATAATTAATATAACTAATGATGCGTAGAGGAATTTTCTATATCTGGATTTATGAAAGATGGACAATGAAGCAAGAACTAACGGGATAAGTCCGATGAACGAATAATTCTCCCATGTCCATTTCTGGTCATAACCCCACATTTTAATTGTATCAAAATTCAGGTTCTCTCCCATGAAAAAACTGAAAATCAGGTTATCAATGGTATCAGAACCGCCTAACGGGTCAACGTTTCTTTCAAGCGTACCGCTCCCGTAAAGTATAGGGACTGACATTATCCCGCTTACCCCGAAAGTAAGAGCAGCTATTATACAAATTATAGATAGATCACCGGTTCTAATCCTGAATCCCTTATCCTTATATTCGATAGTTCTTATCACAGTGAGGGCAAGTAACATCAGAAGGAAATAGGCAAAGTAATAAGGTGCTCCCATAAGAATGGGCAGTGACATCGTAAGTGCAGAGAGCCCTATGTACCGGCGCTCCCTTGTATCTATTGCCTTTATGACAAAATATATTGAGAACGGAATGTAGGATAATGCCATGAACATCTGCAAGTGACCGGCATATACTCTTGCAACCAGACTGCCTGATAGCATATACAACAGAGAGCCGTACAACCTTGGAACTTTATTGCCTGTCAGGAGGCTTGAAAAAACCCAGAATCCTATTCCGCTTAATAAAAAGTGCAGTGGGATCAGTATTTTAACGCCCTGTAGACCTCCGAACAGGAAGTATATGATAGTGGAAACAGGATAATAGAAACTGGTAAGAGGGCTGGAATACTGGGGGAAACCAACAAACCATAAGTCATTCCATAAAGGGAACTGACCGTACTTAAGAATGCTCTCTGTATAATAAGGGACATCGGCAATATTGCTGATTAGATCTAAACCGAATGGCATAGAATTGATATCAGACCACACATTATATGTATATACCAGAGCAACTGCAACTAAAAAAAATATAAACAAGCTCTGCGGCAGCTCTTTACGCTTTTCTTTACTATCCATGTCTCAATCTGCTCCGACCTGTAGAGATATTTGTATATCCTTACACATATTAATATATTTTCATTTCGGTATGAACGTGTTCCTGTAAACACTCAGTTCTGAATTATCTGGCAGGGGGAATTTAGCCACTAAAAGATAGCTTGAATTATGCCGGTTAAAGTATTCATTCATATCATCCAGCAGTTTTTTTCGTGAGACCCCGGCATTCTCGCCTGTTTTTAAAACGAGATAATCAAAATTCAAAAAATTCTGTACAAAAGGGTCAAGGGACTCAAAATACGGGACGCTGACCACATTAAAAGGAAGTTTCTTCATATACGAGTAATAACCAAAGGTCAGCCCGTTAGTATAAGGCATATCCGGTACCACTCCTATGTATCCCATCCTGCCGTACATTCTTGGGTTGGTTTCGGCATCAGCCATTATACTATCCAGAGCATTCTCTACCTTCCAGTCCTGATTTGTGGGCGGACGGGTTCCATATACTTCGTCTGAGTACAGGTCAATATTTCCAAGGGAGGTTTTGATACGAAAATCTCCGGCATAATCAATGCCCCGGGACAGGGTAAATAATTGCAGCCCCCCTGCTAAAAGGATGACCGAAACCAGTATTGCTTTTGTTTTCTTATTATCCAGAGAGCTTATCCAGAACGCGGAGATAAGCGCAACAGCAGCTATGGATGCTATGGTATACCTATCGTTTTTATGCCGCATGAGTGTCATTACGATATAAGGCACTGCTATCCAGGATAGAAGAAAATAACCTGATCTCAGGCGCGATCGTAAGGCAAATATCAGACCCAGTAAAAATACAATGAAAAAAATGAAAGATATCTGTGAATTTATCAGGGATATCGTATAAAATACCAGGGACTGAAACGTAAAAACCTCAGGCTGACCTTCTGTAGTTCCCCAGAATTCATTGCCCCATACAATGGTCCTGTAGACCTCGCTTATGTGCGGCGCATACCATATCAATGAAAGAAAAAGTGCAGCGGCTCCCATCAGGAGAATGTTGGAGCCTGGAGTTAAGTTTATATTATCAGTATGCTTTTTTTGCCCTTTTTTCCATAGATTTTTACAGTTCGAAGAGCAAAAGGAATTTTTCCCTTGGATGATCCCTTTACCTGTGATCTCTTTTCCACAATGAATGCAGGTTTTCTTAGCAGATCTTTTGATAAAAGACCCGTTTTTGATGAAAGACTCATACAGCACAAAGCCCAGGGGTCCTATTATGAAAAATGCGGCAGTCCACTTGGTGAGAATGCTGACGGCACATGAAATCCCAAAGGCAATGGAGTATTTTCTGTTCCTGAAGTGATCCGAGAGGAGCAGCATGTAAATACTCAGGGCAACGGTAGCTATAAGGGCGACCTCTATCAGGTAAAACCTGCGCATTCCGACAATGCTGGGGTAAAGGGACAGGAAAGCGGCAGCCAGAAGACCGGTCTCCTTGTTATAGAGGTGTTTTCCTATACCGTAGGCTGAGAATAGGAGGATGCCGAAATAGAAGATGTTGATCAAGATAGCTGCATGCATGGATGTTCCAAACAGGAAGTATGACAGTACGGTCGAGAAGTGGTAGAACGGCGGGTAGTAGTTATCAACCTGAATGAGATTTGAAATCATACCCAGCCCCGGATTTATCAGAATATTATAGTAATCAAGGCTCTTTGTAAGATGCAGCGATTCATCCCAGCCAGGCGGCAGTGTTTCAGCTTTCAGCCATGCAACATCAAAAATCGCGCCCAGTATGAAAACCAGCAGCAGAGCTGTAATATATTTGTCCTCTAACAGTTTTCCCTTTATAATGCCAAACCAGTCTTTTCCCATCGTAGTGTACCTCTTCTACCTATTCTGCAGTATCTCTTTATAAATATCACCCGTCTGTTTTGCCCTTATTTTCCAGTCATACTCCCGTATTGCCAGTTCCCTGCCTTTTTTTCCTAATTCAAGCCTGGTCTTCCTGTCCTGGATCAAATATTCAAGTTTATCTGTGAAATCGTCTATACTCCCAGGGGCAGCCAGCATGCCTGCATCTTTCACTATTTTTGCTATTTCAGGATAATCATAAGTGACTACAGGTTTTCCTGAACTAAGGTATTCATAGAGTTTTACCGGGTTCCACCAGAAACCGTATCTGTCGATATATTTAAACCTTGATGTATCAAAAGGAGCGATAAGGATATCTGAGATCGCAAGATATTCGGGAATCCTGTCGTACTCTTTCGACCCGAGAAGAAGCATATTATCTGACCTGGTTTTATTGACCAGATCATAAAGATGCCCGGAGCCTATCAGGAGGAATTTAACGTTCTTATGTTTTTTTCCTATCTCTGACGCGATCGCGGGTATCTGGTGTACCCCGTGCCACTCCCTGAAAGAACCCACGAAAGTGACTATAATATCATCTGCCGCCAGCCGCAGGTCGCGCCTTATACTATCAGAGGCTATATCCGGCACGAACTTTTCGGTATCTACGCCGTTGGGCACCACATATACGGCTTTATCAGTTATCTTTTCAAGCATTTTTTTAAGGGATCCGGTCTGTGTTATAAGGGCTTTTGAATTTTGAAATTGTTTATTACGGTCACAGGTCGCAAGCTTTATTGATAATTTATTTTTGTATGCCCCGTCCTCAATATACAGACTGTTCACTTCAAGTATCCTTGGTATGTTTTTTTTATCGCCTATATACCGGCTGAATGGGTTTGGAGTATGGAAACGCTCATGGATGATATCAGGGTTTTGCTCTGAAATACTTTTCCAGGTGTTTAAAAAGCTGGGTATATTCAATGGTAAAAGAGCAATTACGACCGGCTTGAACGATACAGTGAACCTGACATATTTTACTTTTATGTTACGGTATATGCCCCCCCATTCCAGGATATTATATAATTTGGGCGGAGCAGGCAGCGCATAAAGTGTGACATCATGTCCTGTTTGCTGCAGACCCTTTATGATTCCCAGGGTATGAACAAAGCCTGCATGTTCTGAGGGGATGAACTGGTCAAAGGCAAAATATGCTATTCTCATCTTGAGACTCCTTCGGAGTATACCCGGATCAGATCAGATGTAACATCATTCCAATCCGGCATTTCCCTGGGCTGTATCCTTCTCCTGCTCTTAATAGCACGTGCGAGAGTCTCTATATTTATGGGATAATTAAGACCCACGCATCCTTCCCCGTCGATGAATTCCTCAAGTGCCCCTCCTGCTGCTACTATACACGGCGTGCCGCATGCAAGCGCCTCTGCAACTGTTATCCCGTATGCCTCGACCGTGGAGAGGTTCACGAAAACATCCGCGGATTTAAAATATGACAGCAGCTCTTCCCTTTTAATGTCTTTTAACCAACCGATCCTTTCACTTACATTTAATCTCCTGGCGATCCCGCGCAATTTATCTTCATAATTCCCTTTTCCGATTATCTTTAGCCTGTAATCAGGAAGAAGAGGAAGTGCTTCGATTATGTACTGTATCCCTTTATAGGATTCAATACGCCCGGCATAAAGAATAGTCTTTGATTCCTTTTTTAATTCCTTTATGTCTTTAAACTCTGAAGTGGTCAGCCCGTTCGGGATCCGGATAAGTTTTACCCTGGGGATGTGGAAGTCTTTTTCGATAAGCTTCATCTCATATTTTGATACGCATATCACCTTATCCGCCTTCCCAAAGATAGAACATCCGATCCAGCGGTAGGGCACAAGGAGCATGTCCCTCAGAACTGACGGGCTTTTGCCGTGATAGTGGGGTGTAAAAATAAACCTTCCCTCTGAAGCGGCGGATGCAAAAAGGGCAGGGAATGCGTGGTAATTATGCGCATGTATTATATCGTAATCATTTTTTTTCAGGTAAGAATACAACTGCGGTGCGATATAGAAAGCATCTTTTGGCGCAAATGATCTAAAACGTGTTATCCTGACTCCGTTATAATGATCCTTGCATGGATATTTCCCTGCCGGGTCGGTACATACAACCTCTACATCAAAACCGCGCTGTACAAGCCGCTCGCTGATCTCGCGGACATGTGTCTCTACGCCGCCTATATCCGGGTAATACCTGTGGCATACCATCGCAACTCTACTCATGCTTCAGGTATGCACCCCTGAGTTCCTGGTCAACCTCCCACGTGCCTCCTGATTCTTTGCCGAAAATCAGGCTTAACCCCCCAAGAAGGAGAGAGATCTGCGTGTCCAGAAAAGAGTAGATCGGTCCAAGTTTGTAGAGCTTATTCGCCTGACCGAGATAAACGAATAATACCAGCAGAACCAATCCTGACGCGGCGGTCATCGGATCGTACTGGAATAACAGGTAGAAGCTGGTCGCGAACAGCAGTAATATCAGGTACGGCGAGAGTATCATCATATAATAGTTCATCGGGAACACGATATTGCCGTAATTTCCATATCGCGTATTAAAAAGCACGTCCTTATGCCGCAGAAGCAGCCTGATGAGCCCCCGTCCGCGCCTGTCCTTCTGCATCCTTCGCTTAAAGAACGCGCTCTGGCTGGCTTCGTAGAACAGGATGTCGGGGTCTATTATTGCCCTGTACCCCTGCTTTCTGACCTTTATCGCCAGTTCGCTGTCGTCTGCAACAGAATCAGGATCTATTGGCTTTATGAGCTTCTTCCTGTATGCCGAGAAAGGTCCGTGGAATATTACAGTTGAGTCTATCCAGGATTCTGCTATCTGCACCCTTGATTGCAGCGACCTGTATCCGACCTCGACACGGGATTCGTTGATAACGACCTGTTTTCCGGTCACGCCTCCGACCGACGGGTCTGCAAAGTCAGCCGCTACCTTCTGTAATACGTCTTTTTTAAGCATGCTGTCGCAGTCGGTTTTGATCACGATCTCATTTCGCGCAGCAGCGTATGCTGTGTTAAGCGCAGTCGCTAAACCCTGCCTTTTCTCGCGTATGAGATTTATGCAGTTATACCTTTTCTGGTATTCCTTTATTATCTCAGGCGTCCTGTCCGTGGACGAATCTATTATTACGACCTCGATAAGTTCAGAAGGATATTCCAGTTCAAAGATGTTATCAAGCTTTTTCGCTATGAGCATTTGTTCGTTGTAAGTGGGGATGATAATGGAGATGGATGGCATGTTTTCGGATTTTCTGGCAGGGGAGCCCCTGCTGCCGTACCTGAGTACCTGACCGATATAAATGGAATAAGGTATCACTATCAGAATAAGCAGCGCTGCTGGTACGGTAGGGCTCATTTGAATATTACTCACCGGTTTATGCTTATATTCCGACATATCAATATAAGCGTATTGGCAGAGGAACCTGATAATTAGTTCGATATGTTACGAACCAAAAGTTTTAATAGGCGATACCTGAATAGTACATATCGCATTAACAATCATTTCCATAATCTTTATTAATCGCAACATCCACTTATACCGCAACCGAGGTGTACTTTGGCAAAAGGAAAACCAACTAAAAAATTCAAGGGAAAAACTATAGGAAAAGAAGAAAACGCAAAAGAAAAAAATGGCAGTGGGAGCATCTTTCCGGTAAAATACCTTTCATATGTAATGCTTTTTGCAATATTCCTGTTCTCATTCTATATAAGAGGCATAACGCCCATAAAAAATGTTTTTAACAGGGGGATTGTTGGTTTTGCTTCGGATGATGCCATCTTCCATATGAGACTCGTGGAAAATACTATCCAGTTTTTCCCCCACAGGCTATTCTTTGATGCGTATACGTTGTATCCGTACGGGACGCCGCTTCACTGGGGTCCCCTGTTTGACCAGATGATAGCCTTTTTCTCCATTTTTGCAGGTCTTATCACGGGCAGCGGGATGCCCTCGCAGTCCACTATCGATACAATAGGCGCGTTCTATCCCGCGGTCCTGGGCGCTCTGGTAGTATTCCCCGTATATTTTATAGGCAAAGAGCTGGCAGACGAGAAAGCAGGTCTTCTGGGGGCTTTTTTAATAGCCATACTGCCAGGTCAGTTCCTCTCACGCTCGGTACTCGGGTTCACTGATAACCACGTGGCTGAGGTCTTTTACCTGGCGATGATGATGATGTTTTTCATAATGGCTATTAAAAAGGCTGAGAACATCACTTTTGATCACTGGCTGAAAAGAGACTGGCAAAGCCTGAAAACACCTTTAACCTACTCTATTTTCGCAGGTCTGTCTTTCGGAGGCTACCTCCTCAACTGGACTGCGGGTGTCTTCTTTGCAGTGGTTTTCGGCATTTTTGTGGTAGTTCAGTATGTCATAGATCATTTCAGGGGAAAATCTACGGAGTACCTGGGGATCGTGGGCATAATAGCATATCTGATCGCAATGGTAATGGTGCTGCCGTACGTTGATCTGAGAAACGGTTTCTCATCCGGGTATTATTCTCTCCTGCATGTGGCTGTAACAGGCGGGGGCGCTGCGGTTTTCGCCCTTCTCAGCATAGTCTCCAGGGAAATGAACAAGCGGGAATTAAGCGGAACTCATTATCTATTATTCGTATCAGGCACAATAATAATAGGTCTGATAGCCCTGAAGTTGATAGTGCCGGGATTGTACGATGCCTCCGTAGGGAACTGGGACTTTATATTCCACGGACAGCAAGGCGGCGGTCTGACCATCGCGGAAGCCTATCCCATCACAACTGATATGTTGTTTGAGAACTTCGGTTATAATTATTACCTGGCTTACATAGGCATCCTGGCTCTGGGTTATTATATTGTCAGGAGATCCAGAGCTGAGTATACGCTAACAGCGGTATGGGGCGTTTTTGTCCTGGCTATAATGCTGGCGCAGAACAGGTTTGCTTATTACTATGCCGTGAACGCGGCGATACTTGTAGGCTTCATAGGCTCAAAAGCCCTGGATTTCGGCGACTGGAAGGAATTCGGCTCATGCGATGTGGTTGAATGCGCCAAAAAAATAAGGATACAGCATATCCTCTCGCTGGGTCTTGTGGTCGGGATTGCAGGATTTTTGAATGCCCCCTCATATGCATCTCCCTATAAGACCTCCATGGAGTCCGCGCAGTGGGGAGCGATCGCGCCGGGATATTACGAATGGTACGACGGGCTTAACTGGATGCGCTACAATACACCTGATCCCGGGCTAAAGTATTATGATATCTACGAAAGACCGGTTAACAGTACGTATCCCTATCCCGAATCTGCCTACGGCGTCATGAGCTGGTGGGATTACGGGCATGTTATCACGTACTTCGGTCACAGGATACCGAACGCGAACCCGTTCCAGGAAGGCATAGGCGGGGGTGATACGCATGCTCCGGGCGCGTCCACATTCCTTATTGCCCCCACAGAGGAGAAAGCGAACGAAGTGCTTGACAAGCTCGGCATCAATGGAAAGCCCGGCGCACGGTATGTTGCGAGCAATGCTTACATGGCTTATTCGATCCTGACAGTCTTTGCTGAATGGGATCTCTCTGACCAGGGATACTATACGCAGATCCAGACCTCACAGGGCACTATTGTTGTCCCAACGCCGAAATATTATGGTACTATGGAGGCAAAGCTTCACATTTTTGATGGGAATAACCTGAAGACGTATCGTATGGTCCATGAGACGCAGAGTAACTGGCAGACACGCGGAGGTATAAATGAGATCGGAGTATCTCAACAAGCAAATGGACAACTTCAGCCATTGTGCGATGGAGGAGTTTGCAATGGAAAATTCTGGTACAACCAGGTATATGGCGGAAATTTGCCTCTGGAATATTCAGGTTACGTCAAGATATTCGAGCATGTGAAAGGTGCAAAAATCACTGGCAGAGCGCCGCCGAATACTACGGTTACACTGACGAATACGATCAAAACGAACATCGGACGGAGCATCCAGTACTCACAGACCACTTCATCCGATGGAACGTATGAATTCACTGTCCCGTATTCAACACAGGGTCCGATAGCAGGAGAGACTAATTTCGATACCAAGCCGGCTGGCGCTTACACCATCACCGCGGGCAATATCTCAAAGCAGGTAGATGTGGGCGAGAGGGAAGTGCTCGACGGCGGGACCGTGAAGCTTGATCTGGTTTAATGAGAACAGGAACCGCAAATAAATACGGGTTATAGCGTGCCTGCGTTCATCTGCGGTTCATTTTTATGGTCATTTCGGAAAGTAATTCTTTGTTTTTTATAATATGATTAATATAACCCAAAGCATCGGAAATTATATATACAGGCTATAACCTTTTCAAAAATGCGTAAATTTTGAGAAGAAATATCTATACCTCCTTCTAGTGAGCCTTTATTGTCTGGCTCGCCGTGATTAAGCGGGAGGCGGTGCCGGAGGAGCTATTCCGTACTCTACTTGAGGTATGGATACTGGATAAGCGTTTGAAATCTTTGTAGAATCGCGTGGCAATCTTAGAGACGGCAAGAACAGAAGAGTGAATGGTTATCTGGTTATAACTTCTAATTTACTATATGGGAACAACAAAATTGCTAAAAAATATTTCTAATCTCATCCCCTTACTTTTACCACCAATTCCTGTGTAGTCCAACTTCATTAAAAGCTTCAGAACGTATCCATAAATTTAGAAAAACAAGCGACGAGAGGGGGACTTGAACCCCCGAGTTCCGATTAAGGAACACAGGGTTAGCAACCCTGCGCCATACCGGGCTTGGCTATCTCGTCAGAATAAAATTATCGGAATCCAAAAACACGTTTTTGGGCACTTTCTTATCTACTGTTTGCTATATAACACTTTTTACGGCAAAAACTATAATTCAGGGGATAAGCCAAGGTCCGGACTCGAACCGGAATGGAATCGCTCTGCAGGCGATTGCGTAGCCGTTCCGCCACCTTGGCGCATGGGCTACATACGCATTATAGATAATAAGGTTTTTGTAATATCTACCTTATGCTCTTACCTCTGCCTTTATTATATTTACAAATTATTATAATTTTTGGGCTTTACAGCAACTCTTATATAGAACCACAAACAATCAGAATACTTTCGTACAAGCGTAAAATTGTACAATTTATCGAACAGAAGATAATATTTTACGGAGGTTATTCATGGCAGGACAATTAGCAGGACAGCCCATCTTAATTCTAAGAGAAGGCAGTCAGAGAACAAAAGGAAGAGAAGCGCAAAGTAACAATATCATGGCAGCCAAAGCAGTGGCTGCGGCAGTGAGAACAACGCTCGGACCAAAAGGCATGGACAAGATGCTCGTAGATTCGCTGGGAGATATCGTAATAACAAACGACGGAGCGACCATCCTGAAGCAGATGGATATCGAGCACCCAGCCGCGAAAATGATAGTTGAGGTCGCAAAGACCCAGGACGACGAGGTGGGAGACGGAACCACAACAGCGGCAGTGCTGGCTGGGGAGTTCCTGAAGAACGCTGAAGACCTTTTAGAGCAGAACGTGCACCCCACGGTCATAGCGAATGGCTATCGGCTTGCAGCGGCAAAAGCTAAAGAGATACTCCAGACGCTCGCTATGGAAGTGAACGTTGATGACAGGGATTTATTATTGAAGATAGCTGCCACAGCGATAACAGGAAAAGGCGCAGAGGCACACAAGGACACCTTTGCCAACCTTGCAGTGAATTCAGTACTCGCAGTCGTCAATAAGGAGAACGGAAAATATACGGTTGATATCGAGGATATCAAGGTAGAGAAGAAAGTGGGCGGAAGCATCGAGGCGTCAGAGCTTATCGAGGGCATGGTAATAGACAAAGAGAGAGTTCATACCAACATGCCAAAGAAAGTGCACGATGCGAAGATTTTACTGCTAAACGAGGCGCTTGAGATCAAAAAGACAGAAGTGGATGCAGAGATATCAATCAAATCGCCCGATCAGCTTCAGTCCTTCCTTGACCAGGAAGAGCAGATGCTCGAGAATATGGTCGAGAAGATCATGGCAAGCGGCGCGAACGTGGTGTTCGTTCAGAAGGGAATTGACGACATAGCCCAGCACTATCTTGCAAAAGCAGGAATATACGCAGCCCGGCGCGTCAAGAAGAGCGATATGGAGAAACTTGCCCGGGCAACGAGTGCCAAGATACTCACAAGCTTAAAAGAGATAAACGATTCAGACCTTGGAAAAGCAGGTCTTGTGGAAGAGAAGAAGATCGGGGATGAGGCTATGACCTATGTCACAGAATGCCACAACCCCAAGGCTGTTTCCATCATCCTGCGCGGCGGGACAGAGCACGTAGTTGATGAGGCTGAACGCGCGCTGCACGATGCACTTCGCGTAGTCGGCGTTGCAATCGAGGATGAGACTCTTGTAGCCGGCGGAGGGTCGCCAGAAGTAGAACTGGCACTGCGCCTGAGGGAATACTCTGCCACATTGACCGGAAGAGAACAGCTCGCAGTAAGCAAATTTGCCGAGTCTCTTGAAATCATCCCGAGAACCCTGGCAGAGAACGCAGGTCTTGACCCGATAAACATGCTTGTGGAGATGCGAAGCCAGCATGAGAAAGGCAAGAAAACTGCCGGGCTTAACGTGTTCTCAGGCAAAGTCGTGGATATGCTGAAGGAAGGAGTCGTTGAACCTCTGAGGGTAAAGATACAGGCTATCGACTCTGCCACTGAGGCAGCGACCATGATCCTGAGGATAGACGATGTTCTCTCAAGCAGATCCGCACCCCCGATGCCGCCGGGAGGACCAGGAGGCATGGGCGGAATGGGAGGAATGGAGGGAATGGATTAAGCGGGACTCCCGCTTAATTTCTCAGGGGCTCAGATGGATATCCTTGACACCTCAAAGCATACCAAAGAAGAGTCGGTCAGGCTTCTCTCACAAGAACTGGAACAGAATCCCATCCTGATACTGACCGGACCGCAGGGAGGGGGAAAAACGACCTTGGCTATCCAGTTACTCTCTGAGAACATGGGGGCTTATTTTGAGGGGAGGGCGCGCTCAGCCCAGCCGGTGGTGCTTATCAGGAAGGATCTCGTTGAGAAAATGAAAGGAGAGCTTTACGAAAAAAGGAAGCTTCCTATATTTGACGGCGATGAGCCTGTGTGTGTTGATGTCTCAGTCTACGACCAGGTCAAATTGCTGGTCGAGAATATATTTGATGTAATGGAACTCGGAGAGCCGGAATTAATAAGGCAGATCTCGTTATTGACAAAAAAGATCGGGGCACATCCCAAAGCTATCGAACTTACTGCCAGCGATGAGGAACTCATAAAGAGAAGGCTTTCCCGGCATCTTGATGCTAAAGAGCGGCTCTCAAAACTTATTGAAAAAGAGAAAAAGTACGGCATAGAATCGAACCTGCTCGGCATACAGGGAGCGAAGATCACGGATATCATTAACCGAGATGGTGTGGCGGATTATGATGAAGACCAGATCTCAAGGACGATAAAGGATTTTGACAGGATAATCCCCACAAAGGATATGAATTTAGCAGACTGCCTGGCACAGATGATCGAGATATCTGGCAGCGAGAACAAAGAAAGCGGTTTTCTTGTTCTGCATACCGACGAGGGCGAGAGAATAATCAGCGACCTTGTTGTGGGAAAACATACCAATTCCCTCATAGGGGTAACGCTTCTTGAGATATACGTGGGCTTCAGGCAGAACAGGGCTCTTTACCGCGCTTACAAGCATGAAAAAGAAGGGAAAATCGAGATCATCCATTCATACACTCCCACGCTCCAGGAAATGGAGATGCTTGCAAACCCGTGGATACCACCGTCTGCTGAGCCTGACACAATAATGTCAACCGCAGATATGGCAGCGGCTGAGCGGTTCGATATCATAGTATCTGTGATCAAGGCTGACGGACAGGTGGAATCTTCGAGCAAGAAGAGAAAGAAGCAGCTTGATGAGATCATCTCTGAGACGTTTGCAGATGAGCAATGATCTCATCGATGGCGAGAGCCAGGTTCTCCTTATTATTGAATGCGTCAACTAATTTTTCAAGAGATTCTTCTTTTGATCTTTTAAGTTCCTCAGCAAATTCCGATATATTCGGGATAGCACGCATGATATTATCCACTATCGTCACATGAGCGTCCTGCGCCGTCCTTGAGAGAGGGTTAAGGTCGATTGCAATAACAGTCTTTCTCATTTCAACGAGCGCCCTGCACCTGTCCCCGTCCTCAAGCGGAACAAGCACGATATCGGCGCTGAAAATGCCTTCGCTATCCACTTTTGCTCTTTCGTGGTCAAGACCTGGTATCAGCGCATTGCTTTTTGTGTATATCTTCTTAGCCCCAAGCGAGCGCAGATGTTGAATTATCCTGTTCACCCTCTCCTCAGTCCTGTGGAATAGATTGACTTCAAGCGGGGCATTAACTGCATCGCTCAACTTTATTATCTCCTCAGGAACAAGCGCAGCTACATTTCCGTTTACCGAGATGACCGGTCTTTTTGCAAGGAGCAGCAGCGCTGCCGCTACCTTTTCAGCATGCAGTGCGCCCTTTCCGGTTTTCTCTCCTATTAAATAATCGAACGCCTCGCCGCGCCCCTGCGCGATCAGCCCGTGAATGCTCGTTATTCCCTTCTCCACGCCCCCGACTATTTTTTCCCGTGTCATCAGGGATTCATATCTGGGATGGCTCTTCGGTATCATAGCAGGTGCGCTCCTGCATTGCTTATCATGCTCTCCTGCGCATCCCCGAATTCCAGCAGCGCCCCGTCATCGTTTATGGCAAAGACCGTATTTCCCAGCATTGCCTGGCTTGCAAGTCCGCCCATCGCCTCTACAGCCTCGATGGCATCTCTTACCTCAGAGCTCATCAATTCTATTTCCTTTGCAAATGCGCTCGATTGCCTGAAGAAGTTCGTAAGTGTGGGTTTTTTTAAGAGTTCTTTTAGCCTGGATTTCCCGGCTCTGTTGATGGTCTCTTTCTTCAGTTCATTAGAGAGGACCGATTTAGTGGAAATGCCCCCGAAGCTGATCCATGAGACCGATATCTCCCTGCAGGGTATCCTGTCGATAATCCCGACAGGAGGAATTCCGGCTTTTTTCCTGATATCAATGCCGCCGCAGGTCTGCCCTGCTACATCCCCAAGCCCTGTCCTGTTCATGACCTCTGCTATATGCGCCGCCTGGGCGAGATCGTTGAATGTCTGTTCCTGGGAGAGCGCTTCGTTTAGCGCAAGCGCGGTACTGAGCGCTCCGGCTCCGCTTGCTCCGAACCCGGCGCCTATGGGTATGTCGAGTTCTGTTTCCACAAGCACGGGCTTGGAAGTGAGGAGCTTTATGGCTGAGAGGGTTGTTGTCGCTTCGCTGACAGCACCGTTAATTTTTATTGAGGTCTCTCCCGCGGCGCTGACTTTCGTGACCGCTCCGTCCTTAAGGCAGATGCCGCTGCCCATCGAGCCTGAAAGCTCTGGTTCTTTCTTTATATCGATAACGAAAATCCCTGAGATGTGGGCAGGGGCGAATGCCCGGGCGAAGATTTGCTGTTGCATTGGATTAGGGTTTATGTACTTATTTGGCTAAATTGTTTACCCAAGAGGTACTTTGTGTAATAAATCAGAATCAACTCGTTTTCACTTTTTCAGTAAACTATAAATTAAGTAAAAACTAATTGTAGAATAGTGAGTAAGTCCTTCCTGAAAAGAATGAGGCCGCCTTGAGGCGGGTGGGACGAAGTAAGGAAGGGATCACATTTATTCTTTATTGTTTTGCTTATTTTATTCTTCCTTTGAAAAAATCAAGTGCAATTTCAACGTTTCCGTTTATTATTTCATAGAGCGATGAATCTTCATGCTCATAATTTCTTGCAATTGCGCCGACAACAAAATCAACAGCCTGAATGCATTTATTTTGAACAGAATCCACGTGGTTTATTTCTAAATAATCAAGGTCAAAAACTTCAGTTTTATTCATTAATGCCCTATAACCAATATATTCATCGAAAGCTTCCCTATTAATACCTGTAAGTGAACGATCAACCGTTATATTAACCTTACTATTTATATGATATTTCCTAAATATATTTCCTATCAGAGAGCCGCAGAGGTAATTATAAAGGATATTTGGCTTGTTTCTTAGATTCTCGTGAACTTGGCGCTTTCTTAGAACTGCACAAGCAATATTTGTATCGGTTTTTGCAATGCACTGGAGGATTCGCCTTCTAATGATATTGTCCGAATTACGATATTTAAGTTCAGGGATTATTTTATATTTATTCGGCAGCCTTTCTTTTCGAACTTTAGTGATGCACTTTTCGACTCGTAATGAGTCTTTTGTCAGTAAGGCAGCAATCACAAAATATTTTGAGGCTTTTGAACTGAAGCCAAGGTCGCCGCTTTCATCGAGGTAGATATACATTTAATACTCTTCCTTTTTTCAATCTCTTACCCTGCCAGTTCAGCAGGCATATTTGATTGACTTTTTTGTCATGCTGTTTACAATAGACCGTAAGGTTTATAATACTTACTAATGTATTAGTTAGTGTGATAGAATGATATGTTATGCCCAAAAAAACACGAACCAAAAATATGAATCTATAATAACCAATTCGGTAAGGGCACAGATTGTAAATATATTAAAAGATGGTAAACCCAAGCGTTTCAAAGAAATTAAAAAACTCTCCGATAGACAAGACACAGTTATTAATAGAGAGTTAAAAATATTAATCGAAAGGGAGTTCGTTAAAAAAAGTGGCAAAAACTACACTACTCGATATTCACTTGATTTAACAAACGAGGCAGTTCAAGAGTATTTAAAGAAACTGGAGATTGCCATACCAACAGAAGCTCAGATTGAATTTATACCCCCTCCGCCCAGCGGACTAATCCCCTACTCACCGAACTGGGTCATTGAAGATCGGGAATCACCTGAGGGGCGGACAGAAATTATTGGTCGTCCAGAAACAAAAGACGAAGCTATGGAAGAGAAAGCAACGGTTGCAAAAAAATTAATTGATAAGATTAGAGTGTACACTATCTCAGAAAAAATCGAAGAATACGAAGATGAAGAACTAGGACATAAAAAATGGTCAATAACGAACGATGAATTCATAGAGATAGCATGTATTATAAACCGTATACTTAACGAACGCAGTTATGCTTATGTAGATCATGAATTGAAAAAAGACCCTGACCTTAAGCACGTTGAAGGAAAAGATTATGTTGAGAAATTGTTGAAAGCTTTCAATAAACCACTCAAATTAGTAATAACGTATAATCCTGCGTGATATTATCTGCCTCTATCGCCTATTCTTTTACGCTTTTTTCAAGGATTAAACAACCCCACCGCCTTCTCCAGCGCATCCACGAATTTGCGCGCCTCCTCCTCCGTATTGTACAGGTAAAGCGATGCGCGTACCGCAGCCTCGCATTTTCGGTAGTTGAACCAGGAATGCACGCAGAACGCGCCTGAGCGAACGGCGATATTCTCTGTTTCGTCAAGGATTATCGCAATATCATGCGCATCACCGCCCTTCGGGAATTCAACGGTGAACGAAATAATTCCAGACCGCAGAGCCGGGTCCTGTGGTCCTATTATCTTAAGCCCCTGAATATCCTTTATCCCGTCCGTAATAATCCTGTTCAGCCTCTCCTCGTGCTTCTCTATGTTCGAAAGCGCCACTCCGCTGAGGTAATCCACAGCAGCGCCGCTCCCTATTATGCCGGCATAGTTCTGAAGCCCTGCCTCGAACTTTTCAGGCGGGGGCAGGAACCTGGCGGCTTCGTACGTGGTATCGCTGACCGTATCGCCTCCAACAATGAATGGCGCCATCTCCTCGAGCAGCCGGTATTTCCCGTAGAGCACACCCATGCCCGTAGGTCCGAGCATCTTGTGCACTGAGAACACAAAGAAATCGACATCGAGAGAGTTTACATTTATCGGTTTATGCGGTGCGCTCTGCGCACCGTCCAGCATGACGAGCGCACCGTGGTCGTGGGCTGTCTTGATGATCTCCCTGGCAGGTATAGTGTAGCCGTCGAGGTTCGCAGTATGCACCATGCTCACAAGCCGGACGTTTTTGGCTCTATCCAGCGTGTCCTCAAATGCCTCCAGATTGAAGGTATTGTCCGGATTCGAGTACACTATCATGTGTTTTATTCCCCTCTTATGAGCCTGCACCTGCCAGGGAATAAGGTTTGAGTTATGCTCCTTGTCCGTCGTAAGGACGATATCCCCTTTCTTGAAGTCAAGGCTGCTGGCAACGAGGTTCAGCCCTTCAGTTGAATTCCGCGTGAAAATTATCTCTTCAGCGCGCTCCGCACCAAGGAAATTTTTGAATTTCTCGCGCGCTTCTGTAACTTTCTCATCCACTCTCCTTGACATCCTGTGCAGCGAACGCCCGCCGCATACGGGATACTCGTTATAATATTCGTCCATTGCCTCAATGACCTGTACTGGCTTTAAAGTCATACAGGCATTATCAAGGTAAACGAGATGCTTGCCGTTCCATTTCTTCTTGAGCACCGGGAAATCGAGCCGGGTTTTCTGTATATCCATAACGGTTACACAGTGGTTAAGATGCGATATATATTTTAGTGTGAGGTTATTTATAGACTTTTGATATTTTTAAAGCTGACCAAAGATTTAATAGCGCCGAGCATAATAATATCTATAGCTGATTCAAGATACGTTGCCTCGGTATGTTAATGGGAGTGGATCTATGATAATTATTGTTCTGTTAGCCGTAGGTGGGCAGGATGCTGTACACGATATGCAGTAAATACCATCCTGGCGTGGATACCCATCTCAGGAATGTTGAACTTCTGGGGTTAAGCAGGCATCTCTACATTGAGGAACTCTCGGAGATACCTTCTGATGCGACCTCAGTGATATTCGGCGCATGGCATATATCCTACGAACCTGTGATGAAGTTTGCGAAGAGAAAAGGCATAAAGATAGGATACCTGTGGACCTCAAGCCCGACAGAGACCGAGCTGCATTCGATAATACTTCACCAGCGCCAGCATGAGCTCCTGTACCAGGCTTCAAACCCTACGGAGATGAACCATAAGGGCGAGATATCGCTCCTGAACCGTATCCTTGCAATGAAAAAAAATAACGAGATAGATTTCATATGGTTCGCTAAAAGGGATTTCATTGCAGCTTTTGAGGACGACGGCATTTTCCATGCTCCCCATCCGGTGCAGGAAAGACCCCGGAGAAACTCAATTCCCGACAGGAACAACATAAGTCTCTTCTTATCGCCCGCGATAAAAAAGAACATATATTCCCAGTACCTTGCGTTCATCGCCGCCCGGAGGCGCATCCCGGATCTTCATCTCAGGACCAGCCTTCCTCTCCAGACTACCTCAGGCGTAACTGCCCTGGGATGGATGCCGCAGGAAACCTATGAGCGGGAGATCAACAACACGTACCTTGCACTCCATGTCAGCCTTGCGGAATCATTTGCTTACGGCGCATACGAATTCCTGGCAAGAGGCATTCCATGTTTAGTATCACCCACTATAGCCAGGAACCTGAGCCTTCCTTCTCAGGTTGATATTGTTATCCAGAACATAGATTCTGTAAAAGAGATAGCAGACAGGATACAGTATATAGTGGAACTGGATGAAGAATATTATAAAGGATTAAGCGAGACCCTGTATAAGTATATGGGAGAATTAAAAGAGCACAACAACGCTTCTCTCGTGAAAATTTTCAGGGAACAGGGAATAGTATGAGCGAGGGATTAAGAGCCTTTCCGAAAAATCAATCAATAGTATAATTCTGAATGAGCCACAGAGAGCACAGAGAACACAGAGAGTGTTTAAGAAGTCTCCGTGTTCTCTGTGCTCTCTGTGGCTTTCACTTTTCGGATAGGTTCTAAGAAATTTTCACCTACAGCATGTTCCTTTTACAGAACTCTCAACTCCATAGCTCTCCACGGAGTATCGAATCCGTCTTATCGTTTGTGCTCTTGAATATTTTTCTTATCTTAACCAGGTACTCATCGCCTATCAGTTCCGGCTTTTCAAAAACAGCATCCACACCCAGGAGTCTTAAGTGCTCCTCGAATTCTTTGATGGTTTTCGGTTCCCTTACCCGTATCTGTACGGTCTCGGTTATCCGCTCTCCCCTCTGTCTCTTCTTAATGGTCTTGATCATGGGCAACAGTATGCTCTCACCGAGCCTCTGGCATCTTTTCCTCCGGCTCTCCTCATCCTCGTCCCATTCAACAGACTGGAACGCTTCCCTACATACCCTTGGGAAGAAAAAGTCCCTGCCATAGTCGTTGTAGAATTCAAAAGCGTAGTTCAGGTCTGCACAGTTGCTCATGGAACTTGTGTATTTTACCGGCAGCAACTGCATCTGCGGGTCTTTGATAACAACACCCTCGTGCAGTGTGCTCCCGAAGCCTTTGATGATGTTCGTAACCTCAATGTGAGCTTCGTCCACACAGTATTCCCCGAAGAGCCTGACGGATTTAAGCCCGTACTCTTCCACCAGTGCCCTTCTCTCCATCACAGGCATGGGTTTACCCGTCACCTTCTCTCTTATGTCGAAAACGAAAAAATCAAGGGATTCGATATCGTAGAATGATTTGGGTACATAAGGGCTGTCAGGTCCGACCATCTCGCCGCACAGCATGAGGTCGGGGTGGTCAAGGAAAAAATCCTTACCCACAAGCTTTTCTGCCTTCTCTGTTGTATAAGGGCACATGAAGCCGCCGCGGGTCATGCCGGCGAGCGAATCTCCGATAAGCGCCACCCTTGCATTGTAGCCGTTCATTTTCTCTTCGACGGTTACACTCTCGCAGGAGGAGAAATGGTTCCGTATTCCAGGATAGAGCACCAGAGTGCGCGGTATTTTAGGAAAACCCCTGACTATGTCGAACGGCTCAATGAAAATAGCGGTGCCGCCCTCGACATTCGAGAGAGGCTTATCAAACCTCAACAGCTCCCGCGGAGACGGGACAAATTGCAGAGTTTTCCTCTGTAAGGCGCCTGTTATCCTGTACTCAGGAATATCCAGCAGCTTTGATACTTTCCCGATATCCAGTTTGTTAATAATCTCTGAAGAGACGTCCCGCCTCATTCCTTCTCCACACGATGAGCCTGCGGATTTCCAAGTAGGTTCATAAAAATTTAATGAGCCCTGTTATTATCGTCCCTTTTTAGGTGGGGTCATCGAAGCCAGGTGCCTTATGATCCCTCTCCTGCTGATCACACCCACCATCTCGTCCTTCAGGTTAAGGACCGGTACTCCGCCTATGTTCTCGCCAAGCAACAACGAGATGACCTCTGATACGGGAGTATTTGTCCGGACAGATTTTACATTGTGGGTCATGATATCCCCGACTATGAGGTTGCGTATCCTTTCATCCTGCTGGTTATCAGGTACAAGGGTCCTGAAATTCATCATTGCCCTTGCAACATCCTTCTCAGTGATGATGCCGACAAGATCGCCGTTCTCAGTTACAGGAAGCCTTCCTATATCGTTATCCAGCATTACCCGCCGCGCATGCGCAACGCGGTCGTTCACACTCACCGCTATCGGTTCCTTCATTGCCTCGGCAGCGTAACCTTTGGCTGTGCGGATAATCGTAAGGACTTCATGCGGCGTCACCCAGCCCAGAACCTTGCTGTTATCCATAACGACAAGGACACCGCCGGTCCTGTCCATCAGGACGATGGCATCCTCTATACCCGTATCAGGAAGTACCTTTGTGAATGCATTCGTAGTCGCGGTCGCAACGTGGATCGAGGATGCGGGAAGGTTCGATTTCTTCCACGTTCCAAGTTTCCGGGCAATGCTCCTCATTGTAATCACGCCCTGTACGTCGTCTCCATTGATCACGAGAAGCCGCCGGGTATCGTGTTTATCCATCAACTCCATTGCGTGCGAGATAAAATCTGATTTGTGCACCAGTATCGGTTCTATCATTATGTCCTTTACCTTCATTGTTTCACCTTTAGAGTTAATATTGAATTTACTATGTTGTCGCCGGTCAGTATCCCCATAACCCCGTTCCCCATCACAGGCAGCCCATTGATCCTCTCCTTTACCATTATTCCTGCTGCATGCGTGGCAAGTTCATCATCTTTTACTGTTATAAGCGGGGCTGACATTATATCCTCAGCTACCAGAAGCACGTCCCTCACATACCTGTACTGCTTATTTCCTGCATAGCTTTCCTTGCGCGTCATTTTTATCTCTTTCTGAGGTAGATCGCCGGTCTTATCCATAAGTTCGGTAAAAGTCAGGTTCGAACTCGTGATTATCCCGACAGGCTTATCGTTATCCTCAAGCACAACCGCTCTATCCATTAAATTTGTCTCAAGCTCGTGCACGATATGGCTGATGGTATGGTGCCTGTGCACGGTGAGGGCAGGTTCTATCTTTAAATCCCTCACTTTCAACTCCAGGGGAAGTCCTGAGAAATACCTTATCAGATCCCACTTCGTTACAATACCTATCACTTCGTTCTTATTGTTCACAACAGGCAGCCCGCTTATGTTATTTTCACGCATCAGCTCAGCCAGTTGCCCGGGCGTTGCATCCGGGAATATGGTGATCAGGCTCTCGGTCATTACCTTCCTGATAGGTATATGGTCTATCGGTCTTCTCCTCCACTGAGGTTCAGCCTGGTCAAGCCGTCTGCTGATATCCTTCTTGGTCACTATCCCGATAGGCTTGTTATCCTCAATGATCACAAGCCTCCCGATCCTGTAGCGGAGCATCAGGTTCCTGGCTCTCGCCACTGTTTCCTCAGGCGATACTACGTAAACTGGGGAGCTCATTATCTCTTTTATTTTCATAAGTGTGTCCGTTATTCGGCTATTGCCCTGATAAAATCGCGTTCTGTAATGATACCTCTCAATTCTCCATCCTCAAGTACAGGAAGAGAGCCTACGTTCTTGGAAAGCATTATTTCCGCAGCCTCTCCGAGGTCCATATCTGAGTTTATAGAGACTATGTCCCTTCTTATGAGAGTGCGGATAGGCACATCAAAGACCTCGCTGGCATTACCTGTGACCAGCCGGTTGAAGATATCCCCGCTGCCAAGGAAACGCAGGATATCGGATGCGGTTATTATGCCTATAAGAACGTTATCCCGGATGATAGGAAGCCGCCTGAAACCGTTGTTTATCATGGATTTAGCAGCCAGACCTACAGGCATATCCGGCGGCGCGGTAATTACATTCCTGCTCATGTACTCGCTCACTTTCTTACCCATAATGACACCTGATACGAGGAAGACAAAATCCCTCTCTGAGAGTATGGCCTTCACCCTGCCGTCGCTGTCGGTTATTGGTATCCCTCCGACTTTCTCCTTGAGCATGATATACAGCGCGTCTTTAAGCGAATCCTTTTCATTCAGGCTTACAACGTTCTCTTCCATGATCTCGCCTATGCCGCCGTTTACGGCTGCGAGCAGGTTCCCGTTATACCTGTTCTTGACGATAAGGTATCTTGAGCCTCCCCCAAGGAAATCCACGATATCCTGCGAGGTCACTATTCCTTTTAAGTGGCCTGTGCCGGCATCGACAACAGGAATCCTCCTGAAGCCTTTACTCAGCATGGTTTTGACGGCACTTATTATCGGTGTTGTGGGAGGGATTGTCACAACTTCCTTCGATGCAATCGTCATTATATCTCCGGTGTACCCGGCCATCTTATCCTTGAAATCAAGAGGCCCGGTGTTGCGAATATACGTATCTTTCAAAGATAGAACGCGCGTCGCTTTTTGTGCATCTATTGCGGCTTTTTGGTTTCTCATAAGAACACCTTTAAATGAATGCTTTGATTATATCATTCCTATCCACTATACCTACAAGCCTGCCATCATCAACTACTGAGAACCTGCCAATATCGAGTTTCAGGAACGCCTGAACAGCCTCCCTTAAGGTATTCTGCGGCGACAGGGTATACGGCGGCGTGCTCATGACCCTCTCAACAGTCGGAGACATACCCATCTCGGTGCCGTGCTCATCCTCCCTCTCGATCCTGGCATAACCTGCATTGATGACGTTGCGTCTTGTTATCATTCCTACCAGGCGACCGTTCTTTAATACAGGAAACCCGGAAAAACCCGATTCCCTCATGTTCACCCAGACTTTGGCTATACTGTCCTTTGTAGAGCATGTTTTTACGTCCCTGGTCATTACCTCCTCTACCGTCACAGCCGGAATCCTCTCCAGGTTCATGTTCCTGAAGATATCCACTGTACTTAGAATGCCCTCTAATGTCCTGTCCTGACTTCCGCGTATAACAGGGACACGCCCCAGACCTGCGTCGATCATCAATTTCGCTGCATGCATCATATCCATATCAGGGTATACCTCCGGGAACTCTGATGTAAAGCCCTCCACGGTGACATTGGATTTTGTAGAGTATATTCCCAATATATCCTTTTCTGTCAGTATCCCGACCACTCTGTTCTTATTATCCACCACAGGCAGTGTGCGTTTATGCTGGTCTCTTACCACCTGGCGTGCATGCGTCATAAAATCGGTGTTATGTAAAAAAACAGGTCTCCTGGTCATTACATCTTCTACTTTCATATGCACCATACTCTTTTTACCGTATATATACGTTATTTCTATGGGGTAGTTTCCCTGCAGTCCTCACAGAGAATCTGTCCGTTCGTAAGTAACAGGTCTGGCTTGAAGATCTGACACCGCTCACAGATGCCCTGCTGAAGGGTCAGACGGGGGATCTCATCCGAGCGCATCCTGTCCCGATGCATATCGATAAGATCCGAGAAGATGCTCCCCATCTCTACCGAAGCAGCGAGCAGGTCTGTATCTGTTACAATGCCGATGAGCCTTCCGCCCTCTACAACAGGTAAACGCCGGATCTTCATTTTGACCATCCTGTACATGGCGTTCGTCACATCCTCGGTAGCAGGGATGGTTATCAGAGGTGTGGTCATGAGCTCTCTGATGGCTATATCGTTCGGGGTAAGGTTCTTGGATACGATCTTTTTGACAATATCGCGCTCTGTTGCGATACCTACCGGACGTCCTTTATCAGTTATGATGATACTGCCGACGCCAAGTCCCAGCATTTTTAAAGCTAAGGTTGTGACGTCATTTTTGATATCTATCGTCGCGACATCCCTTGTCATTATTTCTCTTACCTGCATCCTGGCTTCCATGCATTATTCCTCCCTGATGTTTAATTATGCGTTCTGAAGTTTTATAAGTTGTGCTTCTTCGAAGATTTTGAGTAAGCTTTAATATACACATCGCCATTACGGATTCGATTTAAGATGAACATCGTTTTACTTGGTCCTCCCGGGGCTGGAAAAGGCACGCAGGCGAAGAAGATATCGGAGTATTACTCCCTGCCCCATATATCAACGGGGGACATACTGCGTGAGAATATAAGCAACAACACGGCTCTCGGCTTAAAAGCCAAATCCTATATGTCAATTGGAGAGCTTGTACCCGATGAGCTTCTGATAACGATAATAAGGGAAAGGCTGTCAAGATCGGATTGTTCAAAAGGGTTCCTGCTTGACGGGTATCCCAGGACTGTTCCCCAGGCTGATGCCCTGCAGATGATACTCACGGAAGCGGAGAAGAAACTGGACGTGGTGCTGAACATCGATGTCTCTGATGAGGAATTGATAAAGCGCATGTCGGGGCGGAGGGTATGCGGGACGTGCGGAGCCAGCTACCACCTGGTATTTAATCCTCCCAAAAAGGATATGATATGTGATAAATGCGGCGGTAAATTACTCCAGCGCGAGGACGATAAGCCCGAAGCTATAAGGAACAGGTTAATGGTATATAAGAAACAAACACAGCCCCTGATAGAATATTATGCTAAAAAGGGCATTCTCCGTACAGTAGACGGAGGAAAAGACATACAACAGATATTTGAGGATATTAAAAAAATACTGGAGAACTATGATTAAGGAGACGCTGAACAAGATTATACTGTACCTGGGATTATTCCTGATGTTCGGCATTCTGGCATTCCCTGATCTGAGGAATATGATCGGCAGGATGGTGGGGGTACTTTTAAATCCCCTGCTGGCGATCCTTCCATTGCATATAATCATATTCATCCTTGCAGCAATAACAGGTCTTTATGCCTCGCTCATCCAGAAGTACACGATGGACTGGGAACTCATGAGGCGTTTCCAGGAGCGAATGAAAGCCATACAGAAGGAGTTCAGGCAGGCGCAACTGACCAATAACGCACAGAAGATGAAAAAACTGCAGGCACAGCAGGCTGAGATGATGGGAGACCAGCTTGAGATGTTCAAGCAGCAGTTCAAGCCCATGCTGTACATAAGCATTATCTCCATCCCGCTGTTCTTCTGGGTATACCTCGCTATCAGCCAGCACCCGGATGCATCGATGGTATTTCCCTTCTGGGGCGTACAAAAGTTAAATACTACTCTTATTGGACCTTTCCAGCACTGGCTGTTCTGGTACTTCTTATGCTCGATACCTGTAAGCCAGATAACCAGAAAAGCACTGAACATAGGCGGTATGTAATTGAAGATCACGATCAGCGGTCCTCCAGGCAGCGGCAAGAGCACACTATCGCGCATGCTGTCAGCTAGACTCGGACTTCCGCTTATCTCCATGGGGGATATTTTTCGCAGGTGCGCGGAAGACCGGTGCATGTGTCTTGCCGAATACGGTCTCCTTGCAAGGCAGAACGGGAACATAGATAGAGAGATAGACGAAATGCAAAAAAAAGTAGCCAGGGAGAAGGATAATATCATACTTGAGGGAAGGCTCTCGGGCTTTCTTGTGGATGCTGATCTTAAGGTCTGGCTCAAAGCCCCGCTTGAGGTGAGGGCAGAGCGGA
The DNA here is from genome assembly GCA_026552855.1 of Candidatus Methanoperedens sp. Taxonomy (GTDB): domain Archaea; phylum Halobacteriota; class Methanosarcinia; order Methanosarcinales; family Methanoperedenaceae; genus Methanoperedens. The sequence goes on along the minus strand of JAPMTX010000142.1, from coordinate 12,144 downwards.
TCGCAAAGAGGGAAAATAAATCCGTCCAGATCTCAATGGCAGAGACCTCGGAGAGGGAAGAGTGCGAGAGAGAGCGTTATCTTAACTACTACAACATCGATATCATGGACTTATCTGTATACGACATTGTTATAGACTCAAGCAAGTGGGGCGCTGAAGAAATAGGTGAAATAGTGCTGAAAGCGGTTGAATGTCTGGTATGAATCTGTTACCTTCCGAGATAAAAAGAGAGACTCTGGTAAAATCAGAGGATACGACAGATGAGAGGTTCGGAAAGAGACCGAACGAGCGCCCGATACAGGAATACATCCAGAAAGGAGCGGTGAATCTCGATAAACCCGCAGGACCCACAAGCCATGAGGTGACATCATGGGTGAAAAAGATCCTGGAGCTTGAGAGAGCAGGGCACAGCGGCACGCTTGACCCGAACGTGACAGGTCTTCTTCCCATAATGCTGGGTGAAGCTACAAAGGCGGTGGATGCGCTCCTTACAGCTGGCAAAGAGTACGTGTGCCTGATGAAGCTGCACGCGGAAGTGCCTGAGAGAACGGTGAAAAGCGTTCTTTTTGAATTCACAGGAGAGATATACCAGAAGCCTTCCATTAAATCCGCGGTCAAACGGGAGACCAGGATAAGGAGCATTTACTATATTGAATTTCTTGAGATGGAGGATAAGAACGCCCTTTTCAAGGTGGGGTGCGAGGCAGGGACATATATCAGGAAACTGTGCAATGACATCGGACTGGCGCTCGGAACAGGCGCGCACATGCAGGAACTCCGCCGCACGAAGAGCGGTCCGTTCCGGGAGGATGAGACCATGGTAACTCTTCACGACCTGAAGGACGCGTATATCGAATGGAAGGAGAGCGGAAGCGAGGAACTGCTGAGAAAAACGATCTTCCCCATGGAGTACGCGCTCTCACACCTTCCAAAGATAGTGATACGCGACAGCGCTGTTGATGCGGTCTGCCACGGCGCAGGGCTTGCTGCACCCGGCGTGCTGACTGTTGAGACAGGGATAGAGAGGGGAGACCTTGTGGCAGTGTTCACGCAGAAAGGCGAGGCTGTTTCGTTCGGGAGAGCGCAGATGAAATCAATGGAAATATTTAAAGCTGCAACAGGCATTGTGGCTACCACAGACAGGGTGCTGCTTTCGCCGGGCACATATCCCAAAGGGTGGAAGGCAAAAGAATAAGAGCCATCTGTTCTATTATGAAGCATGAGCCGAGGTAGTCTAGCGGCCTAAGGCGCAAGCCTGGAAAGCTTGTGGGGCTTTTGCCCCTCGGGAGTTCAAGTCTCCCCCTCGGCGCTTCGATTTTTGAAGATATCACGGTCTCTGTTTACTGATTATTTTATACCACTCGTAGAAAAACAATACCACTCCTGAGACGGCTATAAGCTCAAGCAGTTCATACGTTACGTAATCCGGTGCATTTTCATTAAAAGCATCAAGAAATTCATGCAGAACCATAAAAAACCCGGCGATGAACATAAAAACAGTGCCGCGGATGTAGCTCCCTCTTTGTGGGTCATCTGCTTTCTGAGAGCTTTTTTTGGGATATTTCCACGTGAGCGCTATTTGAATACCATAATACATCATTACCAGTGAAAGTAGTCCTATAATTCCCTCAATGATTTTGAAAAGAGTAGAGTCTTCTATTATGTTACCAAACCAGTAGTCCATAGGATACGATAAAGTTTTTCTTATTTATAATAATTTCGTTTAAATGTGTCTGCTTTAAAATACTTTTTAGGCATCCACCTTACGCCTCATAACCTTAAGCCTGATACCGCCCTGTTCAGTCTCTATAGGCAGCTTCAGGTTAGCGTTCAGGCGATAGAGGTCTGCGATCACCTTCGGCAGACGTATGGATATGCTGTTGCCTGATTTATATACTGTAGCTTCCAAACCGTTCTTTAACGCTTTGAAGTATTTGATTATATTATCCACATCTTCAGGGTGGCTATGCTCATTGCCGCATTCACATCTCCAGCCCCTTATCACAAATCCTTTCAGATTTATATCATCTACCGCTTTCATCTCTTTTCCGCAAATATTGCACTTATGTGTCATGTTTCACCTCGCATTATTTTTAGTTTATCTTTAGTAGTCCGTATTTTTCCAACATGTCTTATCAGCCAGTACTCTTCGTATTCCTCAATTGCCACTATGTAGATATTCTCTCCCCTGTGGCACCATTTCTCTATTATGCCTTTTTTTCTTTTGTTGACTTCTGTGCCATTTTCAAGTAACTCTATTATCTGGTATATCTCAAGCCCGATTTCGACCATCTCAGCATCAGCATTTCTGTTGTGGTCAGGTATCAATGGTTTGTTTTTCCATGTTATCAAGGAACACCAACTTTATAATGTATATACATAGTTGTTAATATGTATGTACTTTGTGTTATTACTTAGAACCCATCCGAAAAGTTAAAACCACAGAGAGCACAGAGAACACAGAGACATGCTTAAAAAATCTCCGTGCTCTCTGTGTCCTCTGTGGTTCATTCTGAAATATATTATTGATTTTTCGGATAATATCTAAGTCTGGAGAATCAAATCCATGTGGCGCTTCCTCGACCTCGACAGGATAGATGGCTTCTACAGCGCAGCCCTTTTCGAATCCATAGGCAAGCACGTTGGCGCAGGCTCCTCCCCCGAGACCATCCTTTTCTGGCGCGTGCGTTCGCCTGTTGTGTACCTCGGCTATCACCAGTGCGTGGAGGATGAGGTCAATGCGGATTTTTGCAGCGCCAACGATATCGGCATCGTGCGCCGGATTCTCGGAGGCGGCTGCGGCTTCTGCGATGAGAACCAGATACTCTTTTCAGTGATTGGCAGGGAAGGAGGCATCATTCCCGGCGATATCCAGGCTGCGTACAGGAAAGTCCTGGGCGGCGTCGTGGATGCGCTTGAAGCACTCGGCGCGGGAGGAGAGCTTGAGCCCGCGCGCAATGCAGTCTATTCAAGAGGCAGGAAGATATCCGGGAACGCGCAGGGGCGCTTTGACGGCGCTGTGCTTATCAACGGAAGCCTGCTGATGGATTTTGATTTCGAGCTGATGGATAAGGTACTGAAAAACCCCACGAAGAACCTCATGCCGGTCAGCTCTGCGAGGGAGGGGATGATAACCTTAAAAGATATGGGTATTACTGATATCGAATATGCCAAAAAAGCCCTCAGGCTGGGGTTTGAGAACGCGCTTGGGATCAACTTGAAGGAGAGCATGCTGATGACCGAAGGCGAAATGAACCTGGCGAACCGCTTACTGGAGAAGTATGCACAGAGAGAATGGATATATAAGATGGACATCAAGCGCGCGCTCAGGAAAAAACACGGTGCGCCTCTTCCTCGGCAAGCCTGATGACCTCTCTAACAGGAACGCCCGCTTCATGGGAGGCTTTTTTGCAGTCCTCAAACTCTGCAGATATGTTCAGCAGTACCCCATGCAAATCCCTGGCGATCTTGACCGCTATCAGAAGCACCCTGCCCTTAATCGTAATATCCACCTTACCCATCTCCCTCTGTGCGATAAGCCTGTGCTTCACCGGGATGATCCTTACGCCGAGCGAGCCTGTTTCCTCAATTATCTTCCTTGCAAGCATATCAGAATCAGACGGTTTTGCAATCACCTGTATGATGCTGCCGCTCCTCCCTTTTTTCATGGTCGCAGGTATTATGGATACGTCCTTGGCGCCTGCTGCGAGCAATTCATCAATAAGATTGCCGAGCACCTGACCTGTCACATCGTCCACATTGGTCTCAAGCATCTCTATCCTGTCAGATACAAGCGCCTCATCTATTTCACCTGAGATTACCCGCAGCACATTGGGTACTGAGGTTTCTCTGCCCCCTGCCCCATAGCCAACATGTTCTGTCCTCATTGGAGGGCACACGCCTCTCCCGTTGACAAAACACGCAAGCAGCGCAGCGCCGGTGGGCGTGAGCAGCTCTCCGTCAACCGGACCATACTGCCAGGGAAGGGAATACTCATTCAAAATCTCAAGCGCGGCAGGCGCGGGGACTGGAAATTTCCCGTGCGAGAACTCAACGAATCCCTTACCTACGGATATTGGCGTGCAGTATATCCTGTACTTTTTCAATCCCAGGTCGTGGAACGCTGTACAGGCTCCGACGATATCAGCTATCGCGTCCTCCTGTCCCAGCTCATGGAAATGCAGTTTTTCAAGCGTTACGCCGTGTACTCTTGCCTCGGCTTTTCCCAGGATATTAAAAACGGAGACAGCGTCGGATATCACATCATCAGGGAGGCTCAGGGACTTAACGCGCCTGATTATCTCCTGAAGCGTCAAACTTCCCTCTTTTCTTGTGGTCACGTTAACCCGGCTGGCTGAGATGCCGTTCCTGGCGGTCTTTGATATCTCGACGTCCACATCAGCAGCCAGTTCCATCGCTTCTTTGACTTTTTGTGCATCCGCTCCCATATCGATAAGGCATGCTGTTGTCATATCGCCCGATGCGCCGGAAAAGGGGTCGAACAGTATCGCTTTCATTTACTGTATCATATATTACTTCTTATGTTTATAAGCACTGTCTGGACCTGTAGAAGAAATACCCTATCACGCTGATAGTGATCACTGGCGATACCCACTGAGGAATATGAACATTAAAACTATCAAGCACCATTATCATTCCCAGGAAAAATATGGAGTACATGGCGCCGTTCTTCAGGTAGATATACCTTTTAACCCTTTCGATATTGCTTATTGTCAGCTCCCTGACCACAAAAGCCCCTATCCCGTTGCCGATGAGTATGAGCGGTACGGACAATGTGAACGCGAACGCGCCTACAACACCGTCTATCGAGAACGTGGCATCTATCACTTCAAGGTATAGTATCTTGCTCCAGTCGCTCATGTTCCCGCCGCCCATGAGCTGCTGCTCATGCTGCTCTGCATTCTGCTTGAACCCGTGGGTTATAAAGAACGCCGTTGATCCCACGACAGCCCCGAACGCCATGAACGGGTGCTGCTTCAGGGAGAACCAGACTATGATCGTAAGAAGTATGGAGACTATAGCATAGAACCATACCCCGTGCTGGTGGAAGAACCTTTCCCCGCGCAGACCGTAGTTCTTAGCCTCGATGAACAGCCAGTGGAAGAAAAGGAAAATGAGAAAAACGCCTCCGCCTACAAGTAAAAAGGGTGAGGACTGCTCGATCACTTCTTTTATCTTCGGGTCTTCGCTAAAGGTCGCCGTCAGAGCGCCAGCAGCTCCGAGCGATGGATTGGTCGCCCAGACTATCAACCAGGGCAGCATTCCTCTTATAACAAAAACCGCGAAGAGGAGTCCGTAGAACAGGAACCATTTCCTGGCTCTCTGCGACATGGTTGAGAGCACTTCTGCGTTGATCACCGCGTTATCGATGCTGCTTATGGTCTCAAACAGGATAAGACCAACAATGATTAATATAATCGAGAATATATCCATATATACCGGTCAAGGGATATTGAGCGTTTTTAAAAATAAAAAGAGAAATCGGTGTTTTTACACCAATTTCTTTATCGGGTGTGATTCAGCCAGCACGCTCAGACCCAGGTCTTTTGCGGTCTCTGCCAGCATGATATCGACCATTGCCACAGCAGGGAACACTTTCTTGACGTTCTCTATAGGACCATAGAGCAGGAAGTTGGCGCCCATTACCTGCGCCACAAGATTCGTGCCTATGTCCACAGGCGGCCACGATTCGGTCTTTGCATCAGGGTCTGTTTTCTTGTACTTCTTCATCCAGTCCCAGGCAGATGCCATGTTGTGGAAGCCTCCGCCTACAGGAAATCCGATTTTGGCTTTGATGGCAAGGACTGACCTTATGGTTGCCCCTGCGCCTGCCCCGAGCGGAGTGGCTGCCACATCTATGAGCGGTCTTGTGATACCTACCTCTTTTGCGACATCAAGCATGCCTTTTGTCTGCCCTGTGCCTCCTTTCTCAAGGATCTCAAGCTTGCCTTCCACGCTCGGGTTCGTTGCATTGAACGCAAGTACGATAGCCGAGGTAAGCTTGCTCTCCTTGAGCGCTTTTATCTCCTCTGCTCCGATACTGGCGTTAATAGAGTTATGTATGGCGCGCTTCTCAACCCCGATCTGTTTGGCATATCTTGCAGCCTCTGCTCTCACATGACCATCCGATGAATCCACAAGGAACGGCACGTCATCGCAGATCTCCACGAACCAGTCGATGTATTTCTTGATTGCTTCCGGGGTCTCGCCAACGAGCTGGTTGAAATAAGGAAGACCTGTTGTATCTCCCATCACTTCCTGTGTATTCCACAGTTTCTCAGCCGCAGCTTTGTCAAAGACACCTTTATCTTCATCAGTAACAATCTTATGCTTTAAGTAGAACATCGTACTGACAAGTACAGTAGGATATTCTCCCGGCTGTCCGCCGACTTTAGTCTTGCCGAATTCGAACACTTCTTGTTTCTTATCATATTTGAACATCTTAGCACCTCATGTTAATAAACGATTAAAGAAATCCTGGAGAACTCTGGTATATGCAGGGTTCCGCAGTATGGGTGTGAGCAGAATCAGCAGGTATACCACAATCACCATCAATGCTGCGCATATGCCGTACAGGATACCAATATCTCTTCCGAGTTTCTTACCATACCTCTGGTGTATTTCTGAGTTTGTGAACTCTATCTTCTCTTCTATCTCGTTCAATCTCTGAAGCAGGCTCTTGTAATCTTCAGGATCTACTATTACTGTGGGAACTTTATCTGCCATTCTATCACCCTTTTACAAATACCGGAACCAGGACCATCAGCATAACGATAACGAAGCCAAGTATGAACCCTATCACTCCTGTGGCACCGACCCCGGACTCAAGCTTCTGGTTCCTCGCTATGAGCTGACCCCTGTAGCGGATGTCTTCGACAAGGGGCTCTATCTGAGCCATTGAGGGGGATATTACCATAGGCACGCCATTTCCGTATTCGTGTTCTTCTGCCATGTTATGCACCTCCGAATATTGTTATCCCAAGAATGGTCAATCCCACGATGAGACCGATCATTATGCCTTCTATCTTCCCTGCGTAGATGCCGGACATGAGCTTGTTCATGTTGCCGATATCTATGGTCTGCGCCTGTATGCCCTTGATCCTTGCCTGGATGGTGGCTATCTCGGCTGACATGGGCTTAACTCCGCCAGCCTCTTCGACCTCCTCTTTCTCTCCGACCTGGATGATCATGGGCTCGCCCGCGAAAGCACCCGGGTCTTTGGCTGTAAGCTCTTTCACCTTGGCGACGATCGCTCCCTCATCCTCGGTACCTATCATCTCCACGACCTGTATCTGAGCCTGGAACCTTTTTATCGCGTCATCGGGCAGGTTCTCTATATACGGTATAGCTCCTGTTGATCCGACGATCCTGTTGTCTTTGATACCGTTCTTGTGGAGCATGATTATTGCTTCGCCTGCGATGTGCCCTTTTACTTCCGCACCTGTGACGAGCAGGAACCGTATGTTGGGGTTGGAGATTATGTTCGCGACTATCTTCTCTATACCAAGGTTCTCTGTTTTATGCGGTCCGGTGATGGCTGCTCCCGCCGCCAGCTGCCCGGCGCCCTTGACGTGAGAGCCGCATGTAGTAACCGCCACCGGGTTCTCAGGATTTCCGGATTCGTACTCTCCTTTGACGACAGGCCAGCCTGCCGCAGGTTTGACTTTGTTCGCCATTTACATCCCTCCTATCACAGTGATATTAGCAATCCTCAGGAGGAGAAGGAGCAAAAATGCCACAATGAACCCTATCACCACGCCGTAGAAAGCGTTCGTGACTATACCTGCGTTATATGAGGCGTTCTCCCTGCCCGGGAACATGTTCAACAGCGGTGCTTTTGGCTCAAGCTGATTCATCATATCGGTCACGATCTTATCCAGTTCGTCCAGTTGCGTTCTCACACCGTCAAGAGAATACTCTACAATGTCTTCTCTCTCCTCTGCGATTACGCCCGTTGCCGGATTATATATAAGGTGAAGCTCAGGTGCTACTCGTACATGACTCATATTTATGCCTCCGTCTTTGGAATCAAGCCAGTGCCTACAACTGCTGCAGCGTCCTTATAGACCTCGTCCCAGAATTTCTTGTAGAAGATAAGCCAAAGGACTACTCCAAGAACCAGTGTGATTGCTCCTGATGTTCCAAGGGTCACTAAAGCAGCAATACCCATTATTGTCATTGTTATCGCTCCCGTAGAGCCTGCAAGGTATAGGAGCCGCTTCTGCTTCTCATCGGGTCCGAGACAGGCATTGAACGGATGCAGCAGCGCGACCGCTCCTACCCAGAAGACAGCGAGCATAACGCCGTTATCAAAAACCCTGGGAATAAGACTCCCGACAAAATCGTAGCTCCCTGCTACTGAGGCACTGTAACCAATGATGACCAGGGCACCTGCGGCTGCGATTTCCGTCATGCAGCGTATCATTACAGGGATCTTCATCTTTATTACGTTCTGAGCAAACCAGCCTATTATGAGACCTATTACAGATGCTGTTATGAGAGCCACTATTGGACCGGCTATAAGCATTGTTTTTACTATCGCAAGCCCGAACATAGCCGCAATGATACCCATCCCCATAGCTATCTGCCCTATCGATGGCACACCTGTTCCGAGACCGTATTTTGATACGCGCCTTACCGCTTCGGCACCCCATATCACGGCACATATCGCGCCCAGCGCGCCCAATGTCGCAGTATAGGGCGGATAGAGGGGCGACAGGTATATACCGACAAGCCCTCCAATTATCCCGAACAGCGCAAGCGTATTGGGGGGTATCTCTTTAATGTCGCTCATGCTACCATCCCTCCTGCTATCATTACTGCCACAACGCCGCATAGCAGGCTGATGACAAAGCTTGTAAGTACGTCTTTACCTATAACGCGCCTGAACTTGGGGTCGTGGAACCCTTCGATCGTTCCGCCCACGCCATAGGATGGAATAACAGAATTAACGTAGAATACTCCCATGGTGAATACACCCGCTACGGCAGCGGCACTTGTCGTTATTAACGGACTGTATATTCCCACAAGAACATAATATATCAATGCTCCCCCGATCCCACCGAGCGCAGCACCTATCACTCCGCTGACGAAGCAGACTGTCGGGATGCCCTGTCCCTGGGTTCCCTTGGATACAAAGGTATCCTGGCGCTGCCCTGTTATCGGGTCTTTTTTGACCTGCGCAGAGGCGAACGGGACTGCGACGCCGTAAGCGTATATGAGACCGCCTGCAAGCATCGTGCTTGCCAGCATCACCATCGAGCCCATCGCTCCCGCAGCCATGACCAGATACACCTGCGCAGTGGGCTCACTGGCATACATATAGCTCGCCGTGATCAATCCTACAAGACCTGAGCCGGCTGCGAGTTCCACCGTACCTGTACCTATGCCCGTAGCCTGCGCCATGGCCGCAGGCGCGCCGCCTACGGGAATAAAGTGGACAGCAGCGCAGATGAGAGTCCCGCTTATAGCGATCAGAAGCACATTCAACAGAGTTGGATCAATTGCGACCATTATGCCTCTACCCCCTTCTCAGTTTTCTCCTCTTTATACGGACCGTATGCGTTCTTTACCTGAATCTCTACCAGCCTGTTCAGGATTGCCATTACAGCTACGATTACAAAGCCTACAATAATAGCAGTCCAGGTATATCCCCAGATGGTCGTTGGCCAGCTTGAGAAGAACACCGTAAGACCGAGCCCGATGCCTGTTGCAGGTCCTCCGAACTTGGCGCAGAACCAGACGTTATCGATGCTGTTCCTGAGCCCCGATTCCGCTCTCCTCACTATGCGCCCTGAAAGCGCCGTGTTAAGCCCGCATCCGAACTCGCGGTTCTGGAACTCGCGCTCTCCGCCGTAGTGCACGTCCCCGACCGAGGAACCGATGGCACCGACCGAGATGCCCCATATCAATGCCAGGAAAGGAATAGTGAACGGATATCCCAGTATTGCGTACTGGATATACGCTATCGCTACAAGGCAGAAAGTCACAATAAAATTATGCCCTATGATCGAGGGCGTAGTGTACCTCATAATATCCATGTACAGCGGCTGCTTGAACCTTGTCTGGCTTGCGACCCTGCCCGCAAATGCGGTCGTCGCAAAAATGCCGTATATCACCGCCGCAATGAACGAGCCTATCACTATCGCTGTCAGTGGATAGAACTTAGCACTTAATAGAACTGATGTTATTACGCCGCCTGTCACAGCCGAAAGACCGTTGCTTATCGGCTCGCCTGAGATCGCTTTGTTGAATATCCTGTGCAGGAAATTCATCTGAGGGGCTAACTGCACCTGCGAGTTGGGATTGCTCTGGGAACCCACGTCGGATTCCAGATCCTCAAGGCATCCTGCTATAGTAGCAAGAGCGCCCAGGAGCGCCAGTATAGCCATACTCATGGTTAAATCTAATACCATCTGTTATATCCTCCTATTACTGTGATCACTATCAAAAACTAAAGTGGACTAGTTTTCTAACGGACTACCCTATTATACATTATAAATGTTTCGAATTAAAGTTCGGTTGCGAAAATATGCTGGAAATTATAGAAAAGGTTCAGTCTAAAATAATTTATGGATTTGTGCCATAATCAAAAACAAGAAGAACTGATATCTGCCAAAACTCCGCTCTACAAGCCGTAATGTTTAAACTTTATACCCCTAATATGTACTCATGATTGCTGAGTTGCTATCGGATTATATCACACAGTTCATTTCATCGATCGGATATGCGGGTGTGTTTATATTAATGACGCTTGAAAGCGCCGCGCTGCCTGTGCCTTCAGAGGTCGTTATGCCTTTTGCGGGATATTTAACATACCTTGGCACTTTTGATCTGTTTCTGATAAGTTTTGTCGGGGCTGCGGGCTGTATGACTGGTTCTATACTCTCATATATAATAGGGTTAAAGGGAGGCAGACCCTTTTTGATAAAATATGGGAAATATTTTTTCTTTGATCATAACCACCTTGAACTTGCTGAGAGATGGTTCAATAAATACGGAGATAAAGCAATTTTTTTCTCGCGCCTGCTTCCTGTGGTGCGAACGTTCATTTCTCTTCCGGCAGGCATAGGAAAGTATGATCTTAGAAAACTTGCTCTTTACAGCTTTTTCGGGTCATTGCCATGGTGCTTTGGACTCGCTTACGTAGGTTTCAGGCTCGGTCCTTACTGGAAGAATATAATCCGATTTTTCAACAGTCTGGATATTATTGTAGTTGCTGTAATAATCCTGTTCGCAGTATACTTCTGGAAATTTAAGAGATGATGCTACCTGGAAAAGACAGCCTTTCTCACAGCCTCTATGGTGGCGTCTATCTCAACCGGCTTTGGACATACTGCCAGCACATGTTCTGAGTCCTTCAGCAGGTGCCCGGTCGTGACGCATACCACGCTCTCATCTCTCTCTATTACGCCCATCTCCACAAGCTTCCGCAATCCCGCGATCGAGGATGCGCTTGCAGGTTCAACGCCGATGCCCTCAAGTGCCGCAAGTTCCTGCTGAGCCCTTATGATCTCGTCATCCGAAACTGTCTCAGCAGTTCCTCCTGATCCCCGGATAGCGTTCAGAGCCTTCACAGCGTTCACGGGATTGCCGATGCGTATCGCTGTCGCAACGGTCTCTGGCTTGTCCTCAGGGGTGATCATGTCTGCATTGCTCTTGATGGCTCTTACGACAGGGCTTGCACCCTCAGCCTGTATGCCCGTCATCTTCGGTATACTGTCTATGATGCCGAGGCGTTCGAACTCCCTGAACCCTTTGTATATGGCTGTTATGTTCCCTGCATTCCCCACAGGCAGCACAAGCCTGTCGGGCGCGCGCCATCCCAGTTGATCCGCTATCTCAAAAGCGATGGTTTTCTGCCCCTCAAGTCTGTAGGGATTGACTGAGTTCAAGAGGTAGAACCCTTCCCTGTCGCAGAGGTCACGCACGAGTTTCAGCGCGTCGTCGAAATTCCCGCGTATGCTCAGCACCTTTGCGCCGTGCATGAGCGCCTGTGCGAGTTTGCCAAGCGCCACCTTGCCGGACGGGAGAAGAACGACCGCAGGGACACCTGCCCTTGCACCGTACACCGCAAGCGAGGCTGAGGTGTTCCCTGTCGAGGCGCACGCCACGGTCTTCATC
>JAPMTX010000043.1 GCA_026552855.1 Candidatus Methanoperedens sp. | reverse complement strand
ATGAGCTAAAAACAACGGCTACAGATGGTGTCTGAGATTTAAATGTTCCAGAACATTTTATCACACTCAGACACCGATCAACTTATTAAAATTCACCAACACGAATTGAAACGGTCACGAAAAACATTTCTGTTTGAAAACGAATCATGAATTTATACAAAAAATTTAAGTTGCATAAGGAGCTTCATGAAAATTATCAAAGATATGGAGATTAGGGTGAAAAAGGTATACTTTACAACATTTGCTGTCGTTTTATTCATAATCATTGCCGGATGCGTAAGCACACAACCACATACTACACCAGTTCAGACAATATCACAGACAACACCAACGCCAACACCAGCTACTTCTTCGCCTCCCCAGCAAGAGAAACATCCCAATAAAACTCTTCGTCCGATAAGTGTTGTTACTTCGGTGCAAGTGAGTTCGCCGTGTTCTGGAAATGTATGTAATCCCGCAGGGCCATCGTCCAGAATAACGGTGAACGCAACAAGCTCTACCGATGTGCCTGTTACACACCTCTCTGCGACGGTCTTCTTTGTTCCCCCCTATGCTCCGACCTCCCCTGCCGTCTCCGTCGGCTTCAGTTTCCACGTGAGTGAGGGGAATCCCCTGATGCCGGGTCAAACTGTATCGGAGACTTCATATGCAGTAATCGGACCGGTACAGCTCTTGAATGCTAATGGTACTGCTGCCGTTCTCATATCAGGGAAACTTCAGAACGGGCAATCATTCAGTTACTGGACAAATGAGACTACATCATAGGATTGCTCTAGGCAAGGTTAAAATCACATAGTTCCTGAAATTCGCCTGCCCTCATTCTATAATTGTACCTGTGAAGTTCTCTGGTACTGATAAATTTAGTTGCTGAGTGTTAATAAGCTCAACTCCCATACCTTTATATTCCAACCAATTAATATAATCCCCATCATGCGCGAATCCAAAGTCACACGTAAAACCAACGAAACAGATATCGAAATAAAGCTCTCATTAGAAGGCTCAGGCAACACCGACATCACCACAGGCATAGCCTTTTTCGACCACATGCTCAACTCCTTAGCAAAACACGGCTCTTTCGATTTAATGGTGAAGGCGCGCGGCGACCTCTCGGTGGACGACCACCACACGGTCGAGGATGTGGGCATAACCCTGGGAAGCGCGCTCACAAAAGCCCTGGGCGATAAGAAAGGCATCGAGCGCTTCGGTGAGGCGTGCGTTCCGATGGACGAGGCGCTTGCATCAGCAGCCGTGGATATCAGCGGCAGGAGCTACCTTGTCTTCGCCGGGGAATTTGGTGCCCAGAAAATAGGCGAGTTCAATCCGCGCAACACACGCCATTTCTTTGAATCACTGGTCAGCAACGCGGGTATAAACGTGCACCTGAGCGTAACAGGAGATAACGACCACCACAAGGTAGAGGCACTCTTCAAGGCGTTCGGCGTCGCGCTGAAAAGAGCTGTGAAGCAGAGTGGCTCAGGAGTGCCGAGCACCAAGGGTGTGCTGTAGGGTTTTACCATAGCCTTTGTGCCCTTGTTTAAAAAAGGCAAAGTCCTATAAAATCGTGACTTGTATGTATTAATTGACCTCTGTGTTCTCTGTGCCTCCGTGGCAAGTTTTTTATGAAGCCACAGAGACTCAGGGGCACGGAGAGCTTCTCAAGCTCTATTCAAAACACTCCCCGCAATGAACGCCACCAGTGCGAAGAACATCGCCACCTTGAAGTATTTAGAGGATGCCGACGGGTTCTTTTTCAAGATCAGGAGCACAGCATACAGGAAAACAATATCGGCAATCCCGACAGCAAAAAGGTAATACTTATTAAATAATCCCATGGCATAGGGCAGAGGGCTCAGTACAACTGCCAGTACCCCGACCGCGGAAGCAATGTAAGCAGCAGGTCTCTCTCCAATCCTGATGGGAAGCGTTACAGCGCCTTCCTTCCTGTCCCCTTCCATATCCTCAACCGTCTTCACGATCTCGCGCGCAAGCGCAGCCAGTATGGATAAGAAGAACAGAACGAGCGTAATCCTGACCCCATCCTGTCCGTAAGCCGCGCCCCCGTACAGGAATGTCGAGCCTGTCAGGTAGGCGATGGTCAGATTCCCGATAAAGACTTTGCGCTTCAATGAGAAAGCATAGAAAAAAAGAAGCAGTGAATTAAAGACCGCTATAAAAAAAGGAATAAGGGTTTTACCTGTAAAATAAGCGACTATAATGCCAGCCGCAAACAGAGCGATAGAAGCCCTGAATGCAGTCTCCCTCTTTATCCTGCCTGAGGGTATAGGGCGCTCAGGTCGGTTGATGGTGTCTATGGCGGCATCAAAGTAATCGTTTACCGCGTTCCCCGCGCCCGTAATAAGGAATACGGTTACAAAAACGAGGAGAATCCACAGTATATCCCCGGACGCGGCGCTGTAGGCGATGGCTGCACCGATAACAGCAGCCAGCCCTGCCATAGCGCAGTTCTTATACCTCATCAGTTCAAGAATTACCGTCAATCGCCCCGCCCCATCTCAAGCATTTTATCGAGCGAAAGCTTTGCCTTTCTTCTTATATCCTCAGGCACTTTTATTATGTGCTCATTTCTCTCAAGCGCGCGGATTATGCTACCTAACGTATTCATCTTCATGTTCGGACAGACCGCATATTTTGTGGCGGGAATGAACCTCTTCCCCGGGTTCTCCCTGTTCAGCCTGTGCAGGAGCCCTACCTCCGTGCCTATGATAAATTCCTTTGATTCCGACTGCGCAGCGTATTTTAACATCCCTGAGGTGCTGAGGACCTTATCCGCAAGCGCTACGACCTCAGGTCTGCACTCAGGATGCACAAGTATCTCTGCCTGTGGATGCTCCTCCTTCTCAAGCAGGATATCGCCAGGCAGTATCAGGTGGTGGGTAGGGCAGTACCCGTTCCACGGTATGATTTTTTTCTTTGTGTTCGCAGCCACGTATAGCGCAAGGTTCCTGTCAGGGACAAAGATGATCTCTCCTTCCTCCATCGAGTTCACGACCTTTACCGCATTTGCAGAGGTGCAGCATACATCACTCTCAGCCTTTACCGCTGCCGAGGTGTTGACATAGCAGACGACTGCGGCATCTGGATGCTTCTCTTTTTCAAGCTTCAGGGACTCAGGGGTTATCATGCCTGCCATAGGGCACTGCGCGTTCAGCTCCGGCATGAGCACAGTCTTCTCAGGGTTAAGTACAGCCGCGCTTTCTGCCATAAAATCCACCCCGCAGAACACTATAATATCCGCGCCGCTTGAAACTGCAGCCCTGCTCAAGCCGAAAGAATCCCCAACGAAATCAGCCGCATCCTGGACATCGCCCCGCTGGTAGTTGTGCGCAAGGATTATAGCGTTTCTCTCATCCTTCAATTGTTTGATCCTGTTGATTTCATCCATATCGCTGTTCCAACATTATCCTATTGCTTAAAATGTTTTCCGGGTAAAAACCAGCGAATAAGTACGTAGCAAGAAATAACAGTGTCTATTTAACCTTAAGTATCTGCACTGTATCGTTATATACAGGCTCGAAGCTCTCGCCGTCATTGAATTTCTGCAACCCTGCCTGCGGATATTTTCCCGTCTCTATATCCCCGATATAAACGTACTGCACGCTGTATTTTTTCAGCAATTCGATCGCTCTCCTCTTATCAGTGGTAGAATATATTATATCAACGTCCTTTGCACGCTCCTCGACTTTGCTCCAGTTGTTATTCCACATATGCTCGTGCGATGTCCAGCCTATCACGGTCGGAAGCCCGGTGAGCGTGGAGATGCGCGAAGAGTACTCGTAAGCACTGCCCGGCGCTTCCAGAATAAATTCGTTCCCTGTAATATTTCCGTTTATCCAGCGGATTGCCATATAATCCTCTCTGTTCGTTTTTTCAAGGTATGCAGTCCCGTCCAGAGTTCCTCTCGTTGATGTGCCGAAAAATGTCTTGCCGCTTGTCCAGCTTGTGGTGGACGCGATGGGATGGACAAGCGAGGCAAGAACCAGGAAAACTACAGCCATAGACCAGGCAGCTCCGGCTATTTTCTTGAACCGGCTGTTCCCACCCCGCCCGAGGACATAATAAATCGCATACGAGGAAGCGAGCCCCCACAAAACCCATACCTCAAGGTGCAGCTTCATAATAGTGTTAAAGCGTGCCACAGGCATTGCATCCACGATATAAAGTACTTCGGGGAATAGAGCCACAAGGCTTCCGAGCAGTACGAGCAGCAGGACGAACCTCTCATCGCGCCCCCTGAACCTGAGCATCCCGTAAGCGGATGCCAGTACCATGGTAGCCAGCAATAGTAACGCCTGGAGGTGGAAGGTGACCCCGGACACCAGTACAAGAAGAGGCGCCGCTGCCAGGAGCTTTGCAGCATATCTTTTAATGTTCTCCCTGCGCTGCCAGAAATATACGAAAAGAAAGGAGAGTATCAGGACTACGAAGAGGGCGAACACTTCAAGGAAATCCAGAAGAGAAGTTCCCTGCGGTACAGGCATGACTCCGCCAAACCCTCCCGAATCCCTGGACAGGTAGTAGGGCAGGTAAAGGATGAGGCTGAGAACTGCGGTCTGGGCGCCCAATTTCAGAGCCTCCTCTTTCCGGATGAGAATAAAGATGAGGTACGCGAAAAGGAGATAGGTGGGGTATTCCCATATGTTCAGCCCTGCAAAGAACCCGATGGATACTCCCAGGAGCAGGATATCCCGCCTCTCCACTTTTCCTCCGATGAACAGACCGAGACCCAGGGTGATAAGCATTACCTGGAACGGTATCGACATCATGTGAGCATGCAGGTAGCCGTGGGCGAACGTATGGTAGGGGTAGAAGTTGAAGGTCTGCGGGATGATGCTTATCGAGTTCCAGAAATCAAACTTCAGGAACCACTGATGAATATCCGGCACCTGCAGAGGCGCATAGGTTATATACTTCCGCGCAGCCGGGACAAGGTATGCGGCAAGCTGAAGGAAACCGGACATTATGCCGCTCACGGCTACGAACAGTGCGCCTGTAATGCCGTAAAAAGAGCGCCTGGTGAGGTTATACCCCACGCCGTACGCAGCCTGCGCTGTAAGAGCGAAGAACATAGCGACGGCGAGATTGTACGCGATATTCGAAGGGATGGATGATAACTTAATCAGTATAGCCACGATCAGTTGTCCGAAGTAATAATAGCTCAGGTTTTCTCCTGCCATCCAGGGATCAGGCGGCGGAAAATGCGTACTGCGCAGCAGGGATTGCAGGAAGGCAAAATCCATGAAATCTTCAGAATGCGGACCGTATATGTCTGGCTTGTTCATCACAACAAGTGTGAGTGCAAGGAAGGAAACCACAAAGACAAGTTCGCTCTTAAGTGCGATGCTTTTAAGGGACAGCAGCTCTGGACCGAATTTGCGCAGGGAAATCAAACATAAAACCGCCAGGGAAAAAACAACAACTGCGAGACCGAAACCCAGAATACCGAGGCTAACTGTAACCCATACCAAGTATGTTACAAGGAGAAGCCCTATCAGTTTAGAGATGGAATAGCCCCTGTCAGGCAGGTTGATGAATGAGGCTATCAGGGGGAATGCAGCAAACCCGATGAATTCAACGATCAGCAGCCATACAAGAATGAATACAGTTTCGGACATTCATATGCTCCCACAGGTATTTCTGACCTATCCTATGTATATGTTCATACTGACTTATACCTACTGCAGTTATTCAGGAATTCAGCGAACGAAACCGAGGCTGGATGAGTATGCATGTAACTTGCCATGGTATTGTGCTCGATCAGCCCGTCCATACCTGAGACTATCCCCTTCCCCCGCCTCAACCTGTAAACGAACCTGGCATCCCTGTCGCATTCCGTAACCGAGTAGTGGAATTCATGACCCCTTATTACTCTTCCTTTACCTGCAAGCGGCGAATCGGAAATGACCTTTGCCTCCGTATAACCGAGCGCTGCAAGCCTGTCTGTCATTCTTGAACCCGCCCCAAGTATGCCCGCCATCCGATAAGTCCTGTCGGTCGTGAGGCTCTCGTTCAGGTATAAGAGCGCTCCGCACTCGCCGTATACAGGCATCCCGTTTTCTGCGGCTTTTTTTATCTCATTCCGTGTCCCTGAGGCTGAAAGCTCCCGCGCATACAGCTCCGGGTATCCTCCGCCCAGGTAGATGCCGTCCACCTCCGGAAGCCTGTCGCCCATCGGGCTGAAGAAAACAAGCTCAGCACCCAGTCTTTTGAGGGCATCGAACGAGTCCTGGTAATAGAAGCAGAACGCGCTGTCCTGGGCAATACCTATTCTGGTGCTGGATTTTATATCAGGCTCGCTCAGGTTTACATCCGGTGCCCTGAAATTAGCTGCAATCGCCCTCACTGCCTCCAGATCGACATGTTTCTCTATAAATTCTGATAACAGCGCTGTATCCATCTTATCCTCGCCAGCCATATGGAGACCAAGATGCCGCGATGGGATAGACATCTCCTGTGACCTTGGGAGTGCACCGATGACAGGAATATCGATGCCTGCGCTGTGCAGTGAATCCTTTATAAGCTCCGCATGCCTTCCGCTGCCAGCGTTATTCAGGATTATACCCCGGATATCGATGCTGTCAAACTCTGCAAACCCCTTCACCAGAGCGGCAGCGCTCCTTGATACCCCGTGGGCGTTGACGACGAGCACAACAGGCACATTCAGGATTTTGGCGACATGGGCTGTGCTTGCTATCTCAGTATCATCCACGCCGTCGAAGAGACCCATCACGCCCTCTATTATGCAAAACTCTGAACCAGCCGAAGCGCGAGCGAAAGTCTCAAGCACCCCGCGCTCTCCCATTATATAACTGTCCAGGTTCCTGGACGGGCGCCCGCATATCTTCGTATGGTGGGTGGGGTCGATGAAGTCGGGTCCGACCTTGAACGGCTGGACACTGTACCTTTTACTGAGCGCAGCCATCAAGCCAGAAGCAACAGTGGTCTTTCCAACGCCGCTGCCTGTGCCTGCGATGATGATTGTGGGTATTTCAGGAATTGGTGATCACACCGGGAACTATGGGATTAAAGCATACTAACAAATAAGTTTTTAGTTTCTTTTATCTCTTTTTTTAATTGGTATTAGTATGTCTACATCATAACCGATATTTAAATGTACTGACTTTAGGTTCTGTCAAGTCTGCGTTTGCTGGGATAGACTGTCAAAATTCGTTTACTGATTGAGGTTTAAAGAAAAAATTAGACAAACGGTGCGAAATCTTTTATATTTTGAAACACCCAAGCATGCGATATCATTCCAGGCAATTCTTTTCTTTGGTACAGAGTAAATATATATCCGTTTTTATAAATTATCTCGTCTTTTCTGAGTTGTGCAATAACTTTTGTAGCTTGGTCGCTTGCACTACCCATTGAGAATACAAAAAATATCTGATGATTAGTCTTCATAAAAGCAAGGATGTTCCTTTCCAGTGTTTTCTGTCCATGCCCCGCTTGATGGAATATCGTTATCTTCATCCAATTTTGGATTAATTTTTCAAAATGGTCTGCCATAATAGCTTGGCTATAATTATTTCTAATTTTCATATCGCTAAGGTATTGAATTATCCCTATTAATATCCCTGTTGTACCCATTGTAAGTATTCTAATACCTTCAACCTTGTGGTTTTCGTAAACTTTATCTTTAATCCTAGCTATTGCTACTGTATTTCCTTGTTGGTTAAGCTCATCAGCTCTGAACCCAAGTTTTATCAAGCCTAGAAAACGATGATTTCCAATACACTCTCTCATTCTTTTATATGGCTCGCTTTTACTGATTCTCTGTAGTCCAGAGGCGACCTCAGGCTCAGGTGGAAATCCGTATTCCTTTTTATCCCACAGCTCCTTTATTCTTTGTGTAACCCACTCTAATGCTTTTCCTGTTAGTTTTTGTAAGGCAGCATATTTTAAAAGTTCAGGAAGTGTTTTATCTAAAAGTTCAGGAGGTATATCAATAGGAATGGTCATTACTCACATTGCTTTTCAACGAATCTTGTAAAATATTCCGCTAAAGACAATTCTGAAGTGTTAATTACTACTGTGGAACCAGGTAAAATAGACGCATTCTCAATAAAAACAACAGTCTCAGTTATCGGACAGATATGCTCTTTTTTTGTCTCCTTATCTAAAATTATACCAGCCTCGCCAATTTCGTATCCAAGAATATCCAATAAAATCTTCTTTTCTTCGATACCAATCTCTTCAAATTTTATTTCTGTTTCGTTCATCGGCGGTATTCCCTATAATAGACTTCTATATAAAACTTCCGAGTCTTTACCACTAGAAACTATATCTTTAATTACTGAACTATATAGTTTTTGTTTAAGGCAGAACAGACAACTTTTACATTCCATATGCGCCTTTTCTATATTAAGTCGTGTGAAGCATATAAATATAATTACTACTTTTATACTATAATCTAATAATTGCAGCGCTACGCTCCCAAGGGGAACTTAGAAGAATACCCCATTCCTTCTTGCAGGAATAGCTTATTACTCTATCCGTAACGGAATCGGCTTACCAGGATGCAATCTTGTACGGCTCATGCGATCCGTACTATCTCAGCTATTTAACATACTCCCCGTTCACCCATCTCGTGCCAGAGACCGCAGCCAGTTCCCTGTTCATTGAAACAAGGTCCTCGCTGTCCAGCCTGTTCACATCGTCTTTCCCCACGATCCTTGCGAAATTCGCTATCTCCTGCGTAGAGACCCTGATGAAATTCGTTAATCTTTTAATACCTTCCTCAACATTGAGCCGCGTAAGTAATACCGGGTTATGTGTGGTCACGCCAGTGGGGCAAAGCCCTGTATAGCATATCCTGTACTGCTCACAGCTTGCGGCTATCAGGGCAGCTGTGCCTGTGTAGACCGCATCTGCTCCGAGCGCAAGGCACTTGGCAAAATCTGAAGAGTACCATAAACCTCCCCCGGCTATCAGGGAAACCCTGTCCTTGACCCCCAGCTCTGTAAGGGACCTGTAAGCCCTGGGAAGCGCTGCGAATACAGGTATACCTACATTTTCCCTCACGTATAGGTCGGTCGCCCCGGTACCGCCTCCAAAGCCGTCAATAGCAATAAAATCAACCCCGGCGTCCACCAGCACCTTTATGTCCTTTTCAATGTTCCCGCATCCTATTTTCGCCCCCACCGGTACCCCGCGTGTGATACCGCGAAGCCAGGAGACCTTATCCCTTATCTCTGCCGGTGTTGTCATATCCGGATGATGCGCAGGAGATACCGCAGGCTCGCCTCTCTTCAAACCTCTTACCCTTGCTATCTCAGGTGTTATCTTGCTGCCGGGAAGATAGCTTCCTTTGCCGGGATAGGCTCCCTGCCCGAACCTGATCTCGACAGCAGCGACTTTCTTCAGTACCTCTTCGCTTACCCCGAACCTGCCTGTAGCATACTGGCCTATGTAAAGGTCTTTTGCGATATCGATCTCATCCTCAAGTACGCCGCCCTCGCCTGAGTTGAAAGCCATTTTTAACTGCGCAGCAGCAGATGCTATCACCTGCCTCACGTTCTTTGAGACAGCACCGTAACTCATCCCTGTTATCATAATAGGGGTAGAGGCTCTAAGCGGTCTTTTTGAGCCTCTGCCGATAACTATGCCTGTATTTACCTCCTCATCCCTGTTCAGGGGAATCCTGTCAACCTGTGCAGGCAAAAAATGCAGATCATCCAGAGAGAAGGGCAGCTTTTTCAGTGAGCCCATAGAGCAGATAACGCTCTCGCCCGTGTTTGCCATATCCTTTATATTCACTATGCGCTGGTAAAAGGAACTATCCTCGTCAGACCTTTTTTTGCGCATCGTGAAGCCGCTTAAACCCACGCCTTTCTCTTTATCGCAGTAGAACAGCCCGTTCAGTTTGTATTCGTAATAGACAGGGCAGTTGATGCAATTGCATCCCCTAGCTTTAATGTCGCAGTCACTTTTGCCCAGACCACAGTACAGTATTTCCCCTGCGCAGTCGTGAGGATAACTTGGACAGCCAGGGCAGAGGCATTTTTCCCTGTTCTCCCTGGTATCCTGGACTTCCATACTCTAGTGCGCCTTTCCGTCCCTGCAAAAATAATACACCGGTTTTCCGCTCACAAGATTGTACTGGTGCCATACTGAGCAGCTGCCGCAGATGCACATCTGCGAAAAATCAAGGTCCTTGCAGCCAGCAACCCCGGCAGAACAGTACACAGCCGGAACCTCACCAGGCTTCGGTATCCTGCCTTTGCCCGCTGCTTTCACCGCTTCAGCCATTTTATCCAGTTTCTCGTTCACGCACTGGCTCTCTGTTTGCACAGGGCACCGGGGACACATACACATTGCAAGGTTCTCTTCTGTAAACGGGACCTTTTGACCAGTCTCTTTATTCATCTTATTCCCTCTGATTACCCGTCTATATTTTAGGGTTTGAAGATTAAAAGCCTTCCTGTTTTTAAAATCCTATGAGAAAATTTATCTCTTTACGGGTCAAACAGATATTCGGGGTTAATCAGATTGCTTGTATTGCATAACAGCATGACGAGGAGGATTGAGCGTTTTAAACCTCTTCTTGACCGTGAGGTAAAGATGTTCACCTGCGGTCCTTCCATCTATCAGCGCCAGCATATAGGGAACTACCGCACGTTCCTCTTTGAGGATGTATTGCAGCGGTACCTTGAGTATAGAGGCTGCAGGGTTATCCGCACGCTTAATTTTACTGATATAGAGGATAAATCCATCCAGGAAGCACAGAAGAGAAAGATGGATGTACTCGAGCTAACCCGAAGATGTACAGACGCGTTCTTTGAAGATATGAGATTGCTGAGAATAAAACCTCCGACCTATAATCCCAGGTCTTCAACATCCGTTGACAAGGCTGTTTTCCTTATACAGCAGCTTTTAAAAAAAGGCAATGCTTACTGGTACAAGGGGAACGTATATTTTGATCCTCTGACGTTCAAAGATTTTGGCAAGCTCGCGCACCTGGATATGTCCCGCTGGCCGCAAAAGAAACGGCGCTTCCACAGGGATACGTACCCTGGCAACCCATGGAACCTCGGGGATTTCATCCTGTGGATCGGGTACAGGAAGGGCGATACGGTGTACTGGGATACAGCCATCGGCAGGGGAAGACCTGCCTGGAACATCCAGGATCCTGCCATGGTGACGCAGACGCTCGGCCTTTCCATAGATCTTTTCTGCGGAGGTGAGGATAACCTGGTGAGGCACCACGACTATGTTATCGCGGTCGTTGAATCCGTCTCAGGGAAACCACTGTCGCGCTACTGGCTTCACTGTTCCCACCTGCTCGTGAACGGGAAGAAGATGTCCAAGAGCAGAGGGAACATCATCTACATAGGCGATATTTTAAAGGCAGGATATACAGGCGAGGAAATAAGGTTCTTTCTGATATACGGGTATTACAGGAGAAGGATTGACTTTGGCTATGACAGGCTCAGGGAGACGGTATCCAGATTAAGGGAGGCTTATGGATATGTAGAAGCCATCCGGAATTCTGATGCCACGGTTAGCGATAAAAGTGTGAAGGGATTGAGTGAGCGGCTAAAACTGGATTTTGAGAAGAACCTGGACAACGACCTTCATGTCAAACAGGCGTTCGACAGCATATTCCACACCCTCTCGCAGCTGGCAAGGTTTGCAAGAACGAACAGGGTCACTTCAGCGGATGCAAAAGGTATAATCTCTACCCTGAGGAGTATAGATAGCGTTTTGCAGGTGTTCAAACTAAACGATGAGCCTCTTCCTCATGAGGTTCACTGAGAGTATAAAAAACACGAGCGATACAGGGATTATCCATGCCAGGCTCAGCAGTACAAGCTGATCTGGATGTGCCAGCGTCAGGGAACGCAGGATAATGACCACATGCGTAAGCGGTAGCACTGCCAGCGCAAAGTACTGGACGGGCAGCGGCAGGAGCGAGAGCGGGAAAAAGGTGCCACTGAACAGGAACATGGGGGTTATGAACAGGAACATGGGGTAATTCAGGGAATCTATGTTGGGGGAGATGGCTGTAAAGCACATGCCAATCGCTGCGAAGAGAAAGCCTGCAAGGAAGGAGAACGGGATTACGAGCAGGGATGAGGGGAACTCGAGGAGCCCGAAGGCTGCCAGTACGGGCAGCATTATCACGGTATTGATCGTGCTGCGCGTTGCTCCCCAGAGAACTTCGCCCGTTATGACATCTTCTATCGAGAGGGGAGTTGCGATTATGGCATCAAAGGTCTTCTGGAAATACATACGCACGAACGAGGCGAAGGTGCATTCAAAGAATGAAGAGTTCATGATAGCCACGGCTATCAGGGCAGGGGCGATGAACCTGGCATATGATATGCCGTCGATGGTATTCACATAGTTCCCGACCCCGAACCCGAGGGCAAAAAGATACAGCAGCGGCTGTATAAATGCTGGAAGGAAGTTCACTTTGTACGTCTTCATGAACACGTCCTTGTTCCTGAGCCAGACCTTCCATGCGCCGCCTGTAAGTTTTGGGATTTCAAAGTAATGCATCTCTCTCACTCCCTGAGTTTTCTTCCAGTCAATTTAAGGAACACATCCTCAAGCGTTGCTCTTCTTGCAGTTACCTGCCCGAGCCTGCATTCTTCTAAAAGAGCGCCCGTAACCCTCTGTGTATTATCGGTATATACCTGTATCGTATCCCCGAGCACCTCGTAATTTGCATCAAGCCGCTTCAAACATGCTTCTGCAGCAGGGACGTTCTCAGCTTCCACAATATCAGCCCCGATATATTTACGGACAAGCTCGGCAGGTTTTCCTTCGACCAGTATTTTACCCTGGTCCATGATAACGAGCCTGTCGCACAGGTATTCAGCTTCCTCAAGGTAATGGGTCGTAAGCACGACCGTATTGCCCTGTGACTTCAGGCGCTTGAGCTTATCCCAGATGAGGTGTCTTGCCTGCGGGTCAAGCCCAACGGTCGGCTCATCAAGGACCAGAAGGCGGGGGTTGTTGATAAGCGCCCTTGCAAGTATCAGCCTGCGCTTCATTCCCCCGGATAACTGTATTATCGGGGTCTCCTTTCTCTCGCTCAATTGTACAAAATCCAGGAGCTCGCCTATTCTTTTCTCAGCTTCAGTGCGAGGGATATCAAAGTAGCGTGAGTATACGAGAAGGTTCTCGTACACTGTGAAATCAGGATCAAGATTATTTTCCTGGGGCACAACCCCGAGAAGTCTTTTAATCTCCCTCTGGCTTGTGCTCACATCCATCCCCAGTACCTCAAGTTCTCCTCCTGTTTTGGGGGATATGCACTGGATCATCTTCATCGTAGTAGTCTTCCCGGCGCCGTTCGGACCGAGGAACCCGAACATCTCTCCCTCCTCGATTGTAAAACTCACCCTGTCCACGGCAATGAATTTCCCGAACCTCTTCTCCAGATTATGAGCCGCAATCACCGAAACTATAACTCACCACTCCTCTCTAATCTCTCCTACGTTTCCCTAAGCCTTTTTAGTATCCTGAGAGCCCTCCACAGCCCTATCTTCATCCCTGCCCTCCTGGCGTTATTTTTAAATACCCACGCTTCGCCTAATCCGAGTTTTTCTCCCGTATAGAGCTTATCGACCACACGGCGTTCGTTCCTCATCCACTTAAATTCATTCAATATCGCGTGCGTATATCCCTCGGCATCATCCCAGTGCTCTACTAAAAGCTGCGCGCTCCTCATGCCAGGCACTATGCCGTCCCCGGCCAGGGGTCCGACGCAGCCTATGGCTTCCCCGATGCCCCACACAGATACGGTACTACCGCTGACCTGCATGTTATCCACGAAAGGGGTTGAATAGTGCGGGCTTGTGATGCGTATCCTGCCTTCGCATCTGCACACGGTACGGCTGTCCTGCCTCCATGCCCTGCATACCTCTGATAATGCCTGGAACGAGGATGAGCTGATGCTGCCGTAGCCGATATGGTACATATTATCCGACAGGGGGAAGCACCAGGCATAACCTATATGACCAAGATTGACCCAGTTACCGAGCGGCTTATCGCTCTGCACCCGGCTCTGTGAGCATGACAGGATGATATCGTTCTCTATTGACGGAAGGTACGCGCGTTCAGTACCTGTTGCATCGATCACTCTTTCATATAGCCCCGGGTTAAGTGCAGTATTATTTATCGCAGCGCCGCTGAGCAGGTCGCTGATAAGGAGAGGTTTATTGAAAGTCACTATATCCACCTTTATCTCAGTCCCCTCTATTATTACGTGATCGAGATGCTGCAAAATGTATTTCTCAGGATCTAATCCCACGTGCTCAAGCAGCCTGTTGAACCCTCCTGTCGCTCCCCATGCACACGGGGAGATACCGCATCTGGTCGTATGCTTGGGATCATATATATGTATCTCATTCCTGCCCTCACTCAGCAGGAGCCGCTGAAGGTATGCTCCGGCAATTCCAGCCCCGGCTATGGCTACTCTCGTGTGTAACACCTCGGTTTCGCATGTATTTAATTTATTATAAACTGATTGCAGAAAAACCTTTGTCATCCCGGGTATCCTGTCTACCTGGTATGGCATATTTACGCTGTTCGCCTAAATATATCCGCTTCAGGTGCGATAAGGAAAGGGGCATGTACATCAGGAAGAGGTTTGACAACGGCTTTCTTGCGAACTGTTACTCCGATTTTATTATAATATTCGAAGCAATACTCCACGGCTTAAAGCCGAAATCAGGTAAAAGCAGGAAACGTACTGAAGCAAGAAGATACAGGGAATTCAACAAACGCTGTTTCCCGGTGCCGAAACTGCTTGAGGTGGGAGATGGTTATATCGATATCGAATATATCGAAATGATAGAGCTGTCAAGGTTACTGAGGGATACCAATGGGAATAAACAAAAGAAACTGGAGTTAACCAGAAAGGCTGCGGCTGAGATAAGGAATATCCACGATGCGGGATTCGAACTGGGCGATTCACAAAATATTCACAAAGAGCCTTATGTAGGTGTGTATTGAACACCTATAAAGCCAAAGGTGAAGTGTGAAAGGAATACTGATATTAGTACTGATCGCATTACTGGTCCTGCTGTATTATTCAGGCGGTATTGAGCTTAACGAAGGAAGGTTGAGTTTTAATTACCAGAAGTCTGTAGAGAAGCTCTCCGCGACTTATTATCATATCGCCGGGGAACTTTCTAAAGCAGCCAGCGGTATAGCAGGCAATTTCTCAAAACCCCCGCCAGACTATGAGCTACAGGTAACAGAGGTCAGGTATCTTAAAGACTGTATCGAGATGACTATCGATACAAAAGAGTCCTGCCTTTTAGTTAATCTTGAAATGGTAAATAACCACAGCGAGCGTATAGATTTTGAGATGATAGGGAAGGCGATTGTCACAAAAGATGGAAGGCAGCTTGAGAGGTACGGCGGGCTGTACAATACCAAGGATTTGAGCGGGTTATGCGATACCGACGTCCTTTATAAAGTATTCCCGAAGGCGCGTACGGTCACAGGCATGTGTTTTCCGCTCGTCGGCAGGAGCGATGAGCCGGTGTTGCATGTGAAGATGTCGGCGAACGGGAAGTGGAAAGAGCATAGTTTTGACCTGATGCCGTATATTTCTTAGTGATAACTGAGACTCATAGTTCAACTCAGTCCAGCCTCACCCTAATATACTTCCCCGCCATAACTAAGCCCAGTCATGCCCCCAATCTTCGAAATAACCCACAAAGCCTGCGCCGGTCGCATCGGGCGCCTCCAGACCCGTAACGGGACTATCGAGACCCCGACCATCATGCCTGTGGTAAATCCCAACATACAGACCATCAAGCCTTCCGAGCTTCGCGAGTTCGGCGCAGAGATCATAATAACAAATTCCTATATAATCTACCGCAAGCCTGAACTCAGGGAGCGCGCCCTGAGCGAGGGACTGCGCTCTCTTCTCGGTTTCGATGGTCCGATAATGACGGATTCGGGCTCCTACCAGCTATCAGTATACGGGCAGGTTGAGGTGAATAATGCGCAAATCGTAAAATTCCAGCAGGGGATCGGCTCAGATATCGGCGTACCCCTGGACATACCCACTCCGCCCGGTGTCCCAAGGGAGCGGGCTGAGGCTGAACTTGAAGTGACCCTGGAGAGAGCCAAAGAAGCCCTTGCTCTGAAAGGGGATATGCTTCTTGCCGCGCCTGTGCAGGGCTCAACGTTCCCGGAACTGCGGGAGCGGGCTGCGCGCGAGCTTAGCCAGCATGATTTTGATGTATATCCCCTCGGCGCAGTTGTACCGCTCATGGAATCGTACAGGTACTCTGATCTTGTGGATGTCATCGTAGCATCAAAAAAGGGTCTTTCTCCAGCCGCGCCCGTGCATCTTTTCGGCGCGGGGCACCCCATGATGTTCTCCCTGGCTGTGGCGCTGGGCTGCGACCTCTTTGATTCAGCCTCGTACGCGCTGTACGCCAAGGAAGGGCGGTATATGACCGTACGCGGGACGTACCATGTGGACGACCTCCAGTACTTGCCGTGTTCGTGTCCTGTATGCTCCTCGCATGGTGCGGATGAACTGATAAAGAGCGAACATAGGGAAGAACTGCTGGCTCGCCACAATCTGTACGTGACGTTCGCGGAGATGCGGGAAGTTAAACAGGCGATAAAAGAGGGAAGCCTCTGGGAACTCGTGGAGCAGAGATGCAGGACGCACCCCAGGCTCCTGGATGGGCTACGGCGCGCGCTTTATCATGCTGAATGGATAGAGAAGTTCCAGCCAGAGCCGAAATCGACGTTCTTTTACAGCGGTCCAGAATCTGCACTTCGACCTGAGGTTTTGAGGTACAGGAAAAGGCTCAGGAACTTCGATCTGAAAGGCAGGGTTCTTATCAGGGCAGATAGGCTTGATAATGAGGATGAGTTCGACTGGGTGCTTGAGTTCAAGCCGCCGTTTGGCGCTTATCCCGCAGAGCTTAAAGAGACGTATCCGTTCAATGCCGAGGTAGCGGATGAGCCGGATTATGAGTCTCTGACGGTTGCACTTCAGAACACGCTTGAGCTGATGGAGCTGAACCCTGAGGCTGAGTTCACGTTCGTTTATAGTGGGGAGCACCCGCTGATGGAGGAGATCGCACAAAAGGCTAAAGTGGTGGGTAGGGCGGCGCGCGTATGAGGGGATGCAACCGGACATGAGTTTTATCCATAATATACTGCGAAAAATTTAAGGTTTATCAATACTATATTATGGATAATGACGTATGAAGAAATACTGATCAGGCAGAACAGGCACTGGAGGGGTGAAAAATTCCCTGTCGGCATAGAGAGGGATATTAAATCCGAGGTTGTGAGATTTCTTGATACGAAATATATTCTTGTTGTAACCGGGGTCAGAAGGTCGGGTAAGTCCTACCTGCTGTTTCAACTTGTGGACATCCTTTTAAAAAAAATGCCGTCTGAAAACGTGCTATATGTGAATTTTGATGACCCCGTGTTCCAGGGTTTGAGAGCCGAACCTGGAGGCATTGAGACGCTCTACAGGGATTACTTAAAACTTAAAAATCCAAAAGGAGTAAAGTATCTTCTCTTTGATGAGATACAGAACGTCCCGAACTGGGAGAAATGGATAAAAGCCTATTACGATATGGAGGAAGGTATAAAGTTCGTAGTAACAGGTTCGAACTCCACCCTTTTATCCTCCGAACTCTCAACGCTCCTGACAGGAAGGAACCTTCAGTTTGAGGTATTCCCCTTTAATTTCAGGGAAGTGCTGAAAGCAAAGGATGAAGATATAATTGTGTCTCCCGACCCCGGAGAGATTTATATGAGGAACTACGGAAAAAAGGATTCCCTGAGGCATTATCTTGATGGGGTTCTTAAATGGGGCAGTTTCCCAGAGGTGGTCTTTCTTGACGAATCGCAAAGGGAGGCGGTCTTAAAAGAATATTATAAGGATATCCTGTACAGGGATATAATTCCCCGTTTCGAGGTGAGACATGCCAATAAGCTTGAAGAAATAGCATATTTTGTGATAAGCAATATCTCGAATGCAGTGAGTTACCATAACATCGGGGAACTGGCTGGGATTCATGAGAATACCGTACGGGAATATCTCAATTATTTTGAAAAAGCCTATCTTTCTTTCCAGGTCGCTAAATTCTCATATTCCCTGAAGGAGCAGATAAAAAACCCAAAGAAGGTCTATTTCATCGACACGGGGATGAGGAACGCAGTGGCTTTCAGGTTTTCCCAGGATATCGGGAGGCTTTGCGAGAACCTTGTTTTCATTGATTTAAGGAGGAGAGGGAAGAGGGTATATTACTGGAAGGGAAAAGGTGAAGTGGATTTCGTGGTTATGGAGGGCTTGAAGGTGGAGCAGCTTGTCCAGGTATGCTGGGATGTCCGTGACGCTAAGACAAAAGAGAGGGAAGTTGAGGGGCTGGTGGAGGCTATGGGGAAGCTTGAGGTTGAAGAAAGTGTCGTGGTAACGGATGATTATTTTGGGGAGGAGGAGAGGGAGGGGAGGAGGGTGAGGTTTGTGCCGCTGTGGTGTTGGCTGGGGAGAGAGGGATAAGGGTACGGTAGATTATTCGGTGCAGAGGATTGGATTTTTTGAAACTTCAAGTCACTACCCCCGAATGAATTCGGCGGGCATCTGGTGGATGTTCGATGGCTCGGGACGCGGTTAGTTAATAGGGGTTTTATTTATATTCCGGCGCTGAACAGTATTAGAAATAAGTTGAAATAACAGAATGAATCAATATTTTTTATATCCGACAAGTATAAACATATGCCCTATCTTACGGCTAAAATTCAGGTGACCGTTACATTACATGTTGGTGCTCTTAAGGCAGTTGGATGAAATCAAACATCGAATCTGAAGCGACTCCCATGGCATTCAATGTATTCTTGTCTTTATTTGGTCCCGAAGAATAG
>JAPMTX010000115.1 GCA_026552855.1 Candidatus Methanoperedens sp. | reverse complement strand
GTCAGTATCTTGATGAAATCAACGAAATGCCTGTGATTTTCAAGTGGAAATATAAGATGGATGAAATGCCAGGAAAGATTGAATCATTGTAATATTAATTTGGAATCTATATACTAGTTGAAAGGATTTGGAAAACATGTAAAGAATCTATAGAACGAATTCCTAAAGATGTCGCAACTTTCATCAGAAAGGCAAAGACAAACGGCTTAACACCTCAAAATATACATGAAATACTTGAAAAAGAAAAGTGGTTCCCGAAACAAAAAGCTTTTGCTGAGTTGGCGCTGGTAATTTACAGAGAGTATGAAAAAGAGCTTCGGCTAACAAACGAAATAGATTTTTCTGATATGATTAATCAAGCTTTGGTAGAATTAGAGAAGAATAAATCATTATATGAAAATTCATTTGACCACATATTAATAGATGAATATCAAGATATAAGTACACAAAGATATCGACTCATCAAAGCACTCATGGCTAAGAATCATAATTGTAAATTATTCTGCGTAGGAGATGATTGGCAAAGTATTATGGGCTTTACAGGTTCAAATTTAGAGTTCTTTGTAAAATTTCAAGACTATTTTGACCACCCTGCAAGAACTGATTTATCTATCAATTACAGAAGTAAAAAATCTATTGTGGATGCTGGGGCTGAACTAATAAAATATAATGGCGATGCGCAGATTAAGAAACAAACAATAGCAAATAATAGTCAAGAAAAGAAAATCATTGTGTTCTCATCATCGCATGAAAACATATGGGACTACTATCAACAAACTGCCGTCCACTGTGCAAACAAGGTTAAAGAATATATCGCCAAAGGATATACTCCTCAGGACATAATGATTTTGTATAGAATCAAAAAACCTCATTTAATCAATCAGCTTATTGAATATGCGACGTTCAATAATGTTTCTATAAAAATAAATGGCCGTAGTCCTCAATCAATACCGTTAATGTCGGTTCATAAGAGTAAAGGTTTACAAGCAAAAGTTGTATTTCTCCTTTGCGTTGACAAAGGTTTGTATGGTTTCCCAAGCGAAATTGAAAACCCTTTGATATTTGAACCTGCTATGAACAAAAGATACAACAATAAAGAAGAAGAGGAGAGACGACTTTTTTATGTAGCAATTACCAGATCGAAAGAAGATATCATAATCTACACTCAAAAAGACAATGAAAGTATGTTCTTGAAAGAAATTCAGAAATATATTGAAGTTAATGAATTCTAATTTTGCCATAATTTGGACTCATACTCAAATCCTTAGGAATCATTTTTATAGACCAAGTATAACAACATCATTTAACATCATAATTCCTTTATCCATCATTTAAGTTTGCCTATATATTTCCCTTTTGCCCCTTCGCAAACAATTATTAAACATAAACTACATTTGAGCCCAAAATCCGGGATTACAATGACTCAAATAAAACCTCACGGCGGAAAGTTAATCAACAGGACATTAACTGAACAGAAACGAAAAAAGCTCATCGAACAGGCTTCTGAATACCAGAGCGTTCCCATCAGCGCCGACCTGATGAAAGATGTTGAGAACATCGCCTCAGGGTTGTTCAGTCCTCTTGAGGGTTTCAACTGCCGCGAAGATTTTGACAGCATACTCTACAATAAACGCCTCTCGAACGGTCTCCCCTGGACTCTTCCTATCGTGCTTGATGCAGATAACGACGGCATAAAAGAGGGGGACGAGATACTTCTTAAGAACAACGACCATGTTGTGGCAGTGGTGGCGGTTGAGGAAATATTCAGCTACGACAAAAGAGCCTATGCAGAGCAGGTGTACGGGACGAACGATGCCGCGCATCCAGGCGTGGCAAAAACGTATTCTATGAAAGATAAGCTGCTCGGCGGTAAAATAAGCCTGGTAAACGAATCTGAGACCCCTTACTATAAGTACGCAATGAAGCCAGCGGAGACAAGGAACCTCTTCAAAGAAAAAGGCTGGGAGAAAGTGGTCGGATTCCAGACGCGGAATGTGGCGCACCTGGGTCATGAGTACCTGCAGAAATCCGCGCTCACCATGGTTGACGGGCTGTTCATTAATCCCGTGATAGGCAAGAAAAAGAAAGGCGATTTCAGGGATGAGGTTATCCTTGAGAGTTACGAGGTGCTGATCGATAATTATTATCCCAAGGACAGGGTCGTGCTCGGCATCTTCCAGACAGAGATGCGCTATGCAGGTCCCAGGGAAGCGATATTCCACGCCATAGTGAGGAAGAACTACGGATGCACACATTTCATTATCGGGAGAGACCACGCAGGCGTAGGGAGCTATTACCACCCGTACGCTGCGCAGGAGATATTCAAGGAGTTCCCGGACATCGGCATTGAACCCATGTTCTTCATGTCGTTCTTCCACTGCAACAAATGCGGCGGTATCACCAACGATAAGGTATGCCCGCACAACGACAGGATCGATTTCTCAGGCACGAAGATGAGACAGATGATAGAGAGCGGGAAGAGACCACCTGCTGATTCGATGAGACCCGAAGTGGCGGACGTGATATTGAAATCAGGGAATCCGTTCGTGGAGTAGCTGATTATCAATCTATCTGGATAATCTTAATATCCAGTATAGCCATTTATTATTTTATGGGGGTTTAATTCATGGAGAGACTTCCGCCGAACCAGCGTCTGACAGAAGATTTTCCTGTACTGCATTTTGGAGCGGTGCCTGTATTTGATAAAGAGACATGGGATTTTCGTATCGATGGGCTTGTGGAAAACCCGGTCACGCTCTCGTACGACGGCGTTCTGGCGCTGGAGAAGACGGCGCAGGTCAGCGATTTTCACTGTGTGGTAGGATGGAGCAGGTTTGACCTGAAATGGGAAGGGGTATGCTTCAGCGATGTAGCAAAGCTTGTGAGACCCAAAAGCAATGCCCATTTTGCAACGATAGAGGCTGACGGGGGATATACAACCAGCCTGCCACTTGTGGATTTGATGGAGCCTGCTGTGCTTTTCGCGTACATCCTCGACGACAAGCCGCTTGAGGTGGCTCACGGCGGTCCGCTGCGGCTCGTTGTGCCGAAGAAATATGGGTACAAGAGCGCGAAATGGGTGAGGCGGGTGGTGTTCACCGAGGAGCAGGTGCCCGGCTTCTGGGAGGAGAGGGGGTACAGCAGCGGAGCGGATCCGTGGAAGGAGGAGAGGTATTCGTATTAGAGCAAAATTGTATGGGTTTATCGAGAGAGAAACCGCAGATGAACGCAGATGAACGCAGATTTTCGTTATCTGTGGGCTCGCACGCTATGAATTATATAACCGTAAGAGCAAATTCATCGGCATCTGTAGGCAATATTTTACAATCTATGTTTACACCGCAGAGGACGCAAAGAAACGCAAAGCATAACTCCAATCTTTGCGTCCTTTGCGCTCTTTGCGGTGAGGTTCCACTTCGCCCGCGGCGGACCGCTGCGACTTATGGCGCAAATGTAATTTTGGAAAACTCTGCATCATATTGCACGAAAGTTGCTAATTTTGTGCAACACAGTGCAAGTTTTACATGAATTTTAAGATCAGTCCAGAGATTATCAAGATCAGATTTTCACAGGTATAGCAAGCAGGTAGTGCGCGACCGCAGCAAAGAGCGCTATAAAGCTCAGAATAAGGAAAAATTCAGACCACTTAAGCATCCCGTGCTTCTTCGCCACGATCTCCTCAAATCTCTCTTTTGAGTCCCGGCTTGAGTTGATATTGATCGAATAAGCTTTCGGCGAAAGCGTCAGCACCGCGAAAACAAGGCTCAGGAGCCAGAGCAAAATGGGCGCAAGGTAAACGCCGGCAATCCAGCCGGAAAGCACGGGCTTTACATCCGAGAAGGCGATGGCATGGAAATAGATGCCTTCAAGCAGGCTGTTCACGGCGATAAGCTGCTTTGCGACATCCTCGATGGTAGAGACGGATTCAGCCACGAGCTTGCGGGCGTTCTCGCGCCAGAAGGGGTTGGGTTCGACTGGGATGATGGGAGGTTCGGTGTTCATGATTCCACTGGATATTCGAAAATCTTCTTGCAATTGGGATTGGGGCACCCAATATCGATGGTCTTAGTGCCTATCCGAAAAATATAAGAATCGCGATGTAGGGTAATGTGGAGTAATGACAACACGAAAAATCGGACACGACTACGAGATATCTGACGAATTCTGGAAGAGAATAGAACCG
>JAPMTX010000114.1 GCA_026552855.1 Candidatus Methanoperedens sp. | reverse complement strand
GTTATCAAACCCGGTAATGTAAAGGAATTGTCTTTTAATATTGACCTTGATTATGATGAATCTTTTATTTTGAGCATTATCCTTTCAATGGACTCTATTGGGAAAATAGAACTTGCGGAAATTGAAGGTTTCGAGTATCAGATAGATGAGATAATTTTCAGATTATTAAAACAGGGATTGATAGTAATGGAAGATAATAATTGCAGGATCAATCCTGAAGCTTTGGGAAGTATAGTGGAATTCCTGAAAAGATCACGGCTGGTGTGGTAAATGGGGAGTGATAACATATTTAAAGTTCTGGAATTCGATGCCATGACTATATTGGATTCCATAATAGTACTAATTTTAGCCTATATCCTTGTTCGAGTACTATCATTTATCCTTATAAGGTTTTCAGAGCGTGTAAACCGGTACAGGTTTTCTGTGAAAATGATGCTACCGATTTTGAAATTTTCAATCTATGGAATAGCACTGTATCATATTTCGGGGAATATACTGGACCTATCCCCCAACCAGCTTATAGCTATCTCTGGTCTTATTGGCGCAGGTATCGGTTTTGGTCTTAAGGACCTTTTTGCTGATGTGATAGGAGGTATAGTAATCACTCTTGAAAAACCCTATCAGGTTGGAGATAAAATAAAGATAGGGGAATATTATGGCGAGGTCAGCGATATAGGAATGAGAGCTACAAAACTTGTTACGCCTGATGATAATCTTGTTTTTGCGCCGAATTTTATGGTCTTTACACAACCAGTATCAAATGCCAATGCAGGAGCTCATGAATTGCTGGCGGTAATTGACCTGTATATCGATTCGGATTCTGACGCTGCTTGCGCCATGCAAATTCTGAAAGAGGCGATGATAACCTCGAAATACGTGTATGTTTCTAAGAAGCGTCCTTATACAGTTCTTTTGAAGGATTATCCTTTTTACAGGCGCCTCAGGGGCAAGGCTTATGTGAACGACCTGAGAAACGAGTTCGAGTTCCAGTCCGATGTTACGAAAAGAGCCTGGGATGAATTTTCGGGAAGGGGTATTTGTGCGCCGAAGGTAAGTATCATGGAGGCTGAAAGGAAAGAATAGACCTGAGCCTGTGGTAAATTCTTTATTTTCTAATTTTAAGCAAAACAAGCACTTATTGTCATAAAAAATTACAGTTGGAGGCGCCTATTCGACAGGATAACAGGAGCTACAGGATAATTTTCGTGTCATTCCTGTGAATCCTGTCTGAAAGTTATAAATCGCCTTCAGTCACACGACCCCGCAATGAAATTTGTGGGGCATCCTGTGGATGCTCGATGGCTTGTGATTTCTGTCTGCTGATAGGGATTTACTTTCTTTTGCGGCGCCGAACAGTATTAAATTTCGGTTGAAGATGCTCCGACAAGTTGTCAAATTGTATTCTTGATTTTCTCGATTCTTTTACAGAGAACCAGATAAGATACCCCATGATCGGGACACTTTCTCCGCCATTGACAATATAGTATAAAATTTAACAGTAGTCAATATTTACCTCAAAATTTGTATCTGTTCTTCTTTAGTTTCGATGAGTAGTAAAATAGGACGAGACTAACGAAGATTAGACTAATTCCAATAAATAACTCACTCGATAATTCTCTATACATTAACGATAAAAACGACTCGTTTGCAGGTTGAGGAAGGGGAGGAGGTCGTGGTAAAGGATAACCTTCAGGTGGTTTACTAATAGATTGTAAAATATTGTTTATATATTTATAAATCTCTACGAATCCACCTATTATTAAAAGAGCCGAAGATGTTAGCAACACATAAATCTTATAATCTGTAACAGATTCAGCAAGTTCATAATAAACAAATTCATTATTTGTGTTCTTTTTATTTACCAATCCAGCATCTATTAAAATAACCATGTGATTGAATATTGCAGATTTTTGTATATCCATCGTTCGGGACAACTTTGAAACTGTAGTCGGCTGAATAGAAAGTTCTTTTAAAATTTTCCTTCGGGTTCCGGAAGAAAGTACTTCAAACATCTTTCCATCAAGCTTTATTTCATTAAACATATCTCTAATTTAACCTATTTGTTCTGCTTTAGATTTAAGTAGTGCTAAAATTTCGTGTAGGTAACTTGCCACCTTTGCCCAACTTTAAATGAATAGTCGGTGCAGATATATTTAATTTTTTATCATGTAACTTTATTTTGATAAAATAATCTCCGTCCGGAGATATCGAAGCTGCTGTAATTGCTAAGCTTGAATATAATCTGTAAGTAGGCTCGGTTCTGGTTACAGTTTTAGGAAAAACTATTTGTTGTGGTTTAAAATTAAGACTAATTTCAGGTGGATTTTCTTTACTAGTTCCATCTGGATACCATCCTACTATCCCATAATCGAGTGTGATTGGCAGCCCACTTGTAACATTAATCCCGATTATTGTAAGATTTAGTGTGGAAGAACTCCCTTTACTCATTACGGGAGTTAAATTATCTACAGATATTTCGATATCAGGTAAGAATTCCGTTGGTGAAGGCGGCTGTTTCATGTTGGGTTCCTTTAGTAAACATCCAGTGCTTGCGCTCAACAGAAAAGAAAGTATGATAATTGGAATTAAATTTACTTTCTTCATTCTTGTCCTTATGCAACTACGCGCAAGGTCTTTAAATATAAGACTTGCGAATGTTTTGATGGAGGATTCCATCTTAATCTTAACACCCCCTTTGAATTTTATTTTATAGTTTATTGAATTCTAATTCCAAAATAAAAAAATAAAAAATTGGGAGGGGCGTTTATGGACCTACCGACCAATGATAGTACTGTGATACCATATTCTCTGCATATGCGCAGTTTTGGTAATCAAGTAGCGAACCATAGGTCGAGGTAACATAAGGCCACTGCCCATTTACAAATACCTTTAACTCTTTAGATTCAACATTTGGAACGGAGGGACATGTACCACCAAAGTAGCTTTCCCAGACATCCCAACCATCTACTCTGCTTGAACTGCCAGTAGAACTGTACTGCTGTTCCCATGCGCCAGTATTGAAATTGTATAGCAATACACGCCAGGCGCTGCTTGTATATACAACTTCAGTGAAGTATAGCTGACCTTCTGGATAGCTTCTGACGTAATTGCTTAGGAATGTTGAGTCCATTGGTTTAAAGACCGCCCAGCCACCTGTAGTATGATCCCAGACTCCCCAACCTCGACTTGTTGAGCTCATCCCTGCATATCTCCAATACGCTGTGACCGATTCTAAAGCCGCATAATTTGGAGCTTCAAGGGTTGGAGCGTAAAGTGTTCTATCCGGTGGCGCCGATGGCAACGTGAGCGAAGGTTGTACTTCTTGCCCTGCATATACTCCTAGCACTCCAGTCAGCGATCTGTCGACACTCGTTCCATAATCTCCTGTGCCAGGAGTTTTGCTAGGTAGCCTTTCTCTGCGAGGCAAAGGAATCTTCCCAAAGTCGGGGTGTTTTGGATCGAGTATGTTGAGTTGCTGCGTTGTATCATTAACGATTTGTAACAAATCATTAACTGGTTCTGGTTTTGGAAGTGCTATGCCTCCAGGTCTTACTGGTAGTTGATCAGGCTGTTTGTTTGCGATATTGAGGCCACTGGTCGAATCTGATGCTATTTCTGCAGCGCTGGTCAGTGGCACAGGAATTTCTAATGCTCTATTTGCGCCTGCCCCAACCAAGAGCACTCCACCGAACACCAGCAATAGCAGTGCTATTGCCCCAATTTTCGTTTTTGTACTTCTAAATTTCATAGATTTCACCTCAGATGTCTGTTTAGTAATATAAAGTATATAATTTTGTAAAGTGTTCACTTGCAAGTGAACGGTTTAAATTGATCTCTGGAAAACCGCCAATAATTATTATTTTCAATGGGTTCTATGCTCAGCAATGACAAATTATAGACAACACGCCCAATTTGGCCATGAAAATTCAAATGCGCTGTTCGCAAGCGAGCAGTGTTTTGGATTCATGTAGGGCGCCGAAATTTTGGATTTGCGAGGTTGTTCTGGAATCTATCGCCTTTTGAGAGCATAAGAACGAGCAGGGATGCAGTGAAGCTCCCCACAGCAGATCTGTGGGGTATTCCGATAAAATCAAATTTGCCTCAGTAGCAGTAGATATCGTTCCTCGCACTCTTCCACTACTCTCTCCGCCTCTTTTTTCTTCCCGGCATCAAAGTCACGGTATACCC
>JAPMTX010000042.1 GCA_026552855.1 Candidatus Methanoperedens sp. | reverse complement strand
AAGGGACGGTGCAAAAGCAGTGGTATGCGCACCAATAGTCAGCCCCACGATTGAAAAAGTGCTGCAAATACCTGTAGCCGCCATCATACCAAGGGACAGCATTTTTGAGGCTATCGAGCTTGCTGCCAGAAAAATGGGATGACATGACCCAGGATGAATTACTTGAAATAATCCGGCGGGAGCCAGGGATTGAACTGTGTGAACTAAGGAGAAGAGTGGATATATCATCGTCGGCGGTATCCGTTCAGGTCAGAGGACTTGAGCGAAGGGGTTTGATCACGCGGAAGACTGTTAGAACCCTTAAAACCTGGTCATTGTTTCCAATTGAGGCAAATGATCAGGCAGAATTAATGCCGCAAATCATACAGCTCATTAAAAATTGAAATAGTATCATGGGCAGGTCTGGCGGGCATTCAATCCAAGTACAGGATACCATACAGGATACCAGATCATTCCTTCCCACCAATTCTTTCGATCGCCAGAGCCCCGAGGCGGGCAATGGTATCAAGAACAACCTTATTTTCAGGGGTAAGAACCTGCTCAGGAGCGTCGAAATGAAATCCTACAACACCCTTTACTGTATCTGCCGTTTTCATGGGAAGATAATACGCCCATGCTTCGGGGAGCGTATCCGTCCCCATACCGGCAGGTTCGCCATTGAGCCAGACCCAGGTTGCTATACCAAGTTCTTTCGGGGTTATCTGAAACCTGTCTGTAGAAGCCTTGACCAAAACTTGTCCAATTTCAGGCAGAAGAATAGCCATGTCGCATGGGAAAATTTGTCTTGTATGATGAATCATCAGGTGTAAAACCTGTTCAATGCTTTGGGCTGTGACCAGGTCCCGGCTTAATTCATATAAAGTTGTATTTCTAGACTCGCTTTGTTGAAGCTGCTGCACCTTGTAGTTAAGGTTGGACGCGAGATTGCTTATTACAAAGGCAAACCCAATGAACATGAGAAAAGATAAAAAATATTTTATATCTGAAACAGCAAAGGTGAAATACGGTTGAACAAACAAAAAATCAAAAATGATAACGCTTAAGATCGCTGCAAAGATAGACGGGCCGCGCCCCAGGAAAATAGCGATCAATACGACAGGTAGAAGCATTAAGAATAGTAAGTTAATCTGACCAAGAATATCTCTTAAAAGAAAACCGAATAAAGAACCAAGAATAACAGCAACTGCACTTATGATATAATTTAGCGGATTGATTATACCTATTTTTTTCTTAGGTACAGGTTGTTCGTTCTTGCCTGCAAAGAGGAAAATATCGATATCTCTTGTCCGTACCATGATCTTTCGATCCAGAGAAGGAAACAATCCAAAACGCCTGGGTTTGCCCATTACGATCTTTGTCACATTATGGCTCTGTGCATAGCGGGCTATCTCTTCAGCAACATCATCCCCTTTGACCCAGACGACATGCGCACCCAGCTTTTCAGCGAGATCCAGGGCATTTTTAAGCCATTCCTGTTCTTTATCGGATAACTGCGTATGTTTGGCAGTTTCTACATAAAGTGCAACCCATTCTGCACTCATATCAGAGGCTATGCGAAAGGCTGAGCGGACCAGTTGCTCAGCATAAGGACTGGCTAATACTCCTACCAGAAC
The DNA here is from genome assembly GCA_026552855.1 of Candidatus Methanoperedens sp. Taxonomy (GTDB): domain Archaea; phylum Halobacteriota; class Methanosarcinia; order Methanosarcinales; family Methanoperedenaceae; genus Methanoperedens. The sequence continues at coordinate 17,604 of JAPMTX010000042.1, read as the reverse complement.
ACGCTCTGTAGCAGACCAGGGCCCGCCGATTGCATGGGCCCTCATGTACTGGACCATTTTCTCGTCTACACTGCCTGCTACAAGCCGCAGCGACATTTCACGAAGTGCAAGTAAATTCCCCGGCTTAAAGAAACGCTTTACGGCGTTTTCTGCCATATCCTTTGTATAAACCTTTCCTTCTTTCAATCTCTTGAGCAGCTCCTCAAAAGGGAGGTCCACAAGCTTGATCTCATCCGCTAAATGGAAAAAAGTGTCCGGAATAGTTTCACTGACACGAACTCCTGTTATACGGAAGACGATATCATTTAAACTTTCAAGGTGCTGCACGTTCAGGGTTGAATATACATCAATCCCTGCGTTCAGAAGCTCCTCTACGTCCTGATAGCGCTTAGCATGGCGGGAGTTGGGGGCATTCGTATGGGCTAATTCATCAACAAGTACGAGCCTGGGTCTGCGCGCCAGAATACCATCTAAATTCATCTCTGCAAGCTGTATACCTTTATATTCAGTAACAACGAGTGGAACAGTCTCCAGACCTTCAAGGAGCACTTCGGTCTCTGCCCTGCCGTGTGTTTCAACGTAGCCGACAACAACATCTATTCCTTCCTGTTTACGCATTCTGGCATCATAGAGCATGGAATAGGTTTTCCCGACACCGGGTGCGGCACCAAAATAGATGGTCAATTTTCCGCGTTTTTTGGCTGTTTCTTCCTGTTTGGCAATTTCAAGAAGTGATTCTGGTTCCGGTCTTTCTTCTGTATCTATCATTAAAATCTACTTCATACCGTCCAGAGCAAGATTTAATTTTAAGACATTAATACGTTGCTCTCCCAAAAATCCAAATTGCCTTTCCTCAACATGTTGAAGCACCAGTTCACGTAACGTTTCCTCGTCGAGATTACGTGCCCCGGCAACACGGGGTATTTGTATCAGGGCGGATTGCATACTGATGTGAGGGTCTAAACCGCTTGCTGAAGCCTCCACAAGGTCCGATGGTACCGGAGCCTGGATACCGGATGACTTCAGCAGCTCTGTTCTATTGGAGATTTGTCCTATCAAATCCTTATTTGTGGGTCCGAGATTTGAGCCTCCGGAAGCCAGAGGATTATATGGATAACCTGAAGTGGCTGAAGGACGCGACCAGAAGTATTTCGGGTCTGAAAAAGGCTGCCCGATCAGGGCTGAACCTGTGAGATTCCCACCCGAATCATATATGAGGCTTCCCCCTGCTTCTTTTGGGAAAAATAACTGCGCCAGTGCGGTTACTGCAACAGGGTAGATAATGCCGACAAGTACTATCAGGATTGCAAAGAGTTTTAGTGCTATCTTTATTTGTTTCATTACTATCCTCCTTAATTACATAAACGCACTTATTAGAATATCAATAATTTTTATTCCTATAAACGGAGCTATTATCCCGCCTACCCCATAGATGAGAAGATTGTACATCAATAGTTTTTCAGCAGGCATCGGGCGGTATCTGACGCCTCTCAATGCAAGGGGTATCAGCATAGGGATAATGATGGCATTAAAAATAACAGCCGACAGGATCGCGCTGTACGGGTTTGCAAGATGCATTATATTGAGAATATCCAGCTGAGGATATATGGAGACCATGGCTGCGGGTATTATTGCAAAATATTTTGCTATGTCATTGGCGATGCTGAATGTTGTCAGGGTCCCCCGGGTTATCAGTATTTGTTTTCCGATCTCGACAATATCCATTAGCTTGGTCGGGTTACTTTCCAGGTCTATTATATTTGCCGCTTCCCTGGCCGGCTGTGTTCCTGTGTTCATTGCTACAGCCACATCCGCCTGCGCCAGTGCGGGTGCATCGTTTGTGCCGTCTCCTGTCATGGCTACCATATGACCATGCTGCTGATTCTCGCGAATCAAACGAAGCTTGTCTTCAGGTTTTGCCTCTGAAAGAAAATCATCCACACCTGCTTCTGCGGCAATTGCTGCTGCCGTAAGATGGTTATCACCTGTTATCATAACTGTCTTGATACCCATTTTCCGCAACTGAGCAAATCGTTCACGGATGCCGCCTTTTAGAATGTCCTTAAGATGTATCACGCCCAGGATTTGAGCATTATGACATACAACAAGAGGTGTCCCGCCCGATTTTGCGATACTTTCCACCTTCGGTTCAAGCTCAGGGGGTGTATTTCCTCCTTTGCTTTTGACATACTCCGTAATTGCATCGGAAGCGCCTTTTCGATACGATTGCCCATCTACATCAACACCGCTCATGCGTGTTTGAGCGCTAAATGGAATTGATTTCGCACTGCGGGGCAGCTCTTTCATGCGCATCTGGTATTTCTTTTTTGCCAGTACGACTACGCTTCTTCCTTCAGGCGTCTCATCAGTCAGGGATGCAAGTAATGCTGCACTGGCAACATCCTGCTCAGAACGTCCGCTCACCGGGATAAATTCCACAGCCTGCCTGTCACCCAGGGTAATTGTTCCTGTCTTATCGAGGAGAAGGATATCTACATCTCCAGACGCTTCAATAGCTCTCCCCGAAAGTGCTATCACATTTTTCTGAAAGAGCCGATCCATACCTGCAATTCCAATAGCAGGCAGGAGCGCCGCAATTGTTGTTGGTGCCAAACAAACAAAAAGTGCAATAAGCACAGTAAGCGAGACCGGAGTACCCTGTCCAGCAGCCTGGACGCTGTATATGGATAGGGAGCTGAAATTGATAACCACGAGCAGAAAGACCGCTGTTAAAGAGATCAGCAGTACTTCCAGTGCGATCTCGTTCGGTGTTTTGCGCCGCTTTGCACCTTCCACCATGGCAATCATCCTGTCCAGAAATGCCTCACCAGGATTCGCTGTTATGCGTACGACGATCTGATTGGAAATGACTTTTGTCCCGCCTGTTACAGCACTTCGGTCTCCGCCTGATTCCCTCACAACCGGAGCCGACTCACCTGTGACAGATGCTTCGTTCACGAGGGCTGCGCCTTCAACCACTTCACCATCGCCGGGAATTATCTCCCCTGCTTCCACGAGGACATAATCCTCTTTACGAAGATTTGCAGAAGAGATTAACTCGTATTTCTCCTTTGATTTTGGATCTACAAGCTTTTTTGCCATTACCTCTGTGCGCGTTTTACGAAGCGACTCAGCGCGTGCCTTTCCCCGCCCTTCTGCAAGCGACTCTGCAAAAGTTGAAAAAATCACAGTCAGCCAGAGCCATAAGGATACACTTGCGGTGAACCAGGAAGGTTCGCCTGATTTAAAAAATAAGCCTGCGAAGAAACTCACAGTTGTAATAATGCTTCCGATTTCCACAAGTAACATGACAGGGTTCCGCCAGATGCTGAGGGGATTAAGCTTTCTTAACGACTCCCACAGGGCATGGCGTAAAAGTTCAGATTCAAAGATTGTTATATTTTTTGTCTTAGTCATATTATTGACCTGCATGCATGATCACATGTTCGACAATCGGTCCCAGCGACAGGGCAGGAAAGAACGTCAGGGCTCCAACAATCAGAATAACAAAGGCAAGCCATAAAACGAATAGAATTTGATGTGTTGGAAGCGTACCGATGCTCGGTGGAATATATTTTTTCTTTGCAAGAGACCCTGCCATGGCAAGCGCAGCTACTGCCGGAACAAATCTGCCGATAAGCATTGCAAGGGCTGTCAACAAATTATAAAAAAGAGTATTGGCATTAAGCCCGGCAAACGCGCTGCCATTGTTATTGGATGCAGAGGCAAAAGCATAGAGCACCTCACTTAAACCATGAGGACCAGGGTTCAAAATCGAGGAAATTCCCGCATATGTTACCAGTGCAACAGAAACAAAAATGAGTACCAGAACGCCCGAGGTGAGGACGATTAACACCGACATCCACATTTCAAAGACCTCTATTTTTTTGCCAAGATATTCTGGCGTTCTGCCTATCATAAGACCTGCAATGAAAACCGCTATAATCGCAAAGGCAAGAATTGTGTAAAGTCCAGATCCAACACCGCCGGGAACAACTTCACCTAACAGTATAAGCAGCATCGGGACCATTCCACCTATGGGCGTTAATGAGTCATGCATTGTGTTTACAGCGCCTGAGGAAGTAGCTGTTGTGCTGACGGCAAAGAGAACCGAGCCGCCGATTCCAAACCTGACCTCTTTGCCCTCCATATAAGAACCGTTAACACCCAGCCTCTGCACGAGCGGATTGCTACTATACTCGGACAGGTACAGCACTCCAAGGAATACTATGAACAGCATCATCATTGTTGTAAATAAAGCCCACCCCTGCCTGGTATTTCCTGCGAAGCGCCCGAACGTGTAAGTAAGAGAAAAAGGGATAAGAAGAATAAGAAGGATTTCCAGAAAATTGGTTAATGGGGTGGGATTTTCAAAAGGATGCGCTGAGTTTGCATTGAAAAAACCGCCGCCGTTCGTCCCGAACTCTTTTATTGCTTCCTGGGATGCGACCGGTCCCATAGGGAGCATCTGATTGTTAATGCTTTGTCCGTCCAGTGTTTGAAAGGATTGGAGTAACGGACTATTTGTATAAGGATTGAAATTCTGGATAACGCCCTGAGAGACCAGTAACAGAGCTGCTATGATAGAAATGGGCAGCAGGATGTATAACACACTTTTAGTCATATCCTGCCAGAAATTTCCAATGGTTTGAGAAGTATGCCTGGTAAAGCCGCGTATTAAGGCGATCGCTATACATATACCCGTAGCAGCGGAAAGAAAGTTCTGTACCGCCAGTCCCAACATCTGGGTGAGGTAACTTGCTGTCGATTCGCCGCTATATGCCTGCCAGTTGGTATTTGTGACAAAGCTTACGGCTGTATTGAATGCAAGAGGCAGGGAAAATCCCGATAGCCCCTGAGGATTGAGAGGAAGGACTCCCTGGAGCAGCAGTATCAGGAACAAAACGATTAATCCCAGACCGTTAAATAAAAGTACAGACGTAGCATAATCTTTCCAGTCCATCTCTTCATCATGCTTTATACCTGCCGCTTTGTAGATAAGATTCTCAAGAGGCATCAGAATGGGACTTAAAAGAGTACGTTTGCCCTGATATACGTTCGTTATATACGTTCCAAAAGGCTTGACGAGCAGGGTTAAAACTATCAAAAGAAATAATATTCCACTGATATCAAAAAAAATCTCTATGCCTGGCATAACGTATTCTACTTATAACCGATTTTAATAACCTAAACTTAGTCATACTATCTATTATACTATTAAAGTTTTGGGACAAAAGACAAAAAATACAAGACAAGAAATGCTCTTCTCAATTTACGATTTTATTCTCAAACCTTCTGATTTCTCACATAGGTGCGTTCCGCTTGCCCAATGTTTTTCCCTGATTACCGCATGCTTGCAGCAGATGAAGTTCTCAAGTTTCGGGGCGACAATAAATTCCCATGAGATAATAAGCGCCATCCACCTGCACGGAATACCTGTCTTCCACACATGCGAGATGTACATCAAACCATATCTGTGCAGGAAAAGCGCATGTAATCTTGCGGATATAATCGCAGTCTTCAAACAATCGGAGAGGTTCTACGTCGTTGGCATCGAGATCAAAGAGTGGGACACATGTGTGAACCCGAAAACTGCACTGGAATATTTCGAGACGTACAGGCGCACGTGCGAATACTTCTACCTTGCTGCAAAGCGCTTCTCAAGGAGTACCCTCAAGCTTGAAGGAATAGGGCTATTCGACCTGACTGACATGGCGGTAGTAAAGCAGCCGGCATATCTGTTCCCGGACCCGGATTTCAGGGCGAACCTGATGAAACGGATAAAGAAACAGTTCAATGTCCTCTCCGAAGCAGTGGACGACCCGTACCAGAGAACGCTTATGGAATTCTAAAATAGTAAGATGAGCAGGTTGGGGAGTGGGGGTTAGTGTATTAAAAAAGAAGTTTACCTGCCCATCGAAGCTATAGAACAATTCCATTGTATATAAATCTAACTAGATTTGTCGAATAATAGACAGCTTATGTTAATAAAAGGCCTTGAAACCACCAAGACTATAAATCGCCGGGCTCTACCCTTCCATCCTCTCTCTCAGTTCTCTCGCCCTGCCGCTCAAGTCCTTCTTACCAGATATCCCTGCGATCAGCTCTATTGCCTCAAGAGCCCTGGCTGCCTGGTCAAGATAATTGAGCATATCGCCGCCATAAGTATAAACTCCGTATCGCTTCGTTAGCTCTGCTATGATCTTATCAGGCGAAAGACCTTCAGCGCAAAGCTCTACGACCCGGGTTGAGAACTTCTTCTCTGCGCAGCCGCAGTACGGCGAATCCTTACATCTGCACGCCATGAACTCGCGCGCAAAATCAAGCGCTGTTCTGCGGAGATTCTCTTTCAGTTTCGATATCCCGTCTGCCGAGAAAACGATATCCAGCCCTGCTCCGAAAACCCTTGTGGGAATATCAGTCCCAAGCGCTTCCGAAAGCTGTGAAGCATACCTGAAATAGACGGCATCCAGCGTATCAAGCTCAGTAACTATATCAAGAGGCTCCCGACCGTCAAGCACTGCGTTCCTGATAAGGAAGGTCTGTTCGGCGCTCAGGAAATGGGATGCCACGATCCGCCCGAGCTGCGTTGGAAAGAGACCTGATCCTCTCTTTTCAATAAAACCGTATTCTACAAGTTTATCCAGTATGTGATCAAGATCGCCCCCTCCAAGCAGCAGTCCGTCCAGTTTCCTGATATCCGTTAGTTTGCCTGTGACAATGATATTGGAGAGTGTCTCTTCAAGCAGTTCATCTTCCCCGTAATCCACGCCGAAATGCTCAAGTTCTCCCCTCAGCAGCCTGAAAGCGATCTCGTCCTCTGAGTCCCCCTTTCCGAACCTCTTCTCAGGATCAGCCAGCAGTACCACTTTGCCCATGTCGTGGTAATCCGGTCTCCCGGCGCGACCGAGCATCTGCTGGAACTCGCGTATGGTAAGCCATTCTATGCCCATGGCGAGCGACTCGAATATGACCTGTGAAGCCGGAAAATCAACGCCTGCAGCCAGGGCAGCAGTCGTCACCACAACAGGCAGCTCCCCTTTCCCGAACTTTTCTTCCACCCTCTTTCTCTCGCTGTAAGAGAGCCCGGCATGGTAAGGAAGCGCCCGGACGCCAAGCCCGTCAGCCAGCAGGTGGCAGTTCCGGCGCGAATTCGTGAACACTATTGTCTGCCCCCGGAAGCCTTTAGAGGATTTCTTGTTATATTCCTGCCCTGCAAGCCTCTCGATCAGCCGCTTCTTCTCAAACTCAGGCGCAAAGATGAGATGGCGCTCGATGGGAACTGGACGCTCCTCGAACTCGATAAGCGCTGCTCCCAGCTTATCCGCAAGCCATCCGGGTTTTCCCACTGTTGCTGAGAGATAGATGAACTGGGCATCGGGAGCGATGAACTTCAGGCGGGCGATAAGACCGTCCAGCCTGTGACCCCGCTCTTTGTCCTCAAGCATATGCACTTCATCTATCACGACCGTCCCGATATCTCCGAGCGCCTTTGCATTACCGGACCTGATAACAAAATCAATCCCTTCGTACGTGCCAACGATTATATCAGAAGAAAGGGATGTCCTGATGCCTTTTGAACCTTTTATTATGCGGCTTGTCCCGACGCGGAGGGACGATGTCGCGATAGAAGAATAGCGTTTTGTGAACTGCCCGTATTTCTGGTTGGCAAGCGCCACAAGCGGGACGAGGAAGAGCATCTTGCCCTTTTTGTTCAGGATATTCTGGGTGCCAGCCAGCTCCCCGATGAGCGTCTTACCGGTTGCAGTAGCTGAGGTGATCAACTGGTTCTTTCCCTCAAAGAGCCCTGCTTTTACAGAAAGCGATTGAACCGGCATCAGCTCTTCCAGTTGAGAAAGTAGTATCTCTTTGAATTTTTCATGGATGGGCAGGTCTTTTACCCTGAAGGAACTCTCGATCTTACTGGCTTCTATCGTATCGAACCTCGTCAATCCTGAGTCCAGTTTCTCAGGACTGAGCATTGCAAGCACTCTGTCAAGGTCGCGTATCCCAAGCAATATCTTGACAAGCCGCTCTTTTCCGTGCTTTCCTATCTTACAAAAAACCGCTTCATGGATAAGTTCTTTCTTTGCGCATTCTTCGCATATCTGCTCTTTGTGGAACCGGATGGACATGCTGTCCAGAGGCGTGTACCTGTCTTCCAGAAGGCAGAGCCTGCATGCATTTGAATACCCGTAATCCAGTTGATACGCGTCAAGCAGTTCCTTGAATCCCGCCTCCGAGATTTCGTTACCTTCGGTGATAAGGATCTTATCCGCAAGGCGCAGAAGCTCTATGACCTCATCAGGCGCCCTGAGTTCTTCTTTTTCTCCCTTTTTTATCCTGAATCTACCCACGCGGGCGCCTTTAGGCGTTTTCTTTAATGTCAGTATCCCCAGGAAAGTGGGTTCTTTTATGTTGTCTTTGACCGGCAGGACGTGGATTTTGGATTCCTGCGGGTGTATTATGATAGAAAGCATGTATTTTTAATGGCTTCTAAATTGACCCCCATGTTATTAAGTTTTAGGATAATCGCAGACTATATGAGTATGCCTGACATAAAGCGGCAGGTTTTGAGCCAAAGGAGCTTTTGATCATGGACAGCTTGGAGCTAATCACCAGGAACACGGAAGAGATCGTAACGCGAGAGGAACTGGAAGCACTTATCAATTCGGGGAAAAAACCCTCTGCTTACGTAGGGTACGAACCAAGCGGGAAGATACACATGGGCCATGTGCTCACTGTGAACAAGCTCCTTGACCTTCAGCAGTCTGGTTTTAAGATAACCGTACTGCTTGCGGATATCCACGCGTACCTCAATGAAAAGGGAACCATGGATGAAGTGCGGAAAATAGCCGAATACAATAAGAGGTGCTTTATTGCGCTCGGACTTGATGAGAAAAATACGAAATTCGTACTCGGCTCATCGTACCAGCTTGAACCCGGCTACATGCTGGACGTGCTGAAACTGGCTCGCGGTACCACGCTGAACAGAGCAAGGCGCAGTATGGACGAGGTGAGCAGGGACGCGGAGAACCCCAAGGTATCGCAGATGATATACCCCCTCATGCAGGCGCTGGACATAGCCCATCTTGGCGTTGACGTGGCAGTGGGCGGCATCGACCAGAGAAAGATCCACATGCTCGCACGTGAGGGGCTGCCTGAGCTCGGGTACAGGGCGCCGATATGCATCCATACGCCAATACTGTTAGGTCTTGACGGCAAGAAGATGTCGTCAAGCAAAGGCAACTACATCTCCGTGGACGACACGCCTGAGGATATAAAAAAGAAAATGAAAGCTGCGTTCTGCCCTGAAGGTGAGGTCAAGGATAATCCCATCCTCAGCTTATTCAAATACCACATCATGCCGCGCTACCCCGAGATAGTTGTTAAGCGCCCTGAAAAATACGGCGGCGACCTGCGTTATAACAGCTACGAGGCACTTGAATCTGATTTTGCGGCGCGGAAGCTCCATCCGATGGATTTAAAAGCTGCCGCTGCTGAGTATATGAACGAGATACTTGAGCCTGTCAGGAAGCTGATGGTGGAAAAATGATAACACACATAGTTCTTTTCAAGCTGAAGGACCGAAACCCTAAAAGTGTTGAAAAAGCCAGGAATGTCCTGCTGGGTATGAGAGGGAAAATCCCGCAGCTCCGCCACCTTGAGGTCGGGACCGATGTCCTGCATTCCGGGCGCTCATACGATATTGCGCTCATCATCAGGCTCGATTCGTTGGAAGTGCTACAGGCATATCAGAACCATCCTGTTCACATTGAAGTGGCAAAGTACATGACAGCAGCGAGAAAATCGGCAGTAACTGTGGACTATGAGTCGGGTTAGGGCTCATACACTGGATACGCTCATAATCTTTATATAAGTATAACCTAATAAATATTCAATACAATTTGTTATATATTGTACTGAAGATATGGCGCGTGATGTGAATTGGATAAGAATAAATTCGTAACATGGATCGGGAAATCCCTTTTAAAATTTTTTGTGCTGACGCTGATACTCGTCTACGGTCTTGTATATATAACCGAATACGACAACCTGAAGCCGATAGTATCTGAACTGACAGCGAAGGTGATCACAGAGACCCAGGCTAAGGGCGGTACTGACCAGCAGATTACCCAGGGTATTATCCAGCAGTGTAAGAACACGGACAGGCTTATTATTCCCATCGGGGATGAGAGCCTGACCATAGACTGCAAAGAGGTGCAAGCAAAAGGGGACGCGGCACTCTCGCAGTACATATCAGAGGCTGTATCGAATGTCATACTGAAGGATTACTACAAAGACTACGGCTGCTCTCCCACAGATTGCATAAAGTCGCTGGTCGTTGACAGGAATACAAAGGACATGGGGTTTGTGATATCTGCGCAGATGAACCAGTTCCTTAAAAAGCTGATACCTTATCTTGCAGTCGGGGTGGTTCTGAGCCTGTTCATACTGGTATACCTTATAAGGGACCCGCTTGTTATTTCTAAAGAAGTGGGCATGACGCTTCTGAGCGCAGGGTTCCCGTTTTTGTTTTTTGTGCTCGTAAAGTACAGGGAGCAACTGCTCGTCTCAACAGGCATCCTGTCGGGTAAAGAGGATTTCATGCGGTCTGCAAACGAATTCCTATCGGGACCGATTTATAACGTGACGAACCTATATACGTACATGTATGGGATAGTTTTCGCCATCGGGGCTGTGCTGGCGATAATAGGCTATGTCGGGATTAAAAAGCGGGAAAAGGATGCCAAAATAAGCGAAGGTTCGAGATTATAGTTCAATTAGAGCGATATCTACTTCTGAAAAGAATCCGCCAATTTTACCATCTTGCTCATTCCATTTTCATATCTGATGATTAATCCTCTTTTTTCAAGGTCCCCCAGTATCCTTGAAAGAGTGGATTTTGGAATATCCGCTCTGGCAGCAAGCTCTGCCTGAGTCAGTTCACTATTATGATAAAGTTCTTTTATGATACGCTGCTCGTTTCCTTTGAAAATATTCAAAACATTTTCGATTTTCGTCACGTCAGAGTCCGTTTCCGATTGTTTCTCAGTTATACTCCCTGTATTTGATATAATTAAAGACCCCATTGAACTTTCAGATAAAGTCATATTTTTTGTAACATCGGGTCGCGTATCAGTCTCAGGTTTCACTGTCAGCAGATAGAAAATGCTGATTCCGAGTAAAAATGAAGAAACTGAAATAACTATCATATCAATAATTGTATAGACATTAGGAATCTCTTTCAACGTCGTCGATCCATTCTGGATCATAATCTGGATGGTAGTTGGAAGCAACAATTTATTGACAAGAATAAATGCGGATAAAATTACCATACACGAGACAAATATATTTTTTCGTTCGATTATCATATTCTACCCGATAATAAAATCAATCTGTTTTTTGTTCCATTATATTTGTCAATCTACTATTTTTCGTAATATATTCCCCACATGGGATAACGATATTTATGAACATAATCCAGCAGCTTCGAACTATATAAATGAGGGTATGCACTTCCATACTAGCGTCTCTTAAAACTTAGACGCGTCATGACACTCTCATTCAAATCCACATCCACCTCCATGTATGCTTTCATATTATCAGATTCATTAATAATTATTTGTATCGATGCATACTTGTTGTGCATATATCGGCTTAAATTTGGCTCTATTCCTGACTCTATCTCTTGTTCCGTATTATTTTCAATTATGCCACGATTGAGAACTCCTTCCTGAAAAACAAAAGGTTTTTCTCCTACGAATGTGATATTGTATTTCCTGTCTTTAATCATTCTTTGCACTTCGGGATCTGCAAGAGCAATATCCTTAGCCTTTTGTTTTTCTTCATTGGTTAATGGAGTGAGCTGTTCGATGGGTGTCGTATTGGTTCCAGTGATTGCTCCCCTTCCTTCTTTATCCACCATCTTTTTATCCATATTCACAACAATACCAATAAAAGACTGATTTTCGATATTTATATTTACAACTGCTTTCCTTTCTTGATCTTTTTTTCCAGAAAATGTTATATCCATAACACTGAGGATATTATATCTCTTACCCTCGATCATCTTCTGCACTTCAGGATCTGCAAGCGCAATATCCACAGCCGTTTCCCGATCTTCTGCCATTAATTCCTTGAAATCCCTCGTTTGAGTCAGTACTCCGTTCCCAAATTTATAATCCACTTTAATATAAGAATCATTTGAAATTAACAGGCTGCCCATTGTATTATCAGAAGATTGCCGCTGGCTCACCCATTGTGCACTTAAGATACCAAATACAATTCCTGTAATAACAAGCACCACAATCAATGATGCCATTTTTCGGTTCATATCAAAAACTTACTTCCTTAATATGTATTTCAGTATGTATAATGATATTGTTGATTATCTTATATCTTCCTTTTAAGAATAATTATTTATTAACCTGAAATGACGTTTGGAATATTCATACACATCGGCGTATTCATTATAATGCTCGGATTGAGCGATATACATTATTACATAAAAGAACTTCCCACCTCTTGCGACGATCTGAGTCTGCGTATAATTCATCCCATATAGATTATATGAAATATTGAGTTCTTTTCCTTTAGATCCTGATAGCATCTCTTCCCTCTCATAAATTACGCTCACGTTACTGACATTTTCATTATGTTCTCTGTATTGAACAAGCAGGTCACTGATCACGTCGTCCACTGAATTGTAAGTCCCGCCGCTATCTCTGGATGATAATAATTGCAAAGTCAACGTAATATGCCCGCCTTCATATCTATTTGGTGAAATGAATGTTATTTTTGATTTCATGGGAACAACGTTCCAATCACCTGGATAATCTATTGAGAAATTAAACTCATTGTTCGTATAGCTGGTGTAATTTCTTCCAGAGCTCCCGGCTTCACTATTTTTTTCCACGTATTCTGTGCTGTGGATTTTGCTGCGATTTTCATATTCTGCAAGCTGAGTACAACCGCTAACCAGCACGTTAATTATCAATACCCCGAAAACCATCGGTATAATATATCTTCTTTTCACATCTTCAGTTTGCATTTCTGTGAATTCCCTGATATTTACTGATGAAATGATTCGGTCTGTCAGCGTTATACGTTTTTTTTCATCGAGTAATCAATTAGGTTTCCCGGGTAAATCACCACTATTGCCAAGACTGCCATGGGAACCTGTAACTCCATTAGTTTCATTATTATCAATAGATAAGTTGCCACCATTATTTATACGACCTGAATTATAAACCGTACTGCCGTCAGTTTCTATGTTGTTTATTTCAGGTAAATTACTATTGTTGCTGATTACACCTGAGCCGCTATTGGTGTTACTATCAGGTTCAGATTGCTGGATACAACCGCTTATCATAATGCCTGTCAATACTATAGATATTATTACAAATGAAAATCTTGCGTCAGAATATTTATTTTTCATTTATGTGGATACTCCTTGGTTTTAGTATGTGCGCTTGAAACTCCTTTTCTGATCAAAGAAAGTACGATCAGCCGGGTCATGGATGTTTTGAACAGGTTTACTTTATAAACTTCCGTTCTCTTTATCATACGTGAAGCATAGATTCCCCCTAAAGATGGAACGGCTAAAATATCTAACGTGGAACAGTAATTCCAAAAAATGGAACGAACAAATCCTGACGAATAAATTCACAAGTCATTGTTTCTATTTGTTACCTTTAAGAACAATACAGTAAGTTCTGGGACATACATCACACTGTACATCAATGGAAGGGCTATTGCTAGAATAGCATATTCAATAGCCAGTGTAATGGTTATTATTGCCGCCGGTTCCATAGGTATATTCTTGCCTATCTGGCCTTCAGCTGCTGCAACAGATTTACTGTCACCATTGGCTGCTGCACTTACAACGCCTGTGCTGACCAACGAAATTACGACCACCAAGAGCAATGACACATTTAATGTCTTCATTCTTTTTCACCTCCAATTTTTCGTCATGCGTATCCGCATGCATTCTTTCTAAGGGATGGAACGGCTAAAATACCTAACGTGGAACAATTGTGCCGGGAAATGGAACGCTGGTTCATTCCAATAGATAGAGCATCAAATCATTGATAGCCTCATTTTCATATCTCATAATGTTATGTCCAGTCTCATGAATGCCATGTACGATATTATTAACAGGATTGACGGAATTGCAAGCAATATAACTATGCTTACCCAGTTCTGCACTATCCAGTATTCAAGAGTGAAACCTGTATCAAATAGACCTTGCATCTCAGAATGTTTTTCATCTGACCTGCTAGGAATGGCAAAGATGTCATCCTGTCCCCTTATAAGTTCGTTTAAATGAGTAGATGGAGATATGGACATAATGATATTGCTGACGTGCTCTATTTTTCTTATTTTTTCAATAGAAGAGTAATCCTCAGAAGAAACTACTGCTGCTCCAAACTTCTGTTCTCCTGTGACAATGCCCGCTACAGTATATGCAATCATTCCTAACAGCAGGGTCAACACTACCCATACTGCAATGCTATATATAAGCGAGTCCGAGGACTCCTTTGTAAAAGCGGATGTCGCTATTGAGAGTGATAGAAAGGTCAGCATGAATAAAAATGCCAGCATCATGAAAACTATTATCCTCACCATCACTTCGGTTGATATTGCAATACCGGATATGCCAAGCATCATACCTATGGAAGCTCCGACAGCCACTACTACTACAAAACCAAGGGTTACCATCATGCCAATAAGTTTGCCCGTAATCACCTGGTCCCTGTACACAGGATGAGTAAGGAGAACGTTAAGAGAACCGGATTTTCTTTCTCTGACTATTGCATCAAATCCTAATACTATCGCCATCAAAGGACCAAGTGTACTCATCTGTGATGTGAAACCCAAAAAGCCCATTGTAAGCGGAGAAAACCCCGGTATATTGCCATTATTCGACATAATCTGCCCTGATTGATATCCATTCACCAGAAATGCAATCAGGAATATTCCCAAAATCACAAAGAATCTTGGGCTCCAGATGCTATCAGCAAACTCCTTCTGTGCAATCACAAGAACATTATCAATATCCCGTTTCATGAAAAATCCCATCCTAAACCGCCTCGATCAATCTCAGGAACACGCGCTGCAAGTTCATTTTCTCTTCCTCGAACCTCGAAATGGCGCCTCCCATACGCTTCACAGCCACAGCAATCTCAATTCGTGTGCCCATATCAGCAAGGAGCGAGATGTGACCGTTTATCGACTCGGCCGAACGCATACCTTTCACTCCCTTCAAGCCCTCTATAACCCTCTGCATTGGCAAATCCTGGACTTCAAGTGAGTATCTAACTCCTTCTTTTTCTCTCACTTTATCCCTGAGCTCCTCCACAGTACCTACGGCAAGCAGCTTACCTCTTGCAATAACACCTATTCTGTCGCATATTTCCTCAACCTCTGCCATGCTGTGGCTGCTCAGGAACACGGTCACTCCATTCTCCTTGCTCAATTTCTTGATTAAATCTCTCATCATCTGCGCACCCAGGGGATCGATTCCGCTGGTTGGTTCATCAAGGAACAGAATACCCGGTTCGTTTATTAACGCCTGGGCAAGACCAAAGCGTTTTCTCATGCCTGTTGAGAAACCGCCTATTCTCTGGTCTATGGCACGGCTGAGACCCACAAGCTCAAGCAGATCAACAATGCGCTTCTCTCTTGTTTTTTCATCAATATCGTAGAGCTTTGCATAGAACCTCAGGTTCTGCCTTGCCGTGAGATTATCATAATAACCCGCAGGCTCAGGCAAGACACCTGTTGTTTCCCTTATCCTGATAACCTGCTTCACGATATCAAATCCCGCCACTTTCCCGGAACCGCCTGTCGGTTCAAGCAAACCTATCAGCATCTTCATCGTAGTAGTCTTGCCTGCGCCGTTAGGTCCTACAAAGCCAAAGACTTCGCCATTTTTAACGTCAAGGTTAAGCGAATCCACTGCTATAAGCTCATTATGCTTACCAAAACGCTTGGAAAGATTTGTTGTTTCTATAATGTTTTCATTTTGATTGATTTCTTTATCCATATCTATCTTCTTCCAAATTTGCGGATTATAAATACGAGTGCAATGATAGCCAGCACTACCATTCCGATTCCTGCCACTCCACTTGATCCCGACTTTTCCACATTGACTTTGATGCTCTTTTCCTCGCCCTGAATATCGCCGCTTTTGGCACGCATGAATATCTCTTTTATTCCCGAGCCTGCATCTGCCCGTGCTGTGATCTCAACAGGGATATTCCTCGATTCACCGGCTTCCAGTTTGTCTATTGTCCCGAAGCTCCTTATCTGGGTACTGATGCCGCTTACTTCCTGTATCTCAAGCTGCACGCTGCTCAGTGCTTTATCCCCGCCGTTTCTCAGGGTTACACTGATATCAGTCGAGCCACCAGGATTGAGCGTTACCTCGCTGTAGCTCGGATAAAGGCTGAGTATCTGGCTTTTCTCAATACCTTTGTTGACAGTGACCTCAAGTTTCTGGGATACGCTCCTGTCATCTCCGCTAACAGCACCCACGAGTAGAGGATATATGCCATCGCTGGCATTCGGGGAGGGTTTGACTTTTACCTTGAATTTCTGCTCACCTTTGGCTGGCAGTTCAAGCGTGGTCAGCCTCACGGTATCATCCGTATCCGAGAGGAATTCAACGTTCCATCCTTCCGGCCTGTCCAGTGCCTTCAGGTTCAGCTTGAGCTGCTGGTCGTACCTGTTTTTCAGGGATACTTCAAAATCCGCCGTATTCTCAGGTCGGACTTCAAGACCTGCTATGCTTGAATGTATCTCAAGATACGCGCTCAGCGCCTGTGTCGGGTCAAGCTCAGGATTGATGCTGATACTCAGAGGCAGTGAAATTATCTGGCTGCCGCTTTCCATAGAGGCTCCTATCAGTATCTCGTAATCTCCGTCAGTTGCATTGACCGGGGGCTGGGCTATAATATCAAAATCCTGCTTACTTTGTGCGGGAATGCTCAGTTTTGTAATCCTTGCGCCGTCTGAGGAGAGCATGTCCACGCCCCATTCACCGGGTTTTGAGAGCATCAAGAGCTTTACTGTCGCCCTGCTGTCGTATTTATTTTCCAGGGTGACTGTGAATTTGACAGGAGAGCCAGGGTGGGTCTTTCTGCCAGGGATGCTTGAATATATATCAAGGTTGGGCATGGCGTTCCTGTCCACGGTTGCGGCGAAGTCGCGATATATCAATTCATAGTTGGTTACATCCTCGCCGTAGGGCTGTAAGCCTATCCTTATCAGGTAGGAGCCATCGCTGGTATTTACCGGAACCCGTACTCTTAATACGACCTGCTTTGAGGCAGTTAAGTCGGCGGGGAAGGTTATCTGGCTGATCTGATTATTATCTGCATAAAAACCTGCAAGCCAGTTGTCGGGTTTTTTGTCTACAAAAAGCTTGACTGAGACGCTTTTTGTGGTGTTGTATATCTTTTGTAGTGTTATGGTAAACTCAACGGTGTCGCCAGGGCGAACGACTTTGCCAGTAATGCCCGTAGTGGCTGCGATCTGGGAGATTTCCGCACCTGACAGGGGTACCAATAGTAAGAAGATTACTACAGGGACGTTAAT
>JAPMTX010000209.1 GCA_026552855.1 Candidatus Methanoperedens sp. | reverse complement strand
GGGTCTAAAATTGGATATGATTACCTTATATGATATCTGGATTGGTCAGGGACGTGATCCGAACATTAATAGGGAGAGATTGATGGATAAATGGATTGCTTAACCGAACACCTATGAAATTGCTGCTATCCCTGAATGTAATACCATAGTTTATAGTTCCTGCAGAATCATATAGCGGTTTTACGTTAGTCTCAATTACAATGTTATCTGCCGCTACATTAGCCACAATATGGGTCTGACCAGTATTGCTATTACTTTTTAAAACTTTACCCGTGCTGCCGTCGCGCTGCGTAGTTGATACTAATGTGTATCCGCCTGTAAACAAATTCCAGCTATAAGCCGTCCAGCCATCATCCTCAAAATCATCACCGAAAAGAAATGTATTATGGATGTTGCTCGACCATGGAGCGAAGCTATTGCCATAATAAAGATAGATACTGGCAGTATTCGGACTGGCTGGAATGGAATCAACCTCGACCCAGACAGTTGCGCTTACTCCCGGAGTGTAGGATTCTATCCAGTAGTCCAGCAATGGTTAATCTGCGATTATAACCCCATTTGCTAAGCATGTTACTGGTAACTGCTGCGTATGCATTAACCTTGCCATAACCATATTCTATGTCTTTGCCAGAAGAACCAAGATCAACAGCAGTATTTCTCAATACCTCTCGAACCTTCTCATTACTGAACGTAGGATACTGCGACCATATCAGTGCTGCGACACCTGAAACATGCGGCACTGCCATGGATGTGCCACTCTCATTGGCATACTGGTTGTTACGAATTGTCGAGTTTATATCGACTCCAGGTGCGACAAGTTCAAGTCTAGAACCATAGTTAGAGAATGAAGCACGTTGATCGTTAGAATCTGTTGCACCAACGGCAATAACGGTATCAAGAGCCGCTGGATATAATATTTGTTCAATTCCGCTATTCCCAGATCCAGCAACAAGCAGAGATCCTTTAGTGTAGTATGCATAGTTACTAGCAGCTTCTACATCCGGGTCATTGATATATGCCCAGATACTCATACTTATGATTTTTGCACTATTGTTGGCAGCGTAGCGGATACCGCTCGCGAGGTTACCCGTTGTACCATCACCATTATTATTCAATACCTTTACTGCGAATATATTTGATTGCGCAACGCCAGCAATACCTTTGCTATTATTCATAATAGCACCTGCTATTCCTGCAACGTGCGTTCCATGAGAATTGATTCTATCATCCATAGGATCAGAATCATTATTGACGAAATCATATCCTTGATAGACACGTCCAGCTAGGTCTTCATGGTTATAATCAACACCGGAATCAAGTATTGCAATGACAACAGTTGTACTGCCTTTCTGATAATCCCATGCTTCAGGAGCGTATATTTTCCTTGGTCCCCATTGAAGATTCCATTTTGGGTCATTTGGTGTAGAGCCGCTGTGAACAATGCCATTTGGCTCAGCGTGTCTAACGTAC
>JAPMTX010000041.1 GCA_026552855.1 Candidatus Methanoperedens sp. | reverse complement strand
ACAGCCACAAAGGCGCCGGCATTTGAGATAGTTTCTGCCATACTGGCATTGGTGGTATCGGAGCTGGTCAGAAGAAGGTAAAAACAATCCCTTCTTCTAATATTTTTATCTGCTCTACTCTTGCGTAATCAGCACCAGTCGTTTTATTACGCCTTACCCGTTGATTCTCCAAGCACCACTCCGGTCGCTATGAGATGCGCTGCACGCAGCGGCTCAGGGATATTGCTGTGCGTTGAAGTGACGCGCACGATCTCAAACGCGCTCTCCCGGTCGATGCCGGAGAACTGGATATATACAGGATTCTCCTGCTCTATTTTATAAACCCTGCCTGCGCGCCGGATTATATCCCACCGCTTCTCTGATTCAGGCAGGTGCCGGAGGGCGAGCTTGATGCTGTCAAAATCAGGGCATGAGCGCATGAAAACAATGACGGGGATGTTCGTTTCACTAAAGACCCTGGTTATATCGACAGGATTGAACCCTGCATAGGTGATGCCGTCAAGCATGATGACCCGTACCTGGCTGAAATATTTTGAGCCCCTGACCATACGGATAATGGCATCCGTGGCATCCATGCCATCTTTTTTGACCTCCGAACGGAGGACACCGTCAAGCTGCTCACCCCCCCTGAAAAAAGCGCCTATTATTGTAACTTTATCGTTTATCAGAGGGGAATCGTCTATGGCGAGGATCCGTATCTCGGGTTTAATGTACATCGTTTTTGCTAAGTTTTAGGGTTTTATATAGATTTCCGTTAATCTTAATACTGCCTGCAATAATATATACAGCCTATGAAATTCGCCGAAAAATGCCCGAAATGCGGGGGCGACGTTCAGACAAAGAACCTGAAGAAAGCCATAGGGCTTGGGTTCGTGGATATCCCGGTGTCGCAGTTCTGCCTTAACCCGAGGTGCGACTGGTACCAGGATTTCTCCGAGGCAAAAAAAGCTGAGGAGATCAAGGAGGGCGTGATCCAGATTAAAGTGCCGTCCATAAAGGGTAAAATACCTGAGATAAGAAAACCTCACTTCCAGACGCCGGGGATAATCCAGAGATTTATCCACCGGAAAAAGAAAGGAAGGAATATCCTTGTGCTCGGTGGAGTTATCGTATACATTCTTATTTTAATTTTTTACCTGATACCGCAGTATACACAGTCCAAGGATATCGGCGCAAACGCAACAGGAACGAACGTATCTGAAGCTGATACAACACGGATCCCGGTTGAGGACCCGGCAGGAACAGATGCAGCGGCTACAGTAGAAGGGCAGAGCCACACCATAAAAATAGATGTAGCACACGGATTCGTGCCTTTGATCAAGGTAGACGGTAGAGCAGATAATGGATATATTATCATAAACAGGTCGGATACGATCATATGGACAAACGAGGAGAACCAGAGGTCGAGGGTTTATCTGGTCAGCAGAGAGGGATTGTTCGAGAACCGCCGCATGCAGTACATGGACAGGTTCTCCTACCAGTTCAACACGTCCGGGGATTATACCTTTACGCTTGCTGAATATCCCTCGCTTAAGGAGTACAATGCGACAGGCAGGGTGACCGTGAGATAAAAAATCACGTTTATTCATTAGAAAACATTATATCCCCTCAGTATATAGTAGAAACTGGTGAAAATAATGGCAGTTGGTTTTGTGTTAATAAACGTAGCGCCTGGCTCCGAGAAGAAAGTTTTTGATACGATGATAAAGTGGGATGAGATACAGGAGCTGCATCCTCTGTTCGGGGATTACGACCTCATTGCGAAGGTACAGGCGCCGGATTACGAGGCACTGAGCGATATCGTGGTAAACAAGATACGGACTATAAAGGGGGTTACTGAGACAAAGACACTGACAGGGGCGAAGTTCTGATCAGATAATAGAGATTGCTACACAAACACAGGAGGAAATTATGATATTGAAAGGAAAGGGATATAGCGTTGGGCCGGGCTACGAAATTGAATGCCCCATGGTGTTCGATATCATCGACCATCAAAGTGAGCTTTTGCTTCTCGTTCGCGAAGACAAAGACTGGGACATTGACTCAGAAAAAAGACGACGAGAGAACGCGGTCAAAGTCACTATAGACGACCTTCGCAGCTTGTTGTCTGCTGACTGGCTCAGAAGACGTCTGGGACTGGCGTAGTGTTTAGCGTAAATGACTGTCCCCACCCTGGCACCAGCGGTCAGTCAAAAGCTGTGCTTTTTTCATCCGATAAGCTTGAAACTTCTCTTTGGGGTTCCCTCTTTTTAATCTTTCAAACCAGTCCGGGTTGAGCAGCGTAAAACCGACCGATAGTTTTATCTCAAAGTAAGAAATTTTAATCTCAGTGTTGTTATGGTGAAATTTAAAAAGATTATGCTTATTACAGTTATTGGAATAGTAGTTCTTTTTTCAGGATGTACAGGCAACCAGGAGAAAACGGTGGCAGAAACTGCCCAGCCAACTTCGGTTCAAACAACTGCTGTCCAGTCTACTGCAACCCAGACCCCGGAAGCCCCGTACCAGGTTCAGGTCACTGAGGTTAAAACACTCCAGGATTGTATCGTCTCATCCGAAACAAAACCTTGCTTATTGATTAATCTGCAAGTCAAAAATAACAATTTGAAGAACCTTGATTTTAATGTCGTTAAAGAAGAGATGGTCTCTAAAAGCGGAAAGCGGCTCGGGAGCAGATACGACAGGGAAGTTGGGTTAAGTAATTTATGCGTTCGTCAGTCAGGACTGGGGTTTAAACTGGATGCAGGCACGGATAAAAATGTTGCCCTGTGCTATCCAATAGCCCATAAAGCTGATGATCCTGCGCTGAATGTAGGGGCAATGATTAATGGGGAGCGTAAAGAATACGGATTTGATCTGATCAAATACGGACTTGCGGATTAAGGATTAAAGTAACACCGGTAGTCTCTCTTTGTAGCTCTATCCGTGCCCATTTTTAGCGCATGATTATTATCTGGTTTAAGAGAATCTGATAGATGCGCGTAAATCCTATCGCTTTTAATCGCCTTCAGTAACGGACTCCGCACTGGAAGGTGCGAAGCATCTTTGCGCCGATGCTCGATGGTTTAGCATTTCTTTCGGTATTCTGGTTACCGTATTTTATTCAGGCGCAGGAATACAAAAGAGAAAACAAATGCTGTAGCGTAAGTTACTTTGCAAGTTATTATTAGGTCGTCTGCTCCATACTTGATTTTTCAGCAACGGCTACATACTCCGCAAATGATTTTGATTCTGGAATGGGTAATTTATCCTCCAGTAACCCCTGTATATGCATTTCTATAGCTTCATACATATTCTTCTCAGCTTCTTCGCGGGTTGCGCCTGTAGCCACACAGCCTGGTAAATCCGGCGAATATGCTGAGTAGTTATTATTTGCCTTTTCGATCACTACAAGGAAACGATACATTTTCACTCATCACCCGGATGACCTGCAATTGTTACTCTGCCTGGTTTGGTTGGATGCTTGTACTGTTGATGGCTGCCTTTTGATGCAATAAGATACCAACCGTCGGCTTTTAGCAATTTTATAATTTC
Organism: Candidatus Methanoperedens sp.; assembly: GCA_026552855.1. Classification (GTDB taxonomy): domain Archaea; phylum Halobacteriota; class Methanosarcinia; order Methanosarcinales; family Methanoperedenaceae; genus Methanoperedens. The sequence continues at coordinate 15,895 of JAPMTX010000041.1, read as the reverse complement.
ACGTACTTTAATAAAGAAAAAATTACTAAAGTCACTATAATCCGTACACGCGCTTAACCCCTCCCGAAAAGGCTGTTCTCGCGGGGGCAGGCGCACGTTCGCTTTTGCGTGCTCCCTTCAGGGCGGGGGGGTAATCCTCCGTGATCTGTAAGTGATGCAACGGCGATACGTTGCCCTTGCAGAGCGTGCCTTTGATGGATATTATCGCAATGAATCCCAGGCAATCGTTTTACGTGAGCAGCTTCAAGCCTCTTGCGAATAGAAAGCCGCGACGCTGCGCAGTTCGCAGGGTCGCCTCCCCACGCTTCGAGGCGCGCCGTCCCCGCAGGGATTCGGCTTTGCCGAACCTTCGGCGGCGCGCCTGGGGGCGGGGGCGCTCCCGTCTTGGCGAATATACAATAATTGACCGTTCATAGCGGGAGATGATTTTTCGTAAGGAAATATTGAACTCAAGAATTCGAGCCGTTTACTCTAACTTTTTGAGCTTTCTCAATTCTAATGAGTAACTGTATCCGTTCTACTGCATTAGGTGTATCTCGTTTTGATTTATGACTTGATTGTACTCGAATCTCATCGCATCCCTCTCTTTCGCCTGAATATGTTAAGTTACCCATCCCCGATTGAAATCTGGAGCATCAACGGGTGGAGCATGAGGGTTGCCATCGGTCGTTTGTTGTTTTTGTTTATCTATCAAATAGGGCAATGAAAGTCGAAGTATATAAAAGCAAATTATTATCTAATAGTAAGAGCTATGGAAGTAATTATTCATGAGAGTTTATATGGACGTCTGTTGCCTAAACAGACCTTTTGATGACCAAAGCCAGGATAGAATTAGGATTGAATCCGAAGCGATATTGGCGATATTAAATAGATGTCTGTATGATTGGGCGCTCGTAGGGAGTGAAGCTATAGATTATGAAATTTCTAAAATACCTGATAATGAAAGAAAAACAGGTGTAAAGGTTCTTGCAGCAATTTCAAGAGATAGGGTGACTGTTGATGAAAACATATTAAGAAGGGCTTCTGAACTTGAAAATGTTGGATTGAAAGCATTAGATGCCCTTCATCTCGCATGCGCCGATAAGTCCGCGGAAGTTATGCTCACAACCGATGATGAGATTGTGAAAAAGGTTATGGCTAATGATAGCATTGTTAAAGTTAGAGTTGAAAACCCTGTTAGATGGCTAATGGAGGTAACTGAAAATGAAAGCTAAAACAATAAGCGAAATAAGAAAAGAGGGACTGGAAGTTCTTGCTAAAAACCTCGGACCGATAGGGATGGTCAGGTTTATCCAGAGTTTCGACTTGGGAAGGGGAGATTACACGAAGGAACGATCTCAATGGTTATCTGAAAGCCTGGATGAAATTTTTAAAGAAATCAAGGAAAAGAGAACCAAGGTTGGTGCCCACTAACTCATGTATTCAACAGCGACTTCTGATAGGGGTCGTGAAGATAGAGAAAAGAGCGAAAGCTTACTGATGTTTGATTTCTCCTTTTTTGGCGCCTGTTTTTCAGATTAGAAGAATATTTTTTGGTTTATCGCCTTTTCAGGGCATAGGTTTTACGTAGTGTTCGGTCACATACCTCCGTACATGCGCTAAAAACGTCCCGGAGGACTATTTTTGCACGTCTCTTACAAATAGAAAACCGCGCCGCTGCGCAGTTCGCAGGGTCGCCTCCCCACGCTCTGGGGCGCGCCGTCCCCGCAGGGATTCGGCTTTGACGAACACTCGGCGGCGAGGCTGGATGGGGGGTCGCTCACTTCCAGGCACTTACAAAATTCCGGGAGGTATTAGATTTGCCGCATCGATAATTTTAATATCAATTAAAACAATTGTTTTAATTATGCCAACGACCATTACAATAAAGGAGAAAACGAAAGAAAGGTTATCAGATTATAAGTTCGGTGACTGGACTTTTGATGATGTTCTAAATATGCTCATGGATAAGATATCAATTGAGGACATAAGCGCTGAACATATCAAAGAACATTATCGCCGCCTTGCTGATTTTAAAGCGATATCAAAAGAAGAATTTAAATCCCGAATAAAGAAAAGAGCTTTAAGTGGATGCTGATATGATTGGGCAAAGAAACAATTCCATATAAAGTTCTGGTCGATGAAAGAGTTGAAAAAGATTTAGAAAAAGTTCCAAACTATGTTGTTAATAAATTTCTAAAGTTACTTGATGAATTTGAGAAGAATCCTATTCAACCAAGATCTGGTTTTGACGTAAAGCCTATGGAAGGATATCCAGGTAATACATATCGATTAAGGATTGGTAAGTATAGGGCTCTTTATTCTGTTGATAATGAGACTAAAACAGTCCGGATAACTTCAGTTCAGCATAGAGGCGATGCATATAAATGAGGGTCTTATGCATTACGAGCCCTCCAATCTCTTACGAATAAAAAGCCGCGCCGCTGCGCAGTTCGCAGGGTCGCCTCGGGGCGCGCCGCCCCCGCAGGGATTCGGCTTTGCCGGACCTTTGGAGGCGCGCATGGAAGGGGGAGCGCTCCCGGCTTGGCGAATGTACAATAATTGACCGTAAAGATTGGGAGATGGATTTTTATGAGATTGGTAAAAAATTCTAAGTTTGCTTTTTATAGATATTACTCTTGAGGCTAATACGAGTTTCTGAAAAAATCATGCGATTAGCAAACATCCTAATATAATAGTTAAATTAATGGACACCCCTGATATAATGTAAATTATGAATTACATGAAAAAGTTTGCTAAATTTTCACAGATACAAAAATTTAATGTAACCTATTGCCCAGATAAAAATCCACATGGTTCAATCCTCTGTATAGAGGAACCCCAAATCCTTGTGAGATTCGCAGGATATCTAAAAACGCGAAAACCTATATCAAAAGTGTTCATGCGAGGTCAAAAAGAAAATCATGGGAATATGATACCTAGCCTTTTTAGAAATTGTAAAAGTAATGATATTATAACTTTAAAAAAAAGATATAAAGCCTATAATTATCTAATAGACAAACTCAAAGAGAGCGAGAAACCAAGATTCAATAGAGAGAATGTGGGTGCAATTTTACAGCATTACGGAATAAAAACACCTTGGTTGGATTTTATTGATAATATATATACTGCAATCTGGTTTGCGACAATGGAGCCGTCAGAAGAAGAACCACTTAAATATGTTCCGCGTGAAAATGGGAAATCCGGATATATATATTTTATTAGAATCAAGGAGAAGGATCCGAATTTAAAATATTGTGAATTAAGAGAAATACATTCATCACTAAGCCTAAGATTGCATGCTCAGCATGGTATCTCTATAAGGAGAAGGGTTAAAACTTTAACGAATCGGGACTTACAAGAATTTGTTGTAGCGACAGTTAAGTTCACTATTAATGATAGCTGGAGACTAAACGGACAGCTATTTGATACGAAATTTATGTTTCCGAGCAAAGAATATGATAGTACTTATAACTATTTTAAAACAGATGATTTCACAAAATTGATTGGCTCCGTTAAAAAGAAATTCCATCTATCAGAAGATGACTTAGGCAAAATTTATGACTACGATCCTGTTTGAACCTATCGACTATTTTTTCATGAGGCTATAGGGCTGTCTTTTTTAAAAATGCGTATTAATAATCTATCACATACTAAACAATGGTTGTAAATAACATAAGAACTAACTAAACCTTAAATTGAGCCGAGTGAAAATTATGCCGTTTGAGAAATTAGACGATATTGAAAGATTATTCAATGATAAAGTAGGTGAAAGCCTATTCATTGAGTACAAAAGAGAATTAGATAAATACAATGATGAAATTGCAAAGGATATTTCAGCCTTTGCTAATACACTTGGTGGGACAATTTTTTATGGGATTGATGCACAAAATGGAATTCCGAGCTCAAAAAACTGGTTAAATGCCAGAGGTATTAAGGAAAAAATTGAAGATGTTATTTCACTTATTGAGCCTAAAATAGAAGGATATAACATTTATTCCATTGAGAATCCTAATAATTCTTCTCAAGCGATTTTTATAGTAGAAATTCCGGAAAGCTCTGAATTATATATGGCGAATTATCGCTATTATAAAAGATATCACCTTAAATCTGAGCCGATGGGTGATGATGAAGTTAAAAATCAGATGTTTCGGAAAGGGTTAAAGAAAGCCCTAAATTTTGAAATATCTAAAAACTTAGAACTATCTGATAGTACTCTAAAATATTTAAACCCCATGAATTGTGGAGAGTTTAACGAAAGCAGAAAAAAAGTACAGTTAATACCATTTTATACAGATGCTTGGAAATCAGTAGTAAATTCAGGGCTTCTTTTTATACTCAAAGACAAAGCGGAAATTTTAGTGAAAGCATATAGCTTAATTCACGAAATAAATTACATAATCGAACATCGAGACCTCGATGAAGTTATAATTACACCAATACGAAAAAGAGAGCGTCCTGAGCTTGGTACGATAGTTCCGGTTATATTAGAAGATAAAATTAGAAAACTAAGTGAGAATCTTAATCTCTACCTCCAATCCTTCCAATAGGATGGCTAAAATAGCATATTAAAATAAATACTTATATTATACAATAATTTTTAAATATCTCAAGCAGTTTCATAACCGAAAGAGATAAAATTCTATCAGCATTATTTCGGGTTGTTTTTAGACAATAAAGTAAGAAGTGTTGCACATTGGCATACCTACCAACATGGTTTGATAGGGGAGTTTAAGTATAAAAGTAACTACAATCACCCATAACCCAGTACTTGAAGAGTACATGGCTTGATAGCGTTTTTCACCAATAAATCTTTTTCTCTGCCAATATAATTTTGCAAGGAAATGTATTTTTCAACCACTTCCCGGCCATACCCAGCAGAGCAGCAGCCTAAAGACCACAGGTGACTTTCGCGCCATTCTGTGAGAACTCCAGTCTCAATATCTCCCTAAAAAAACCTCGCCGCCAGCGTCGATTTTACCTCGCACATCCCGTTAAACCCGCACCTCTCGCACGGCGCATCCCCGGGTCGCTCAGGCATGAAGCCCTCCTGTATCTTTTTGACCCTGTCCCTTATCTGGAGCACCTTCCTGCGCTCATTCCGTTTTATCACCGCCTCCCTGACCGTGCCCCAGCGCGCATATTCCACAAAACCGCGCTCGATGACGGAGTTGTATTTCTCTTCCGCAAGCATGGCGTATGCGGTCAACTGCAGCCTGTCGCCCTGCCATATGCCGTTCTCAGGCATGGCACCCGTTTTTATTATCGAGGGAATGAGTTTACTATCGATTTTTACAAGCTTGTCAGGACTGCCGCTTAACCCGAACTTCTCGGAATGGAGCAGGGGTTCGATATCGGCGCACTCCTGTCCGTAAAAATCGCCGCTCGATGAGAGACCGGAGCATATGTCCCCAAGACAGGAGCTAACGCCGGATACGGCGTTCGATAGCGCGGCATCATCTATGCCAGCCAGTTCAGCCCTGTAAATGGTGCGAATCTCGCCTGATATCCGGTCAAGCTCGCCGCTCAGGATGGAGGGCTTATCATCTTTATTGAAAGCCGACCCGTATGTTAAAGCCAGTTCTTTTAACAGCAGCCGCTGCAGGTACTCAGGGGTAATATCTTTTGTCAGTTCATGCCCCCTGCTCATAAAATAGCACATTCTGGGGCACTTGAGGTATGTTGTAATATCAGAGACGCGTATCATGGGCTGCACAATACCGCAGACATTTAAAAATATTGCTTTTTAATTTTTATTGTGGGACTCTGTGAGAGCCCAGGTGCTGTAATATCTTACTTTTAAATGTAGAGTCCTCCATTGAGGTCTATAACCTGCCCTGTTATGTAAGCCCCGTCCTCTGAAACGAGGTAAGCCACAGCCCCTGCTACCTCTGAAGGCTTACCGAGTCTTCCAAGGGGTATCTGGGTGAGAATTTTCCCCATTATCTCTTTGGGGACCGATTTTACCATATCGGTCTCTATAAATCCCGGCGCTACTGCGTTCACTGTAATACCCTTGCCCGCAAATTCCTTTGCCAGCGTTTGTGTAAGGGCTATCATCCCTGCCTTTGAGGCTGCATAGTTCGCCTGCCCGCGGTTACCTATCCTCCCGATGACCGAGGATATATTCACGATCCTGCCGTACTTCCTCTCAAGCATACCCTCTATAACCGCTTTAGTGCAGTAGAAAGTGCCGTCCAGGTTCACAGATAAGACCTCTGTCCACATCTGGGGCGTCATTTTTACAAAAGATTTATCCCTGACTATCCCCGCATTATTGACCAGTATATCGATTTTACCGAACTGCTTTACCACCTCGTCCCGCATCCTGTTCACCTGCTCAAAATCATTGACGTTTGCCTGGCATACTATAGAGTGCTTGCCCATAGAGTCTATTAACTTTGATACTTCCTTTGCGTGCTCCTTCGTCACCATCTGGTCTATCATCAGGGATAATCTATCAAACTCATCAGTCATGCCCATCTTGTCTATCAGCTTTGATACCTTCTCAGCCTGCTCTTTTGTATATTGATAGTTTATGGCAACATCTGCGCCCTCTTCAGCCAGTCTCAAAGCAATAGCCATCCCGATACCCCTTGATCCTCCGGTGACGAGAGCGACTTTACCTTCCAGTCTTGCTTCTTTTCTCATTATATTACCTCTTTACCTGTTATCTTTTTATCACCATGGCAATACCCTGACCTCCTCCAATGCAGAGGGTCGCAAGCCCGTATGTGCCTTTTCTCCTTCTTAATTCGTGAATAAGTGTAACCAGTATCCTGGCTCCACTGGCTCCTATGGGATGCCCTATAGCTATAGCGCCGCCGTTAACGTTAACCCTGTCAGGGCTCAAGCCAAGTTCTCTGCTGACGGCTATGGACTGTGATGCAAAGGCTTCATTTAGTTCTACCAGGTCCAGTTTGCCTGTGGCAATGCCAGCTCGCTCAATGGCTTTTCTGGCTGCACAAACAGGTCCCATGCCCATTATTTCAGGAGGAACCCCGCATAACCCATAGCTTTTGATGGTCGCCAGGGGCTCGATACCCTTCTCTTTTGCCATGTCTTCAGACATCAGAAGAACAGCAGCGACTCCATCATTGATACCAGAGGAATTTCCTGCAGTCACCGTTCCGTCCTTCTTAAATGCAGGTTTTAGTTTTGCAAGGGTCTCCTTTGTTGTGCCGAACCTCGGGAATTCATCCGTATCGAACAGGAATGGTTCACCTTTTGCCTGGGGAACCTCTACTGGCACAATCTCATCCTTGAACTTTCCAGCCTTGATCGCAGCTTCTGCATTATTCTGGCTTTTTGCAGAGAATTCATCCTGCTCTTCCCGTGTAATGCAGTATTTTTCTGCTACGTTCTCTGCTGTTATTCCCATATGGTAGTTATTGAAAATATCCCACAGCCCATCATGTATCATCAAATCCACAACTTCATCGTTTCCCATCTTTGCTCCCCAGCGGGTTTTTTTCAGCGCGTACGGAGCGGTTGACATGGATTCTATGCCCCCTGCCAGCACAGCATCAGCATCACCGAGCATGATGGATTGTGCTCCCAGAATGATCGATTTCAAACCCGAGCCGCATACTTTGTTCACGCAATATGAGGGAACCTCCTTCGGGATCCCTGCCCAGATCGCAGCCTGCCTTGCCACATTCTGACCATGACCCGCTGAAAGGACATTTCCCATGATGACCTCATCTACTTCGTTTTGTTCAACACCCACCCTTCCCAGGGCGTCTTTCAGTACCACAGAACCAAGCTGCCCGGGGTTAAAATCCTTCAGGCTTCCCCCGAATTTCCCAACAGCGGTTCTTGTAGCAGATACGATAACTACATTATTCATTTTTTACCTTCATATTACCAGCCCACCATCCACGCCGAGCACTGCCCCGTTAACGAACTTCGCCTCATCCGAAGCAAGATATAAATATGCGTATGCAACATCCCCGGGTTCGCCCAGCCTGCGCAGCGGGGTTTTTTCTTTCATTACTTCAAGGATTTTCTCAGGTACGCTTGAGGTCATGGGAGTCATTATAAATCCAGGCGCAACAGCATTGACCCTTATCCCTTTTCTCCCGAGTTCCTTTGCTAACGTCTTTGTTAAGCCGATCAATCCAGCCTTGGCAGCAGCATAATTTGCCTGACCGATATTGCCGTACAATCCGACAATAGAAGAAGTATTTATGATCACACCGCTTCCCTGGTTCACCATAGGACCAACCACTGCCTGGATGCAATTAAAAGCCCCTTTAAGATTAACGTTAATAACCCTGTCCCACTGTTCCCCGGTCATTTTTAATATGAGGGCATCCTGGATAATACCCCCATTATTTATCAGCACATCGATCTTACCATATTTACCCATGGTTTCCGCAGCCATCTGTCTTGATTGCTCGTTATCGGATATGTCTAATTTAACAAAAAATCCCCCGCCTCCTGCGTTCTCGATCTCTGCTGCGGTTTCCCTGCCGCTTTTTTCATTTATATCGGCTACAATAACTTTAGCCCCTTCTTTTGCAAACAGGAGCGCGGTCTCTTTACCAATGCCGCTTCCTGCCCCCGTAATAACTGCAACCTTATTTTCAAGCCTCATCTTATATTCACCCCTGGTTTGCGATTCTTTCTTTTGTGTTCAAATTCACCCTCCCTGACCTGTCCGGATTTCCCGTCCCTAGGAGAAGACCTCGGCTTCAACCACCTGGCAATACCGGGACAGACCTCTTTCTGGGATTTGGAGCCGACAAAGATACCTATATGCCCGGTCGGAAAAACAAGCGTTTCTTTATCCGAACTTGATACCGCATCCATCAGGGGTTTACTTGCATCGTTAGGAACGAGGTGGTCGAATTCTGCCATGATATTGAGCAGCGGCATGGATATCTTTTTCAAATCGATCCTCTTTCCATTGAGTTTCATCTCATTTTTGATAAGCAGGTTCTTTTGATAGCAGTCTTTGAAGAACTGCCTGAAGGTTTCACCCGCCTGGTCAGGACTGTCGAATATCCATTTCTCCATCCTGAGGAAATTCCTGACAGTTTCTTCATTGCGAACCTGACAGGCTGTATCGTTCGGTTCATACTCGATCCGCTCGAACAGACCTACATATTTATCAATCATAAGACGGAACGGGTCTGTAAGCAAGAATCCGGCGTTCAGGATATCTCCTGGCACTATTCCGTAGTGATCCACTATCTTGTCAACATCCAGGCTCTTTGCCCAGATATGGAGAAGTCCTTTATCCGTATCAAAGTTTACCGGAGTCACCAGAGCAACAAGGTTCTTTAACTTTTCAGGGTGCAGTGCGGCATACATAACAGAGAGAGTACCTCCCTGGCATACGCCGAGCAGCGTGATCTTATCCAATCCGGACCGCTCCCTGATCTTATCTACAGCATTATCCATGTAACCGTTCACATAATCATCGATCGTGAGGTATCTGTCCGCGCCCGAGGGATATCCCCAGTCGATAATATATACATCAAAACCTTCGTCCAGAAGCTTCTTTATCACACTTTTATCGGGCTGGAGGTCCAGGATGTAGTAGCGGTTCACAAGTGCGTACGCTATGAGTATTGGGACCGGGTGCGGTTTTTCTACGGTCGGGATATAATGGATAAGCTTCATCTTATCTTCGCAAAAGATTATCTCGGAAGGTGTTGTTCCAACTGAAAAATCAGGAGGATTCAAGAATAGTTCCATCCCCTGTTTGAATTTCTTAGATTCTTCTATTATATTAAGCTCGTTCATGAGACCTCCTTTCCCAAAAAAAGAACCAGTCATTTTATCTCAGATAACTCTTTGACCTGGTATGTCAATCCCTTTACGGTTTTCTTAAGAAAATACAACTCTTTGTTTATCTCATCTATATCTGCCTTCGTAGGAAGATTCATTGGTTTCAGGTAATTCTCTTCAAGCACTTCACGGTTGTATTTTTGGAACTCCACGAAGTATGACATGAGTTTCCCCATATCCGAAGCAAAGTGACCGGATTTTAAGAATTCCTTGAAGGTCTCACTATACGTCTCGATCCAGATCTTGTAAAAATCTTTATATGTCTCAGTACTGATCTCTCCTTCCATCCCTGCTGCCGTCTTTTCCTGCACTCTGCGCGTTGCTTCCATGAATACGCTCTGGAAATTGATATTGGATTCTGTCCATGCTGCAGAGAGGTTAACGAAGGTAGAGAAATCCTTCATCAATTTTTCGGATTTCTCACGTGTTGGACCCAGGGCAGGCATTTCGACTATCCTGCCATAGGTAGCTTCGTAGGTCTTTAACCACAGGTCAAAAAACTCCTGGGTTGATTCAAAACTGGATTTTTCCATACTTAAACCGCGCCTGTGGGATACGAGTTCACTCAAACCCTGGGCATGCCGTTAAATGTGTCTGCGTATATCTTGGCAGCATTCTTTACAGGCTCGAACATCTCTTTGAACGGGCTGACTGTGGGCGTGTTCTCAAAGAAGTTATCAAATGCCTTTTCATACGTTTTTGTCCAGAGATTATAATATTCTTTATATGCCTCCGGATCAGCGGTCTGTTTTGATAGTTCCCGAGCCTTCAGTGACAGTTTTTCAAGGGTTACTATCCAGGACTTGTAGAGGTTCAGATTAACGTTTGCGCTCCGCATGAAGTACTCTAATGCTTCCTTTGAAGGTCGCATGGACTGGATATCGAACAACCTGCCATAGGTCTCCTGGTATGTATTCATCCATAAGGTATAGAATTCCTTATAAGCTTCCGGGCTCGCGTTATCCCGGGAGATTTCTGTTGATTTCGCAGAAAGCTTCAGCATGGAGTCAATCCAGGGCGAGTATAGCCTTGCATATGAATCTTTCCATAGCTTTGATATCTGTTCAAAGGTATCTGAATAGATGTCAGGAGCGCCTGTGAGGTTCTCAAAGATCTCTTTTATATTTTGCCTGAACGGCAGTGCGAGAAGCTCGTCGAATATTTTTCCATACGATTTGATCCACATATCATAGACTTCTTTATATTTCACTGGATCCGGTTCGCCCTGGATAACCTCGCGGGTCACCCTGGAATTCTCCTCCAGCTCGGCAATCCATGACCTGTAGATTTTATTCGATTCCTCTGCGCTGACAAGGATTTTCTCAAATGTTTCCTTACTGGATTCCATGGTCGGGATCCGATAAAGTTTACCACAGGTATTCTGGTAGGTTTTTATCCATTCATCATAAAATTCCTTATATTTTTCCGGTGCAGAGTCCTTTGAGAGTTCAACTGCCTTCTCAAACAGCTCTCCTGTGGATTCAAGCCATGGCTTGTATAACTTTAAGTAGGAATCCTCCCACATTTTTGAAACTGCGGTGTAGCTGTCTTCCCGTGTCTTGAAAACACCCTTCTTTTCTTCAGTTATATCTTCTCTCTCTTCAGTTTTTTTTACATCTTTTCTCTCTTCAATTTTTTTAACCATGTTATTTTCTCCTTTATTAGTCCCCGCATTAAATACGGGGGCTTTATCCCCCGAATAAATTCGGGGGTCTTTCTCTCCTAAACCCGGCAGCTCAGAACGGTTGAAGCTCTACCCTACCAGTGTTTTGATATCAAGCAATTGGATGTGATAATCTTCTGATACATGAAATTCAGCCTTAACTAAGGCTTCATTTTCATCCATACCCGCATGCATGAATTCCATCTTACTTTTTGAGATAGCCGTCAATACATCAAATATATCCATTGTGTGACCAGCCTACCCATGGGTTTCGCCCAGCATTTCGTCTAACATTGCATCTGTACTTAGCAGGTATCTCGCTCTTTCAATGTCCATCTCTTCAACCCTCTTCCATGAAGGCCAGTCAAGGACAAGTACTTCTTTGGGGAAAAGCTTCATGAAACCAGGAACCGATCCCAGCGTCTTCTCTATATCCTCAAGTGTATCTTCATATAACACATCAAGGTTGATATGGGGATGGATATAATTTCCACGTCCTACATCGACTGTGATGTCAGCTAACGACCCTTCATGATCAATTTGCTGGACTATACCCTCCGGTACATTTATTTCTTCAAATTGCATTTATTTCACCTTCACCTTTTAATTAGTCCCCTGATCCAGGAGGCTCAATCCTAAACCCAGTAATCACTATTGCTGCTAGGCTCTCATCACAACCCCACAACCTTAACATCTTGGGTACATACTAAAGGCCATCCTAGTATATATACTTACGTTAAATATAATTTTTTTTTCAATATTAATAGTTATATTTATGATTAATCATTAAGGTTTTGGCTATAAATCATATAAACGAAATTGATATATCCCATGTAATCTCTTAATGTAATAATACAGTTCAGAAGTTTTAAAATTACAGGAATGATATCATGCAACCACCGACCCAGATGGGATATGACAGCGCTATAACGGTATTCAGCCCGGACGGAAGGCTGTTCCAGGTAGAGTACGCGCGGGAAGCAGTAAAGAGGGGAACGACAGCGGCAGGAGTGAGAGCCACCGATGGAGTGGCACTGCTGGTGGATAAGAGAGTTACGAGCAGGCTCCTTGAACCTGAATCAGTCGAGAAGATATTCCAGATAGATGACCATATCGGGGCTGCTACATCAGGGCTGATAGCCGACGCAAGGGTTCTCGTAGACCATGCAAGGACTGAGGCGCAGGTCAACAGAGCCACCTACGACGAACCCATAGGGATCGAGGAATTATCCAAGAATATATGCGACTTTGAGTACATGTACACCCAGTCAGGCGGCGTAAGACCGTTCGGGACAGCGCTTCTCATTGCAGGGGTGAACGACAGCAGGGCACGGCTCTTCGAGACCGACCCGAGCGGGGCTCTGCTTGAGTATAAAGCCACTGCCATAGGCTCGGGAAGGAATGAAGCCATGGAAACCTTTGAGAAAAAGTATACCGGCGACATCAGGCTTGAGGATGCGATAGCCCTGGGGCTTGAGGCACTTCACAGCATCTCAGAGGGTATATTCGATGCATCGACCATCGAGATCGGGGTAATAGAGCTCTCAACAAGAAAGTTCAGGAAACTTGCAGCTTCCGAAGTGAAAGACCATGTGGACAGGGTTAAAACTCAGACGCCGGAAAGCGGGGGAAAGGGGAAGAAGAAAGGAAAGTGACAGGTTACCTTCCCCAAAACCTATATGAATAATAAAGTTGTATGCGAAGCCAATGGAGAAAGACCATGGGAAATATCAGACCTAATTATATCAAATCACTCGCAGGCCAGTTGCTTGAAGAGCATAGTGATGTTTTTACTACCGATTTCACGGCGAACAAGGAGAACGTCACCAGATATACCAACATCGAGAGCAAGGTTATCAGAAACCGCGTAGCAGGATACATAGTGCGCGCTCTCAGAGTAAGGGCTATCCGAAAGAAGTAGACAGAGTAGATAGCTATGATCGAAGGTGTTCTGCCGGCAATCATTACTCCTTTCACAGGGGACAATGAAGTAGATAAAGAAGGGCTTGAGCAGAATATCGAGTTTTTGACAGGGAACGGGGTCTCAGGCATAGTCCCCTGCGGGACGACGGGCGAAGCCGCGACCCTTTCTATCAAAGAGCATGAAAAGGTCATAGAGTACGCGGTGGAATGCTCCAGCGTTCCGGTCATAGCTGGCACGGGCTCCAATAACACGACCGAGGCGCTGGAACTGACGAAATTCGCGCAGGATGCAGGGGCAGATGGCGTGCTTCTGATCACGCCGTACTACAACAAGCCCAACGACCGCGGCATGCTTGCCCATTTCAAGACGGTCGCGGAATCTGTGGATATACCTATTATTCTGTATAATGTCCCTTCGCGCACCGGGATCAATATGAAGCCAGAAGTAGTGGCAGAGCTTGCCAGGGTTAGCAACATCATCGGTATAAAAGAAGCCAGCGGCAGCCTTGACCAGATCACCAGGATTCTTGAGCTTACAAAGGATGAGGATTTTGTCGTGCTCTCAGGGGATGATGGTCTCACGCTCCCCATCATGGCGCTGGGCGGTACGGGCGTAATATCCGTCGTGGCTAACGTCGCGCCAAAACTCATGGTCTCCATGGTAGAGGCGTTCAAAAGAGGGGACATAGAGGAAGCCAGGGAACTGCACCTTTCACTTGCGCCCCTGATACGCGCCGTGTTCCTTGAGACCAACCCCATCCCTGTAAAGAAAGCGGTCGAACTTATCGGGCTTGCAGCCGGGGACCTGCGGCTTCCGCTTGCGTCAATGAGCGAGGAGAACGAGAAAAAGCTAAGAAGCGCTCTTCTTGCCCTGAACCTTTTGAAGTGATTTGATTATGATAAAAGTAGCAGTGACCGGAGCCTGCGGGAGAATGGGCGGGCTTGTTATCGAGAGCGTACTGATATCGAAAGATATGAAGCTCGTCTCAGCCATCGATATGACAAATATCGGAAAGGACATAGGCGAGGTGATGAGGACGGGCAAATTGAATATCCCGGTCGGGGATGCAAACGATATTGGTAATATCCTGGAGAGATCAAAACCAGACGTGCTTATAGACTTCACGATCGCCCCTGCTGCCGTAAAAAACGTGATGGCAGCCTCAAGAGGGAAGATAAACCTTGTCGTAGGGACGACGGGTTTTACCCCTGAGCAGCGCAAGCAGATGGAGACCGCTATAAAAAGCAGCGGCGTCGCAGCGGTCATATCCCCAAACTTCTCCATAGGCGTGAACGTGTTCTGGGGCTTGCTGGCTGAGGCTGCAAAGCGCCTCTCTGATTACGATATTGAGATAATAGAAGCCCACCACAACCAGAAGAAGGACGCGCCCAGCGGGACTGCTGTAAAAGCCGCAGAGGTGCTCTCAGAGACGCTGGGCGGGAAGGACCTCATATACGGCAGGCACGGCATTTCGCCGCGCAACAAGGAGATCGGCATCCATGCCGTCCGGGGCGGGGACATCGTGGGCGACCACACCGTGCTGTTCGCAGGCGATGGTGAGAGGATAGAGATAAAGCACCAGGCGCACAGCAGGCAGGCGTTCGCAAAAGGCGCGGTAAGGGCGGCGGAATGGGTATGCTCAGCCCGGCCGGGTGTGTACGAAATGGCTGACGTGCTTGGAATCAAATAAAATATAAAGCTATTTTTTTAATTCATCTAAACTATTTTTACCATCCGAAAAGGTTAAAAGGGATGTGATAGAATGAGAAGAAATCATTCACTCGTTGTGCAGTGATTCGGAGTACGTCAAAATACAGTTTCAGGTTGTTTTGAGAATCCAAAGATAACTTGAACTACAGGACTATCTAAATCATGGCACAAATATAAAAAACAGTGAATGAGGATAGCTGTCCCGGGTAAGCCGGGATGTGTACCGTGCATTATGGAATGCATAACCCCAACGTATGTTGGAAACGGAGGACATATAGATTGCTTAATGAATTAACGAACCGAAAGACAGACTTAAAGAACAAGTCGGAAGAATACAAGAACAAAAGAAATGAGCTCAACTTGGAAGCAAGTAAATGGGCTGGTAATAGAAACGAGTTAAATAAACGTACCAAAGAACTCATCGATGAAGCGCAGCAGCTCAAAAAGTCGCGTGATGAGAATAACCAGAAGGTCAGCGAAGCCAAGCTCAAACGCGACGAATTGAACGAGCAGGCTAACAAGGTGTACGCTGAAATCGATAAGATCCGAAAGGACCTGAATCTCGGCGATGGTCCATCCCTTAAGGAGTTAAAAAGGGAAATAGACAGGCTGGAATTCAAACAGCAGACCGAGGTCCTGACGCCTACTTCGGAGCGGGAGCTTGTTGATAACATATCCAGGCTGACGGAAGATCTCAAGCGCAGAAAACAGCAGCTTGAGGGCTCAAGTGAATTAAAATCGCTTCTTGAGAAAGCCCAGTCCTTACGCGACGAGGCTGCAACATACCACAACAGTGTCAAAGAGTATGCTGAAGCCGCACA
>JAPMTX010000040.1 GCA_026552855.1 Candidatus Methanoperedens sp. | reverse complement strand
TGAATGGGGCATTATACTGAACCAGCTAAGGATATATTTCGGTGAAAGGGTTGATACATATTTATAAATATGAAGGGATACTCATATGGATAGTTTCAGCAAAAAAGGTTACACTCCCTAAACTAAGCCTTTGCTTTCTCGCAAGTGGCTATATGCTCCCGGACAATTGATTCTAAGGCATCCATTCTTTCTTCGGTTTTGAGCTGGTTTAAAATCGCTTTAATGTCTCCACGCATATCTACCATATCTATTCGCATTGCATGGAGTTCTTCGGTTAGATTCTTAAATCGCATGTCTACATTTTCATTGAGTTTCTCCACTTTCGCTTCCACTGTCGCGATGCGTTCGGTATTCTCCCTGACCTTATCCGTAATAGTAACAAGTTCTTTGAGTTTCTCGTAGATGTCGACAAGCCCTATAACCATAGAACTGAAATTCTACTGAAATTACTTAAAACTTTGCTACACAGGCTTCTCCTGAATGTAGCTCTAAAAAAGGCAACGCTCCTGTGAGTTACTAAATGTAGGTAGAAGGAACATCCGTAAAAATGAGAATCCCTGAACCCCGCCTTACCTCACTTCAATTACCGTATCAACCAGCAGAACCTGGGACGGGAATTGAATAAGCTTTACATTGTAACTTTTACCCTTTACCAACTTTCCTCCGCCGTTCAGTGTCCTGTTATCCAGCCAGTTCGCCCCGATTGTCGTATTGGCGACAGTAAGCTGATCTCCGACCTGGAACTCGCTGCTTGAACTCGCGGTAATGAATTCCTGCGCTGCATCTACAGGGACTACGGACAGCCTCCACCCGCCGCCCACCAGCAAATCCCCGCTTTTGTGGATTATCTTTATATCTGCTTCAGGTGTGTCGGAATTACTTGCCGCGGTTATCTTTGTTGTCAGCGGTCTCTCAAGCAGGGGCGGAGCCCCGTATCCAAAAACATATACACCAATCACCACTGCCAGTATTACAGTAATCGCAACGGTCAGGATAGAACCGATAACAGGTGAAACTGCTTCTTCATTTTTAAGCATTTGCATCCTGATCTCTATTTATTATAGTATTATTATAAAAGAAAAAAAAAATGAACCCCGAAAAAAGAAGGGGCATATAGCTTTACCTTACTTCTACAACCGTATCAAGCAACATGGCGTTGGATGGGACATGTACCAGTTTAACGTCGTACTTCTGTCCTGTTTGTAGCATCGTGGCTGTATCGGGCGGTGTGCTACAGCTTAGGGATGAGTTAATTAACGCATATGTACAGGTGGTACTAGTCGTTGTATTAAGAATAGATATCTGGTTTCCAACTCCGAGTGGACTGGCTGAACCCGAAGTTACAAAATTCGGCGCAGTTACCGATCCAGAAGCCGGGACTACGGATAACTTCCAGTCTCCGCCTTTCAGCGTATCTCCACCTTTATGGTTAATCTTCAGGTCGTATGTTTGCGTATCTGGGTTGTTTGCCACTGTTATACTCGCGGTCGGGGCTTTCTCTGTTGATCCGCCTAATCCGAACACGAATGCAGCGATCACAGCCGCCAATATGACAGTAATCGCCACCATGAGGATAACACCAATGACTGGCGACACTGCCTCTTCATTTCTTCTAAACATTCTCATATTATTCTCCTCCTTAAATTTCCTCTTTCTTCCGGCTTACCACTCTTTCGAGTTTCTTAGCCCACATATCCTCTACGTGCGTATATTCGCACTCAAGGTAATGATGGACCGCCTTTGCCAGGGCGTCTTTGGTGCTGCTCTCACCCGTCTTTCTCTTAAGGGCTTCGATGTCATCCAGCACAAGAACCGTTTGTACGTGCATTATTTTCGACATTATTCATCTCCTTCGGATGAGGTTATGCCCGCAACATTGATTGCGGTCCAGCCTTAACCTTATCATTATAATGATAAGATATTTAAATGTTGCGGAGTCTACCACCATATTAGACCATTGTCGAAGTGGTCTTACTACTAAAATGTATTTGCTATTTATATAATTATCTATTGACAGTATAACATAGTACGCGCTTAAATATGATGAGCACTGGTTCTGCCTCAGGGCTCCCGTTACCCGGAGTTCAAAACGATAGCTCTATATACTCTAAAAACCAAAACCAGCTAAGGAATTCGAATGAAGACATGTATAATGTGCGGCGGTGAGGGTACCAGACTCAGACCACTTACTTTTGACAGACCTAAACCCATGATCCCGCTGCTGAACAAGCCATCGGTCGTACATCTGGTTGAGCACCTGGCCATGGAAGGCTTCAACGACATAGTGGTGACCCTGGGCTATCTCGGCGGCGAAATAGAGGCTGCCCTCGGGGACGGCAGTATGTACGGGGTGCATATCGAATACGTCCACGAGCAAGAAAAGCTTGGAACGGCAGGCGGAGTAAAGAATGCAGAAGAACTCTTTGAGGGCGAGCCGCTCATGGTCGTGGGGGGAGACCATGTGATGAACCTGGGGCTGCGGGAGCTATACCGGTTCCATGAGAAAAACGATGCGCCTGTGACCATCGGGCTGATACCCATCGACGACCCGCGCGAATACGGTATCGCGGACATGGACGTCAACAGCAGGATCACCCGCTTCTTTGAGAAACCCGGACCGGGTGAGATTTTCAGCAACCTTGCAAGCACGGGCATATACGTATGCGACCCTGAAGTCCTTGACTGGATACCGAAGCAGAAATACGATTTCGCAAAAGACCTCTTCCCTGCTATAATGGCAAAAGGAGAGAATATCAACGGTTTCCTTGTGCACGGGAGATGGACCGACATAGGCAACCCGCAGGCGTACAGGGAAGCATGCAGGTGGATGCTTGAGCAGATGCCGGGGACAAAGATATCAGGACGCTTTAATATTAAGGACGCGAAAGTCTCAGGTCCGGTCGATATAGGGCATGACGTGTCATTAGGCTCAAATTCAGCGATCGTCGGACCGATAGTGATCGGTGAGAACACGTCCATCGGTGACAATGTCCTGATAGGTCCGTATACATCCATTGGCTCAAACTGCAGGATCGGCAATAACTCAAGGATACTATCCTCTTATATCTTTGACAATGTTGAGATAGGCTCAAACACTGCTGTCTCGGGCGCTATCATCGATAATGCGACAGGAATAAAGAATTCATGCATACTTGAGACAGGGACCGTGATAGGACCGAGAGTGATAATCAAGGAAGGGGTAACGGTTAATTCAACAGTAAGGATATGGCCTGAGATAAGGGTAAAAGAAGGAACAAGGGTGACCGAGAACCTTGGGAACGACGATTTTGGTAACGATATAAAGGGCTCCTAAAGGCTCGTTATCTCTACAGAGCCGTCTTTTTTCCCGATATATACTGTATCGACGCCTGTGAATATCCCGTGCTCCACAATGCCGGTGCATTGCGAAAGCTGCTCCCCAAGGGATGCAGGGTCGCTTATTTTCCCGAAATCCGCGTCCATGATGAAGTTCCCGTTGTCCGTGATAACAGGACCATCTTTGCTGACTCCCATGCGCAGTTCGGCTTTTCCTCCAAGCCTTTCAACCTGTTTTAATACGAGCTTTCGCGCGAACGGCAGGACCTCAAGGGGTACGGGGTGTGCCAGGACATCGGTGCATTTGGACTCGTCCACGACCAAAGCGAATTTTTTAGAGGATAGAGCCACTATCTTCTCGCGCGTATGCGCAGCTCCGCCTCCTTTGATTGCAGTGAAACCTGCTATCTGGTCTGCGCCGTCGATATCGATATCGATGGCAGGGTGCTCGTCCAGCGTTGTGAGCGGGATGCCGCACTCTGCTGCTAAAAAGGCTGACTGGTATGATGTGGGTACGCCCAGGATATCCATGCCAGAGGCGACGCGCCTTCCGAGCTCTTTTATGGCATAGGCTGCGGTTGAGCCCGTGCCCAGCCCAACTATCATGTTGTTCTTCACGAGCTGCGCAGCCTGTTCCCCAGCCGCCTGTTTGGGATTATTGTGAGTGGATTGTTTCATGGTACACTTATTTGTTTTTTTCGTTTATAAAATATACATTTAATGAACAAGCCTGAGGAACACATCCTCAAGATCTGGCTGGGAAACCTCGATGTTCTTTATGTGAACTTCGCAGAATTTCTTTATGATGCTGTCAAGGATGGGTTCTACATTTTCAGCGACTATCCTTATTCTGCCTGGAACATGCTGGATATCGAGTATCTCAGGGATGTCTTTCAGAACGGCAGCATCGAACCCGCCTTCATAATCGATAGTTATAGCCTCACCGAGTTTCATCTGCCTTTTCAGCACTCCCGGAGGTGCGTTCGCTATTATTTCACCATTCTTGATGAATGCGATGCGGTCGCAGAGTTCTTCAGCCTCCTTCATATAGTGTGTGGTAAGCACAAGGGTGAGGCGCCTCTCATCATGTATGCGCCTGATAAGTTTCCTGATCTTCATTGCCATATCAGGGTCAAGACCGACGGTCGGCTCATCCAGGAACAGGAGGCGCGGCTCGTTCAGCAGCGCCTTTGCAAGGGACAGTCTCTGCTTCGTGCCGGTGGAAAGGGCATCGAACCTTGAGTTCCTGAAAGATTCAAGCTCCAGTATATCGATAACATTATTAACAGCCTTTTCCTTGTTTTTTAACCCGTACAGCATCGAGAAATAGCGCAGGGTCTCATGCACAGTGAGGCTCCAGGGGAAATTGGGATTCCCGCTGCTTATATTTACGATATTTTTCACCCGGTTTGCCTCTTTGAGGGCATCCATGCCAAAGACCTCGATCTTTCCGCTATCGGGTATCGTAAGAGTGGAAAGTATTGATATCAGGGTGGTCTTGCCCGCACCGTTCGGACCCAGGATGCCGAATATCTCTCCTTCCTCTATATCGAGGGAGACGTTCTTCAGCACTTCCTTTCTCCCGCCTGCGCCGCCCTTGTAGTATTTATATATCCCTTCAGCTCTGATTGCGAACATGTGCATGATTACGGCTTGATAAGCAAAAACTTTTGTTCTTTATTTGGGGTCTGGAAATGGCACGGATTAAAAATAGCACAATTCTTCACACTACATTTTATACATTTGTGAATTCTTGTAGAGGCTGTATGCAGAACCAGATGCAAAACCCGGAAGGAATGCTAAATGGAATTATTTATAAAGCTATAAATGATATCCCAGTTCAAATTGAGCAAAATTTAAGAGAAGAACTCCCTGAGATCACACTCATCACTTCAGCCGCACCAAAGTATACAGAGGTAAGCCTTTCATTAATTAAGTACTTAGTAAACAACAGAAAATTCGCTGGCATTTACGTTACTGTTAATCGCCCTTATGAAAGCATGAAACAGATGCTTGAAAAAACTGTGGATTTAAGGTATCTAGTTTTTATAGATGGATCATCGTCTTCAGCACCAACTTCGGTAGATAAAGATAAAAAAGATCTTTATCGCGCATGGCAAGAGGTAAGAGTCTCGAGGATTCAGAAATCTAAACCTGAACAAACCAAAGAATGTTTATATCTTGCCAATATCAAAAATTTAACTGATTTTATAATGGCTATAGATCAAGCAATTGGAGCTCTACAGGCTTTACAAAATCCAGTAGGGGTTAAGAAATTCCTTGTGCTTGATTCCCCATCTACTCTCTTAATATATAATGATGCGGGGAGCGTCTCCAAATTTCTACATTATATTGCAATGCGGCTCAGAGAGAGTAAAGTTAAAGGAATATTCCTGGTTTTAGAACGAGAATCTGATAAGAATTTTATTGATCAGCTATGTTTATTTTCAGATAATGTTTTAAATATAAAATAGGAGTATAAATCATGGAAAATATAGAGTTTATATTAGGTGCATTTTCAGTCCTATTTGGAATCGTTGCTGTTGTCATATCGCTGGTAGCTTTTAAAAAGCTAACTCCTGGCTATTTGAGCACTTATGTACAATGGGTAATTTATTCAATATTTGCGTTTACTTTACACTCCATTTGGCATACTATCATGGAAGCATTTGAGTTGAAAGAGAGGATGGGAATTATCATAGAGTACCCTGCATATATATTTGCAATAATAGCATATTTTTTAATAGCTTATGCATCATATCGTTTGTATGAGCTTTCAAAAGTATTTGGATTTAAGGATAAAGCTCATAATATCCAGAGAGTTATAGAAGATAAAAATCTTAAATAAACTGGCTGTTCACAAAAACGTAAACTATATATACTACGTTCGTAATAATACGAATCAATAGTGGGCAGATAAACTTTTTTTCCACACCACCATAATCCCCATCTGCCCACTATCCTCCTTTTTTATTGGCTTCCAGATGAAATAGTGGTAACCCACCCATGTTGTTATCTAAAAATGTGAGAAGTCACTTAAAATTCACAACATTGTAAACCATACATTTATTAAACCGAATAGCGCCGGGCAAATTAATTACCGTTTTTTCCATCATTATCATTAACATTATAATTTAATCTTTCCAATAGAAATAAGGGGGTTGAATAACCGGGATTAAAACAAATGACGGCAGGCTTTGCACCGGGAAAAACCCTGGCACGCTCGAAACATTGATTTACCTTACGGTATTTAGTAAAAGAACTGAGAAGAATACTTATATAAATAGACAGGTTTATCAAAGCTACAGATGGCGCAATCGTCACATCAGATCTGGGAAGAATTCCTTAAACGCTACTACTGGGATGACATACTTGAGTTAGCAAATCACTATCCGGAGAAGCGCAGTCTTTTTGTCCAGTTCTCCGACCTTGAGCGGTTCGATATGGAACTTGCACGGGAGCTTATTGAGCGCCCTGAGACCGTATTGAACCATGCGAACGAAGCGCTCAAAGCAGTAAATCTGCCTGCAAACATTGAATTCGAGAATACACATATACGGATAATCAAGCTGCCTGAGCAGCACCGGATACAGATAAGAGAGCTTCGGAGCGCCAATATCAACAAGTTCATAGCAGTATCGGGTCTTATCAGGAAAGCCACCGAGGTGAGACCCAAGGTCATCAATGCAGCTTTCAGGTGCCAGAGATGCGAACATGTATCAATGGTGCCGCAGGGCGAAGGCAAATTCGTTGAACCTTACGAGTGCGAGAATGAGGTCTGCGGAAGAAAAGGTCCGTTCAAACTTATCCATGAGGAATCCGAATTTATCGACGCGCAGAAGCTGCGTATCCAGGAATCGCCAGATGACCTGAGGGGAGGAGAGCAGCCCCAGACCCTGGATGTGGACGTAGACGATGACCTGGCTGGGGTCGTGGCGCCCGGCGACCGCGTGGTGATCTCAGGCATATTGCGCTCTTTCCAGAGAAGCACGCAGCAGGGGAAGAGCACGTTCTTTGACCTTGTGCTTGACGGCATATCCATAGAAATAGAGGATAAGGAGTTTGAAGATATAGAGATCTCAAAAGAGGAAGTAGAGGAGATACTTGCTCTTGGAAAGGATTCGCAGGTGTACGAGAAGGTGATCCGCTCGATAGCCCCGTCCATCTACGGCTACGAGGAGGTCAAGGAAGCAATGGCTCTGCAGCTCTTTTCAGGTCTGCCAAAATCCCTGCCCGACGGCGCGCGCATCCGCGGCGATGTTCATATCCTGCTCGTGGGAGACCCTGGCGTTGCAAAGTCCCAGCTTTTACGCTATGGGGTGCGGCTTGCGCCGCGCGGCATATACACGAGCGGCAAAAGCTCAACCTCGGCAGGTCTTACCGCTACAGCGGTCAAGGATGAGTTCGGCGAAGGGCGCTGGACGCTTGAAGCAGGCGCGCTCGTCCTGGCGGATATGGGTCTTGCGTGCGTGGACGAACTTGACAAGATGGAGGCGGACGACAGGAGTTCCATGCACGAAGCGATGGAGCAGCAGACAATAAGCATAGCCAAAGCAGGCATCATGGCGACGCTGAAATCGCGCTGCGCCCTGCTCGGAGCAGCCAATCCAAAGTTCGGCAGGTTTGACAGGTACGAGCCCATAGCGAAGCAGATAAACATGCCGCCTGCACTTTTGTCGCGTTTTGACCTCATATTCATCCTGACTGACGAACCCACGGTTAAACGGGATACGGCGATCGCGGAGCACATACTCAAAGCGCATTATGCAGGAGAACTCTCGGTCAGGAGGGACAATATCATCAATTCAGGCATAACCCAGGATGAGATAGCGAAAGCCATGGAGGTCATACAGCCTGTTATTCATGCAGATATGCTGCGCAAGTATATCGCGTATACCAAGAGGAATATTTTCCCCATTATCCAGGATGATGCCAGGAAAAAGCTCATCGATTTTTACCTTGGGCTCCGCAAGCAGGGAGAGGACCCTAATTCCCCTGTGCCCGTGACAGCACGCCAGCTTGAGGCGCTTATCCGCCTGGCTGAGGCGAGCGCGCGCGTGCGCCTGAGCCAAACCGTAACTACAGAAGATACGGACCGCGTTATCAGGATCGTGATGGCAAGCCTGAAGCAGGTCATGACCGACCCCGAGACAGGCAGGCTTGATGCTGATATCATTAACGTCGGCATGGGCAAGAGCCAGCGCGACAGGATAAAAGTACTGAAGGAAATAATAAGGGAACTCCAGGAGGAGTATAAGAGCGCAGTTCCTTTAGAAGAGATTATATCGAAGGCGGAAGAATCAGGTATCAAGAAAGATACAGTTGAAGATAACATAACGAAATTAAAAACCGTAGGAGAGATAATTGAAGTAACGAACGGACGGTTCAGGGTTGTTTAAATATGTACATGAAAAAATACGAGACAGAAGGACAGGTAATCGTAGCCATCTGCGATAAGAATATTATCGGGAAAAAGTTCAGGGAAGGTGAACTTGTCCTTAAGCTGGATAACGGCTTTTACAAAGGCAGTGAAGCAAGCGAAAGAGAGGTCAAAGAAGCTTTATCAAGCGCCACGATCGCAAATATCGCAGGTGAGAGGGCTGTAGCCTGTGCAGTAGATTGCGGATGCATTGACTCTGATGCCGTTATATTCATTGAGGGCATCCCCCATGCGCAGATGATACGAATATGAGCGAAATAGTTGATAGTAACAGATTGATCGAACAGGTCATTGATAAGCATAACAGGTTCCTTGAGGCGTTTAATACCGAATTCTCAGAAATAGAGAGCAAATTGAATGCAGCCAGAGAGCAGTCTCTTGCTATCAAGAAAGAGATAGGAACAACCGAATCCAGGATAGAGGTCCTGAACGAAAAATACCATCTTCTCTTCCACCAGGCAAAAAAGCAACGAGAAGAGCTTCTCAATCAGGTATCTGACAAAATGCGAACAGGCACGGCTGCCGGCATTCAGGATGTAAAGAGGATCACCGCAAGGATGGACGAGCTTGAGAAAAGGCTTCAGACCTCAAAGAATATCGAGGATGAAGAAAGGATAATAGTAGAAATAAAAAAGCTCTTTTACGATGTTGAATCTGCTGCCGGAAAGGCAGGGATTGCGATAACATTCAGTGGAGTAACAGATAAATTGAACGAAGCGAACTCTTCCCATAGAGAGCTGTTATCCCTTCAGGATAAACCAGAGCAGAATACCGCGTCTGTTAAAGAGTATGATAAACAGATAGGCGAGATCGAAGGGCGCTTTAACTGGTTGAGGCACAGGATTGAGAGCCACGAAAATGCTGTTGCTTACTGGGAAAAGCAAAAGGGTGGGATTAATGTTGGCTGAGAATGATACACTTGCGGCTATGGATGCCCCTGCTGAGATACACGAAGAAATACACGAAGAACTGCCTGCGCAGGATGCGGCGCCGAAGATATTCCCGAAGCTCTCGGAGCGGGAGTTAAAAGAAAAGATCAACCTTCTGAGGCAGAGGTTAGAGCAGAACGAGAGGGAACTGAAAAATATTTTCCGGGAGATATCACTTCACAACGCAGGCGGCAGCGAATTAAAGGCTAAGCGGGACGAACTCAACGCGCGGGTAAAAGAATTATCACTTAAAGCCGCTGAATTGCGAAAAAAGCGCGATGAAGCCAATGCCAGGATAGCTGAACTGAAATCCATGCGTGACCAGCTGAAAGGCAGGGGAAAGGATTTCAGTGTAAAAATAGAAGATCTCAAAAAGACCAGGGATGAATTCAACAGGACAGCACGGGGAAGGATCGAAACGCTTGATAAAGCGTACAGCGAGGAGCTGAATATGCTCCTGACCGCCGACATCCCGCTTGAGCATGAGATCGATATCTTTAAACGGCTGACTGAGCTTGGCATGAGGCTTGATGCGACCAAAAAAGCCAACGAGATCCACGCCGAGATGTCGCAGGAATATAATAAAGCCAGGGGTATTTATACGGATATGGATTCACTGCATGCCCAGATCCAGGTTCTTGCGCCTGAATCCCAGAAATACCATGAAGAAATGATAGCGATCTATAAAGAGGTAGACGAGCTCCGGAAGGAGGCGGACTCCTACCATTCCCAGTTATCCGAGAAATATAAAGGCATAGCCCCGCTTCGAAAGAGGATAGGCACGCTCAAAGCCGAAATACCGAAGCTAAGGGAAGAGCTTGGGGCTTACCTTGAGCAGATGAAAGAGATACAGTTAGTCAAGGATGAGCAGAAGAACGAGGGAAAGAGGGAACAGGCAAAGGAAAAGTTCAAGAAGAACGGGCGCCTGAGCCTTGACGAGTTCCGCATTCTTGTTGAGAGCAAGGATATCAAGCTTTAGACCACACGCCTGTCGCTTTTCCGTGAAGCGCCAGTTCTCCAATCACTTTTTCCACCTGTCTTAAAAGCGGCGAGGGCGGGGAATCCTCAAGTGCAGTTCCCGGAAGGGGCATGAAATAGTGGGAATGTACCTTTCCTCCTTTTGCCGTGAGCCATTTAATAAGCCTGAGCGTGTCAAGCTGGTCATCTTCCGTTTCACCAGGCAAGCCGAAGATGAAATCCACAACGGGCGTGATGTCGTGCGCGAGGCATCTCTCCACGGCGAGGATTATGTCCTCCACTGTATGACCTCTGCGTATGCTGTCAAGCACTCTCTCGCTCCCCGACTGCCCGCCCATGCTGAGCGAAGTATTTGCACAATAGTCTGATACAAGCTCAAGGAGCCTGTCGTTTATGAATTCAGGTCTCACCTCTGATGGGAACGTGCCGAAGAATATGCACCTGCGCGGGAGAGCAGAGAGGAGCGCCTCTATCTTTTCAACCCGCGGTCTTCGTCCATCAGAGCCGTATGCAAAGGCATTCGGGGAAGTAAACCTGATATCACGCAAATGTTCTGCGTATTTTGCTATCTCATCAATGCTGCGGTGCCTCATCCTGTGCCCGAATAATTGGGGCGTCTGGCAGTAGGCGCAGTTGAAAGGGCAGCCGCGGCTTATCTCTATGCTGCTGTGCATTATATCCGGGTCAAAGGGTGGATATTTATCCAGTTCTACGTCCTCCCTTTTCCCAGTAAAAACGGTGCTGCCGTCTTTTTTGAAAGCAATGCCCCTGACCGGCGAAACATCCCCTCCTTTCTGAAGCACACCTATCAGTTCGGGCAGCGTCTCCTCGCCTTCCCCGATGACGACATAATCAAAGAACGCAAGCGTCTCCCCGGGGAGCGCAGATGGGTGGGGACCGCCTGCTATGAAGATTGAGCGTGTTTTTGAACGCGCGACCTCGCGAAAGACCGATGGCGCCTGCGGAGTGGCAAAGCTGTAAACCATGATGCCGGCGCAGGGCTGGCGCACCAGGTCTGAGCCCGGGAGGAGGGGCATCAGGGCTGCTATGCTCTGCATGTTGGGCTTGAAGAGGCGGAAATGGATGGGACTGATTTCAGTAGAGAACATTATGTTTTCCATTAGAACTGGTTTTAAGATACTGCCTGTGCTCATTTAAGTATCTTTTGAAGAGCCACTGCAGGAATACAGTCTCATCTTTTTTTATCTGGGACTTTTCTAAAGCGTTATAATAACCTGATCTTTTTTCATAAGGGATATTAAGCATAGGGAACCCGTGTCTATGTAATACAAAGTTCATTATCAACCGGCTTATTCTTCCGTTCCCGTCAGCAAAAGGATGGATGGTAACAAGCTTCAGGTGAACCAGTGCTGCCAGTTCCACAGGGTGCATACGATCTTTATTCCTGCCGTACCACCGGAAAAAATCCATGAGCAAAGGATATACCTCAGCAGGAAATGACGGCATAAACCTGCTTCCCGATATCGCAACCTGGTGCTGTCTTAGCTTCCCGGCTATGTCTTTTTT
This sequence comes from Candidatus Methanoperedens sp., assembly GCA_026552855.1. Taxonomy (GTDB): domain Archaea; phylum Halobacteriota; class Methanosarcinia; order Methanosarcinales; family Methanoperedenaceae; genus Methanoperedens. Next base: position 7,376 of record JAPMTX010000040.1, on the reverse strand, counting down.
TGTTTCTTCAAATAATTTTTTGTGGAAGTACAGGATGGTGTTCAGCGACAGCTCTTTTTCATAGCTCAGCATCTCATAAAATGCATTCCTGTGAGATTCTGCTTCCTTTACGTCGCGCAGGGTTTTCTCATTCGGCGTTATACCCTTTTCAAGCAGGAGAGAGGTTTCCCTGAATGTGAGCTTTGAACCCTCTATCCTGTTGGTATCATAGGTGAATTTTATTATGAAGTTCTCTGTTTCTTTTTCCCTCGCTGATGGGGGGGTTATTTTTTCCTGCTCAGAATACTCTTTTTTTATCTTATCAAACAGGTCAAGCCACTTATCCCTGTAAGTCTCGGCAATGATCTGCCGCTTCAGCTCTTCGAGGTTATCTGGTAAGGTTTTCCCAAGGTATTTCTCCTTCTTTTGTATTTTGCCCCTTTCCCGGAAGCTGTGCTCAAGGTAATAATATTCCTGTTTTCCAGCAGTTTTTTTCCGAACTGAAGCCATGGCAGTATATTGTCCCTACATATTCATAAATATTTGGTTTTTTTGACAAAATATAGGGGTAAGGCGCAGGGCGCTGGCGCATGAAGTCTTGTTTCGGGCATGAGGGCTGGATGCTCAGCATGTTGGTTTATAAAACATATTATGAAGAGTTGGATAAATATCCTAACCAATCGTTGCACCACGATAATAAAATTTCTTATTGTTCTTTAATCTATTAGTGTTACTTTTAAGAATATTTAGTAGTTAAGTATTTAAGTAATAAAAGTAATTAGATTACTTAAATGAGGAATATTTATGGATAATCTGGAAAGTGAATTAATATTTTCTAAAGAAGGGATAACAATAAGAACTAAAACAAATTTTCCATTCGTAGGAGAAGATTGGGCTGAAAGAAAAATAGCCTATGAAGAAGCGTTCAATGATAAAAAAATGGAAATACTTGTAACATCTATCGAACCTAAAATAGAAAATGGTATATTAAAAGAAATAAAATTAAAACTTAATAATATCAGGGAAATAGCCCCTTCTATTTTAGAAGATTCGCAATTTGGGAAGAGTGGTGAAAATGTTAGAAAGGTTGAGCCCATAAAAATGATAACAAATCGAAGTATCAAAAACTTACCCGAAGGTACTAAGATTAGATTTGATTGGAAAGGAATAACCTACGAAACCCAAATCGACAGTAAAAACGGTAAAAAACTTAGTTTAAATTCATTAGTGAGAGACGTGTGCCAAACTTCTAAGGGTGATAGCCCATCAATAAATATATATCAACACATAAAAGCTAGATTCCTCGATGAAAAAGGGTGGCATTCATTAAATGATCTTAGAACATAATCTGTGAACATTCTTTGAGATTGAAAATTTCATTTTCAATTTAAAAATGGCATTATTTTAATCTTTTTTATGAAGTTTAATTATTTCTCTAGTTTTCTTCGCACAAACCGAAGCACGCATTTCACATTTTCCTCTACAGTGTTGTTAATTTCCGTTATGGTATCTTCCACCACATTATCCTCATCTCCTGCATGCATATGTCTTGGATACGTGGAAAGCTGGCGATGATGAGGTGCTGTATCTATTCGTATTATACTCTCTTTAAGCTGCCAGTGAAACGAATACTTGGAATCAACCGGATATCTTATATCCATGTATGAGCCATCAACGAAAATAAGCCTGACTTTATCGCTGTAAATTACTGGCGCTTCGTTCAATATATCTGAAAAATTCTCCTCTGCGCACCTGGATATAATGATTAATCTGTGCATTATATTCTCTTTACGAGACTATCAAGCATTTCTTTAAGTTCTTTTATATTCTGTTCGTAAGAGAGGGCAGAGAGGTAATCCTCGTAGGCTGGATGTTCCTCTATTTCGCCTTGCTCGATCATTTTTTCGATAGCTTCGGGGCTCTTCACGCTATATTTTTTCAGTAAATTCTCTAAAAATTCCTTCTGCTCTGAAATCTTCGACAGTATAAGAAGTGTTTCAGTCTCAATACCTCTTACAAGTGGGCTTATTGCTGATGCATGGTGTGCTTCAGATGTAGTATGCATAAATTCGCCTTTGATATTTAGTAAGTCCGAGTATATATAAAAATGCTGGGGTATGAAGATGATCACAGAATTAAAAAGCCTTTTACATTAAGCCATACTATTAAGTATAGTGGAAAAATCGCCGGATAACACCAGATCGCTGAAAATCATAATTATAATACTATCAATATTACTTGTCGGCTCATCCACACTCTTAATCTTTAACCTTGAAAAAGTAAACCAGCAGGAGAAAACCATAAGCGCCCTCTCCAATCTCACTGAGAAACAGAAAGAACAGATATCGCAGCTTGAAAATACGACTTCCTCCCTGCAGCAGAACCTGTCCAGGGCACAGGAGCAGTTAAAGAACGAGACGCAAACAAGGCAGAAGCTTGAGAGGGATATATTCAACCTCACGATGGTCGCAAAAAGCGAATATGGCATCCTGGCAGTGGATGAGAACAATGTAGGTCATCTCATCCCGCTTGAGGTCACATTAAAGAGCGGGGGAGGTAACCTGTTCCTTAACGTAGCCAATGTGCGCGTCGATGAAACAATGCAATTGTCGGCTCAGACCGCTGTAAAGGTCGCCCGCGAGGTCACGGGTACAAGCCTGTTTAACAAAGATATCCTTATCAGCATCGAATCCACTGAGGCGCGGGTGATAATCATCGAGGGCGGGAGCGCAGGCGGCGCCATGACTCTTGCCGCTATAGCAGCAATGCAGGAGAAGACAATAAGAAAAGATGTGTTAATGACAGGGACCATAAATGCTGACCATTCGATCGGACCAATCGGTGCAGCGCGCGAAAAGGCTATAGCTGCAAAAGAGAACGGCGCAGTGCTTTTCCTTGTACCAGCCGGGCAGAAGGACGAAGTGGGGAACGTGGGTATAGAGGTCAGGGAAGTCGCGACAATAGAGGACGCCATGCGATACGCAATTCCATAATCCTGGTTTTTCAACAATGCGTAAGATTAATTTATCCATAGAACATCTAACTCATACGATGAAAGTCCTGGAAGGATACCGTAAATTCCTCGATAGATCCGACGACCCGAATCTGGAAGCTTCAAAACAAGAGGACGGCATGTTCTTCATCTTCCATTCGTTTGAAGCATGGAAAGAGGAAAAATGCAGTGAAGAGGATATCCCTTCCAAAGAGCTAATTCTCGGTGAATTTAAAAAGAACAGGTTCCTGGCGCATCCCTGAGCTTTTACAGTCAAATATATATATTGATAAATCCATAGTATTGGCAAAGCGAGGAACTGAATGGGTACAGTAAGAACTGCTATTCCCGGTCTTGATGAGTTAATAGAAGGAGGCTATGTCGAGAACGATATCATTCTCGTTACAGGAGGACCCGGGGCAGGTAAAACGACGTTTGGCGTCCAATACCTTGTCGGCGGGGTGACAGATTTTAACGAGCCCGGAGTACTGGTCGTGATGGAAGAGACGCCTTCAAGAATAATCCGGGATTCGTGGCGGTTTGGCTGGGATATCGAGAAGTTTGTATCCTTTAAAAAACTCAAACTAATATACGCCAATCCCTTCAAGTATACGAGGTTTGCAAAAACATCGGAGAACAGCCCTGTAAGTGTTATAGCCGGGAACCAGACGGTAAGCGGTATATTCCAGCAGATCCAGAAAGATGCTGAAGAGATAAAAGCAAAAAGAGTTTTCATCGATTCTATAACATCCCTCAAAGTGTCCTCAGATGAATCGGAAATAAGGCATATGGTATCAGAATTCATTAAAAACCTGGAATACCTTAATTGTACGACCCTTATGACAAGCGAGATTCATGGTAATCAACCATTTAGCGTTGAAGAATATCTATCATCAGGCGTTATCAGATTGCACGTTTTCAGGGCAGGGGGTAACCGGATAAGAGCCATCGAAATATTAAAGATGCGCGGCGTCAAGCATGATGACAGCCTGCACCCGTACGAGATCCAGGAAAAGGGCATTATAGTCCATCCAAAAGAGACGATAATGAGCGATGCGACGAGCCTTTTTGATACAGCGGGCATAAAATAGGACAGGGAATCGATATGGATTTAAGTTATGACGAGATAGTCGGGAAGTTCGAGAAATATGTATTCCAGACCTATACACGCCAGCCGCTCGCAATAAAAAAAGCCCGCGGAGCTGTGGTGACAGACGTTAACGGGATGGAGTATATCGACTGCGTGGCAGGGATAGCCGTAAATAACGTAGGTCACTGCCATCCTGCTGTCGTTGATGCAATAAAACGGCAGGCTGAGCAGTTGATACATGTATCCAACCTGTATTTTACTGAGCAGCAGGCAGTTCTTGCCGAGGAGCTTGCTCATCTTACAGAAACGGACAGGGTATTCTTCTGCAACTCAGGGGCTGAAGCGGTGGAAGGCGCATTGAAGCTTGCGCGCAAAGCATCAGGAAAGAAACGGTTCATCGCAGCAGAGCACGCTTTTCACGGAAGGACGAGGGGCGCGCTCAGCGTCACTCACAAGGAGAAGTACCGCAAGCCCTTTGAGCCGCTCGCTCCCGCGGTATTTGTCCCGTACAATGACGCGGATGCCATCCGGGGTGCTATAAACGACGATACTGCGGGTGTCATACTCGAACCAATCCAGGGCGAGGGCGGCGTGATAATACCATCCGACGGATACCTGAATGAGGTAAGGGAGATATGCGATGAGACCGGTACATTGCTGATAATAGATGAAGTGCAGACAGGCTTCGGCAGGACGGGAAAATGGTTCGCAAGGGAGCATTCAGGCATAAGGGCGGATATAATGACCGTGGCTAAAGCAATGGGAGGCGGGTTCCCCATGGGCGCAATGCTCGCAAGAGAGGACGTGGCTGCAAATTTCGGGCGCGGCGACCATGCCTCTACCTTTGGCGGGAATGCGCTCTCCTGCGCTGCAGCCATTGCGAACATAGAAGTCATCAAAAAAGAGGGACTTGTAAAGAGATCTGAAGAGATGGGCAAATACCTTGTCCAGAGACTTAAAGGGCTTCATAAGGATTACGTAAAAGAGATTCGCGGCAGGGGCTTGATGGTGGGTATGGAACTCACGGTCAAATGCGACGACATAGTGAACAAAGCCAGGGAGCGCGGCGTGCTTCTGAACTGCACATCCGATTCAGTCCTGCGTTTTGTCCCTCCGCTCACTATCGCAAAAGAACAGCTTGATAAGGCGGTGGCAGTACTGGATGAGATTTGAGAAACTGCTCCGCCCATCGGTCAGGGGTATTAAAGAGTATGTGCCTGGAAAATCGATCGAGGAAATAGCCCTGAGATACGGGCTGGATCCTGCCTGCATAATCAAGCTCGGCTCGAACGAGAACCCACTCGGACCCTCCCCCCGCGCTGTGGCTGCGATCAAAGAGAAGGCAGGAAAAGTCCACCTGTATCCACCCTCGGATGCTTTTGAGCTAAGAAAAGCGATATCTGAATTCACAGGTTATCCTGAGAGCAATATAGTGGTATCCGGGAACGGCATGGACGGCATACTTGATACAATGATGAGGCTTTTCATGCCTCACGGCGCAGAGGCGGTAATACCGATACCGACATTCTCGTACTATGAAATTTCAACGCTTGCGAACGGCGGAAAGCCTGTGTTCGTAGAGCGCGACCGGGATTTCAACGTCAAGCCTGAGGCTATATTCGATAAAGTGAACAGCAATACCAGGATGATCTTTCTCTGCTCTCCCAACAATCCCTCCGGGAATGCAGTTAGCGAAAAAGAGGTGCGCAAAATCCTGGATGCCGATGCTATCGTGTTCGTGGATGAAGCCTATGCTGATTTTGCAAAGAGCAGCCTTAACTCGCTCATAAGGGAGTACGATAACCTCATAACCGGGCATACGTTCTCAAAGCTTTTCGGGCTGGCAGGCATGCGCCTGGGTTACGCCCTCGTGCCAGAATGGCTCGCTAAAGAGTACATGAAGGTCATGACACCGTTCTCCGTGGATGTGTTATCGCTGGCGGCAGGTATTGCAGCCCTGGGCGATAAGGACCACCTGAGGAGGAGTATCGAGATGGTGAGAAAGGGACGCATACAGCTTGCAGGAGGGCTTGGCTCTTTATGCCAAGTATACCCATCCGAGGCGAATTTCATTATGATAGACGTGGCACCGCGTACAGCAGGGGAGGTCTCGGAATCTCTATTGCAAAAAGGCATAATAGTAAGGGACTGCACATCGTTCCGGGGTGCAGGGAACTCGCTTATCCGTATAACCGTGGGAACTGAGGAGCAGAACAAGAGAGTGATAGAAGCACTGAGGTCGGTTTTGTGATAATTGCTCTCACGGGTACGCCCGGCACCGGGAAAACCACTGTTTGCGGCTTTATAGCCGAGCATTCGCAGTACAGGAAGCAGTACCTCATTATAGACCTGAACAAACTCGTTATCGACGGGAAGCTTTACACCGAAAAAGATGAGGCGCGAAATTCCTATAACGCGGACATGGAGAAACTGGAATGGCGGGTGAAGCAGATAATCAGCCAGGCTCCTGGGGGTATGGATATCATCATGGAGGGACACCTCTCGCACCTTCTGCCTGCCGACGCCATCATAGTGCTAAGGACCCATCCGGTGGCTTTGAGGAAGCGGCTCGGCAAACGGAAGGAGTACTCTTTTGAGAAGGTAAAAGAGAACGCGAACGCCGAGGCGCTGGATGTGATACTTGTGGAGTCTACTGAAAAAAGCAGCAGCGTTTTTGAGATAAATACCACGGATGCGACGCCTCTTGCTGTGGTAAAGTCGGTCATTTTTATTATTGAATCCCTGAAAAAAGGCAGCATCCCGAAGGATTTCCTGCCAGGAAAGTTTGACTGGATAGATCTGGTTGAGTTGTAGCACCTCTCTTACTATTAGATTTAGGTATAACTTTAATGTATCAGCTATGGATAGAACGGCTAAAAAGTGATCCAACATCGAAAAAACGCTGTGTACAGGCATCGGCATAAAGTCCGGGGTTAGAGGAAATTGTAGTTACGTTTATACTTATTTGAATTCTCCCCATTAAACAATATTGGTAATTACCCAATGTACAAAACCTAATGTGATGGAGAACTGCGAATAATTTTTTGTAAGCAGGTTTAAGAAAGACAGTCAAGACAGGCAGAACTAAGACCTGAGTAACAGTAAATCCGGCAGATATTAGTCAAACCTAATAATTTTTATTCTTTTTCTCTATGCCAACCAACATTTCCCGATTTCTCTATTTTTATCCAATTATCTGAGCCTGTTGCATTCCAAAGGATAGGCTCTATTTTCTGATTTTTGATGCTATTTAGATAGATGCATCCTAAAAATTTACTCAGCCTTCTTTTAATTAGAATCCTAATACAATTTTAA
>JAPMTX010000039.1 GCA_026552855.1 Candidatus Methanoperedens sp. | reverse complement strand
TGCCAAGCGCCACCTTGCCGGACGGGAGAAGAACGACCGCAGGGACACCTGCCCTTGCACCGTACACCGCAAGCGAGGCTGAGGTGTTCCCTGTCGAGGCGCACGCCACGGTCTTCATCCCCAGTTCAAGCGCTTTCGTCACACCCACGGTCATTCCCCTGTCCTTGAACGAGCCTGTGGGGTTCATTCCCTCATGCTTGACATAGACCTCTTTCATGCCGATATTTTTCGCAAGCCTGTCCACGCGGTAAAGCGGCGTTCCGCCTTCGCGCAGGGAGACAGGCTCCCTGGCTACAGGAAGAAGCGCGCGGTATTTCCAGACAGAGAGCGCGCCTTTTAAGTCTTTCTTGGTGATATTGATATTTGAATAATCATAAACGACATCCAGAAGACCGCCGCAGGTACAGGTATAGATAATATCGGCAGGCTGGTATTTCTTATGGCATTCTATGCACTCAAGGTGGTACATAAGGTACTCTCAACAGAATTATAAGATTTATAGATTGCTCTAATACTTGCGTGCTATCATGTAATCCGCAAGCCCGATAAGTATGTTCTTCGCTTCAGAGTCGGGAAGTATCTTTAGCGCAGCTTTCCCTTCCTCTATGAAACTGATCGCTTTGGTCATGGCATAATCGATCGAGCCCGAATCCTTAAGAGCAGAGAGAGCAGAGGCTATTTCGCTTCTTGTGGCGTTATTCTTCCCGAGCGCCTCGATAGTGATGCCTTTTGAGAGCGCATGGATAATGATAAGTGTGCGCTTCCCCTCGATGATGTCCCCGCCCTGCGCTTTTCCGAGTATCTCTTCCGGCGTTATAAGGTCTATCACGTCATCGTATATCTGGAACCCAACGCCGGTCTTGATTCCGAAATCCCACAGCGCGCGCGACGCATCCCTGTTAGCGCCAGACAGTATGGCTCCTATCTTCACCGCAGCCGCAAACAGCACAGCGGTCTTTTTCTCCACCATGCGCATGTACTCTTCCTCTTTCACATCCTTCCTCGTCTGGAAATCCATGTCCATCCACTGGCCTTCGCATATGTCTGTGCTGGTCTTTGACAGGAGTTCAATGCTCTCAACTATTTGCGGAGATTCGCTCTTTGTGCACGATAGTATCTCAAAAGCTTTGGAATAAAGCGCATCACCCGCGATGATCGCCCTCGGTACCCCCCATTTCTTATGTACGGTGAGCAGTCCTCTCCTGAGATCAGCCTCGTCCATGATATCGTCGTGTATCAGCGTGAAATTATGCACAAACTCAACCGCTAAAGCCGCAGGCAGGAGATTTTCGGGCTTGCCTCCCACAGCCTCCGAAGCGAGAAGCAGCGCACTCGGGCGCAGCCTTTTTCCTCCGGCATCCAGCAGGTGGCGCATTGCCTTGTATAATTCGTCAGGCGGGGTAATCGGAAGGAACTTCGGGATGGCTTCATCAACGAGTTTTGCTCTTTTCTGGAGAGCTTCTTCGATCATATGACCATTTCCTCGCCGTTTCTCATTATGTGTACAGTATCGCCGAAAACATAGCCTGCATCCTCAGCAAGCTCAACGTAGTTGGAGTGCATCATCATATTCCCGTGCGACGGTATGACCTGCTCTGGAGTTACCATGCGCAGAAGCTCCCAGTGGTCTTCCCTTGAAGCGTGACCAGAGACATGCACATTATCGTACAGGCGCGCCCCTGCCATCTTCAATTTGGTCTCAAGCGCGTACCTGTTCGCAAGCGTCATCGGGTTGGGGATGGCGTTCGCTGAAAATATGACCTTATCTCCCGACTCTATCTTGAAATGGGTCTCGCCGTTGGCTATCCTTGTAAGGATGGAGTCCGGTTCGCCCTGGTGACCCGTCACTATCGGCAGGTACTTTTTCTTTCCATCCTGGGAGATGCGTCTTAAGGCTTTATCCACAGCATTTCTGCTGCCGTGAAGTTCAAGGTTCTGCGGGAATTTTATGTACCTCATATCCCTGGCAATCGAGAGATATCTCTCCATCGACCTGCCAAGGAGTACGGGGATGCGGTCCATCTCCTGCGCAGCCTGGATTATGGCATTGATGCGCGCCACATGAGACGAGAACGTGGTGATCAGCACTCCCGAATCGGTCTCTTCAGTGCCGAGAAGCACGTCGCGGACAAGGTCCTTTGCTATCTGCTCAGAGGGTGTTTTACCCGAATGTCCCGCATTCGTACTTTCAGTGATCATTACCTTGACGCCTTCGTTCCCGATTTTTTTGAGCCTCTGGAAATCCGGCGGCTCTCCTATGGTCGGCGTCCTGTCCAGCTTGAAATCGCTGGCATACAGCACGATGCCTTCAGGCGTATGTATGGCTGCAAAAGCCGAATCCACTATGCTGTGCTGGATTCTTATGAATTCTATCTGTACATCAGGCGTCAGGTTGTACCTCCCGCCGATCTTCAAGGATATCACCTGGTTGCTTACATTAAATTTCCGCTCATCCGATATCTCGTGCTTGATCAGCTCCGCGGTATACGGTGTCGCGATTATAGGTGCCTTATACCTGTGTGCCAACTTTGGTATCGCGCCGATGTGGTCAAGGTGACCGTGCGTGCATACTATGGCTTTTACTGTCCCGCCGACCTCATTCATGACCGTGTCATCGGGAATCGCACCCATCTTTATCAGGTCCAGCGAATGCATCTTGTCTATCTCAACATCTTCATGTATCTGGACCCTGTCCAGTTGCAGTCCCATATCCATTACGATAATATCGCTGCCAACTCTGATGCCGGTCATGTTCTTACCCATCTCGTTGTAGCCGCCGACTGCAATAATTCCTATTTCTGTCAATTAATTCACTCCGTAATAATCATTTAATTTATGTTTTATACCTTTTCCTGGCAAATTTACCTGTCTCAAATCCTCTCTGTTCTAAAAACTCCTTTGTCCTGCCTGTGATGACCACAGGGGAATTGCCGAGTTCTTCGATTGTCCTGCACCCGGTCAGGAACATAGCAGCTTTCAGTTCTTCTATAACAGTGCCCAGCCTGTCCACGACATCCTTCTGCCCTTTCAGCGCCGGCGCTACCAGGGGCAGCGCCACACCGCAGAGGGACGCGCCGAGGGCGATCGATTTTGATACATCTATCCCTGTGTGTACGCCGCCAGTCGCGATCACAGGGATGGATATAGTTGATTCAACTATGCTTGCTGCTGTGGGTATTCCCCAGTTCCAGAACTGCCTGCCGAGATGCTCTGATAATATATCGCCGCGCTTTTGCGCGCGGTATGTCTCAACACCTGCCCAGCTTGTGCCTCCAAGACCGCCTACATCAATGGCGGCAGCACCTGCTTCGCATATAGCCACAGCCTGGGGATGGGCTATACCTGCGCCCGTCTCTTTTACGATCACGGGCACCGAGAGCTCTTTGCAGACCTTTTTGATCGCCGCAAGGCATCCGGTGGCATCTACATTGCCCTCAGGCTGTATAGCTTCCTGAAGGAAATTCAGGTGGATAGCCATGGCATCAGCGCCTATCATCTCGACAGCCCGCTCAAGTCCTTCGATACCGAACTCGTTGAGCTGTGCTGCGCCTACGTTGCCGTATATGAACGCATTAGGTGCCTTGTCCCTGACTACTCTGAATGAGCCCTCAAGTCCAGGGTCTTCGATAGCAGCCCTCTGACTGCCAACACCAATGCCTATCCCGAGTTCCTCAGCGGCGCCAGCAAGGGCGGCATTTACCGCCGTTGTATCCGGATGTCCGCCTGTCATCGATGCGATCAATACAGGAGCGCGCAATCTCTTGCCAAGGAATTCGGTCTCTAAATTAAGGGCTTTCTTGTTTATCTCTGGAAGGCAGTTATGGACAAGGTCGATATCATCAAAACCTGATGCCCGAAGCCCGGCCGGGTTCTTATGCGCTTCGACATCTTTCTCAACGCATAGAAGTAAGTGCTCAATCTTTCGGTCTGATGTAGTCATTTAGTACCTATAATTTTAACCTTATATATATAACTCATTTGTCTGCTATCAACGTTCCTACATCCTCACCGTACAGGAATTTGGATACCATACCTTTTCTGGATGCATTAAAAATCCGGGAATTTATCCCTCTCTTTGCAAGTTCGAGGAACTCTGATACCTTTCCAAGCATCCCGCCCGTCACATCGGTGGAAGCTGAGCCCTGTATGTGTTTCTTGATATCAATGAAACTGACAGGCGTTATTTTTTTTACCGCAGCCCCTGTTTCGTCAAGCACACCCTCAACATTGCTTCCTGCCCCGATCTTTGAAGCGCTCATGGCGGTCGCAAGGTACGGTACTATCCTGTCGCCTGAGAGAACCGCAGCGCCAAGAGCCCTGTCCATCACCACGTCGCCGTGCAGTACAGGCACTACCCCGCGGTCTAACATTAATCTGACCTGGCTGAGCTGGAACTCAACCAGCCTGCCGTTCTCAAGAAGACAGGAGCTTAACGGATGCACAGGCAGCGCCCTGATGCCTGCCCTGTCCAGTGAATCCAGTACTATCGAGTTAAGTGCTTTTACCGAGGTATGCGTGAGATACGCTCCCTGCGCATCGAACCCGGCGTTTGCCCACTTCATTGCCTGGGGATGACCGAACGAGCCTGCGCCGTGAACGATTATGAGAGCATCGGATGAATTTGCCTTGAACGAGGCGATCTCCTGGGATATCCTGTCGATATCATCCTTTCTGGCACTGGATACGATATCCTTCTCCGTGATCACGCTTCCGCCGATCTTCAGGATTACAATGCTCATTCCTGAAGCACCCCTTCTGCAGTGAATTCAGTTACTATCGCTTTTCCGCCTGCCCTCTCTATCGCAGAGGCTACTTTGCGGGGCGAATCGGTCAGTGCTACCATGCACCCGCCACCGCCCGCGCCCGTGATCTTTGCTCCGAACGCGCCCGCGTCCCGTGCAGCATAGACCAGGGCTGACAGCTCCGGCGTCCCGACTCCGAGAGCATCGAGCAGTCCGTGGTTCACGCTCATGAGCCTGCCCAGAGAAGCATAATCCTTCTTCCTTACCAGAAGTTCGCCTTTTTTAGCGAACGAGCCGATCGTTTTGATAATGGGATCGATAATTTCAGGATACTCTTCCCTGAGAACCGCTACCTGTTTTACAAGCTTAGCTGTCTTTTTAGGCGTGGCACCTTTGTTCGTGTTCCCTATAACAATGCCGCAGTCCAGAATATCGAGCTGCCTGCGCGAAGGTATCTCCACCACGCCGCCGAATGTGGATACGAACGTGTCGGTCGGGCTGGCTGCGCCCTGCACTTTCTGCTCTATCTCGTGTCCCATCCTGGCTAGTTCCTCTCTGCCGTATCCGAGCCCGAATTCCGTATTGATGGCTGCAAGAGTCGCAACTGTGACCGCTGCCGAGGAGCCAAGACCTGAACCTACAGGGATATCGGAGCTTATCTCTACCGAGACTTCTGGCGAGCTTAGTTTTTCTATAGCAGAGGAAACATATGGATGAACCTCAAAATCCAGCCCTGTACTCCCTAAATCCGAGGATATGGTTATGGCATCCGATTTCCTAGCACTCACGCGGGTCCGCAGTTCCACAGCACAGGCGATGGCTGGCTCTCCGTATACCACGGCATGCTCACCGAAGAGGTATATCTTGCCCGGGGCTGAGTATGTGGTGGTCATTCTAGAAATTCTCCTGCCTTAGTGACGACATGGATGAATATAAGTGTTGCCGATTTGAGCATATGGAACGAAAAAAGATTTAAAGTTTGAAAGTAAGCATTGTATATGAATGAAGTTTCATTAAATATGGTATATAAAGAAATAGTAACAGTTCGGAAGAAACTTGAAACATTCGAAGATATAATTATACCTAAAGAAGAAGTCTCAAAGGATGAGCTTGAGGAAATCGAACGATTGAAGGAAGAATCGTTGAAAGGAGAACATGTTAAATGGGATGAGCTAAAAAAGGAGCTGCATTCGTGACACAATATACGGTGCTCATCCATAAAAAAATTATAAAAAGCATCAAAAATTTACCCAAAAGCCATCTTGAAAAGTTTGAAAGCCTAATAGAAACGCTGAAGATTAACCCGTATCCATGGAAAGATTTTGATTTAAGGAAAATTGAAGGGACTGAAAACACATATAGGGTAAGGTTTGGGGATTACAGGGTCGTTTATTATGTGGATAGAGAACAAAAAACGGTTCATGTCCTAAAAATTGATATCAGGAGAAAAGTATACAAATAAAAGGTATAAAATGCTGAGAGAGCTTATTGATGAAGGCAGGAAAATGAAATCAATTGAGCTTTACAAACAGGGCAAAATCAGTCTTGGTCTTGGAGCGAAAATAGCAGGACTTTCAATATCAGAGTATATAGACCTGTTAAAAGAATACAAAATCCAGATTAACCTTGATATTAATGACGCTAAAAAAGCGCTGGGATATGCCAGGAAGATAATTTGATATGCGCTAAGGCAATTTGTTTATACAATCCACTGTGATACCCTCCCCATCGCAAACAAAGATCTCTCCGCAATAATCGTACGGCAGCTCCCGCAGATTAGCTAAATTCAATTTATCCCCTATCTGTTCGAGAATGCTGACATAACTCCTAAGCTTCTTCATCTCATACCTCTTCACCATCCGCGCCATCTCCTCCGCCCTCTCCCTCGTCATCTCATTCCCAAGTCCATTGCAGTGCATAACATCCACGCCCCGCTCATCCATGAAGAAGGGATAGCACCTGCAAATCATCGGGCGGAATTCGTATATGGAGCATTCGCCTTCCCTGTAAAAGGAGCAATCCCCAGCCTCGTTTCGCCTTAGTATCCAGCCTATCGCCAGCATCCTCTCCCCGTCTGATAAACATGAATAGATATCGGGCTGCGCGACCTCTTCCCACTGCATCCCGGTTCCCCTTATTATGCACCTGATGTCATCGGGGAAGATAGAGATAGCATTGGACGGGCGCAGTATATTTGGGGTTATCCTTATCTTGAAATTCTCCCGGCAGCACCACCCGCAGCGCGCGCATGAGAAGCCAGAACCGAGAATATCACGGGTCATGTCCCTGGAATGCATGTGGATAAGCTGCCCTATCCTTCCCCGCAGAGAGGTGGTATCCATGAATAGACATCTAAGAGCTTGGATATATAGTCTTTTGCTGCATCAGGATTCCAAAATTATTAAATACAAAAGATATGAATGGTATAATCAGGGGGAGTTTTAGAACATGGAATACGAAGTAAAGAACTTTGATAACCTGCTCGGGACAGAGGGGTTCAGCGACGAGTTGCTAAAAAACCATTTCACGCTATACCATGGTTACGTGACGAATACAAATGAACTGGCTGATGCACTGGATGCAATGGTAAGAAAAGGAGAGGCTGGAACGCCTGAGTACGCAGAGCTGAAGCGGCGGTTCGGCTGGGAATGGAACGGGATGAGGCTGCACGAATATTATTTCGAGAACATGATCAAAGGTGGAAAACCGATAGATAAAGATACGGGCTTATATAAGAAGATAGTAGAGGACTTCGGATCGTACGAGGGCTGGGAAAAAGATTTCAGGGCTACAGGCTCCATGCGCGGCATAGGATGGGCTGTGCTGTACTACGATGATATGGCAGGGAAGCTCTTCAATACCTGGATAAACGAGCATGACACCAGCCATTTATGCGGAGCAAGCCCTGTCCTGGTCATGGACGTGTTCGAGCATGCGTATATGCTCGATTACGGCGTAAAGAAAGCGGATTACATCGATGCGTTCTTCAGGGCGATAGACTGGACAATAGAAATTACGATGGCACGCAGCAAATTGCCATTGATCTTTGGCAAACATAAGTAAACAGACGTCTCCAAAATTATTAAATACATAAGGATTAAATGATATAGTTAAAGGAGTGTAAAATATGGCATACGAAGCAAAGAACTTTGATAACCTGCTGGGAACAAAAGGTCTCAGCGACCAGTTGTTGCAAAACCATTTCACGTTATATCGCGGCTACGTGATGAATACAAATAAATTAGCCGATACATTGGGCGCAATGGTAAAAGAGGAGAAGGCTGGAACGCCTGAGTATGCAGAGCTTAAGCGGCGGTTCGGCTGGGAATGGAACGGGATGAGGCTGCACGAATATTACTTCGGGAACATGGTCAAAGGCGGAAAACCGATAGACAAAAATACCAATCTATATAAAAAGATAGTGGAAGACTTCGGATCGTACGAAGACTGGGAGAAGGACTTCAGGGCTACAGGCTCCATGCGCGGCATAGGATGGACGATGCTGTATTACGACTACATGGAAGGGCGGCTCTTCAATACCTGGATAAACGAGCACGATGTCGGTCATCTCTGCGGAGCAAGTCCAATGCTGGTCATGGATGTGTTCGAGCATGCGTATATGCTCGATTACGGCGTGAAGAAAGCAGATTACATCGATGCGTTCTTCAAGGCGACAGACTGGACTATCGATCCTGAACTGGATAAGATGCTGTTCGAATGAAGGAAAGAAATACTTCTTTCATTATTTTCACTTTTTTTAGTCTGCCCACAACCTACCCAACTAACTGCATGTCCTCGCCGCAGCAGACAAGGGTCCCGCCGCCAACCCTTGTCACAACGACCTCGTTGCCGCAGATACTGCACCTGTATTTCTCGCCTGTTTTTTCAACGCTCGTGATCTGACCCCCTTTTATATGCTATTTATCATCTTCTGCAATACTTATCTTGAATGCGGATACCAAGAACAGCCCTGTGGGTTTCCGGATCCTCTGCTATTTGAATGTTATAATCTTTAACCCCGGTCGTTATAGGAACATAATCACCCGGCTTTTTATTTGCTAATGCATGAAGAAGAGCATCACTGGTATCTATTTTACTGCCATCAGCAGCGACTATAACTTCTCCAGCAGCCATTCCTGCACTTTTAGCAGGCGAAGATTCGGCGAAGCCTGTTATTTCTACTCCGCAAGGTTCATTGATGCTGTTATTCGCGTATGGTAATCCAGAATAAATAAGTCCGATTGATATCGGATTAGAGATTAATATAAGCACGATTGCAACTGCGAGATCCATTTTTATCTGTATTTCTTTTTCCGTTTTTTTAGCAACTCTTCTATAAATAAAAATAAGACCGCATGTGAATGGATAATATATAATAGCTGCAAATAATACACTGAGAGTGACTGCCAAAATCTGCTGGGTAAATTCCCTGTTTAAGAATATCTCCTGAAAACCAAAAGAAGGTATTGATAGAACCGAAATAACCAGAGCCAAGGATAAAATAAAATCCAGCATTATTTTTTCTTTTGTTAGTCTGAATAAATCTTTTAAAGGCATATTATAAAATTAATCGTTACATGTATAAAAATGTTTCATTTGTTGCTGGAAGGAAGCAGACAAGGTCGGGAGTCCCCATAAAGGGAAATTCCGGTTTTAGAACATGTATTATACAGGTACCGGGCGCCTCATGGTCGGAGCCCTCTCAAGCACGGTCCGAACCCTTAGCCTCTCGCGTCCTCTATAGAGTTCCATTACTACGCTGTCGCCCGCTTTATGCCTGTTGATAACTTTGATCAGGTCTCTTACGTTGTTGATATCCATATCATCCATGCGCACAAGGATATCCCCTGGCTGTATCCCTGACCTTGCAGCCTCGCTGCCGGGTATAACGTTGGTTATTACAACCCCTCTGTCTACAGGCAGGTTATAGTACGCCACCAGCTTGGGGTTCACATCCACAGCGTTGATAGCTATCCAGGGTCTCACCACTTCGCCGTGCTTGATCAGCTGCTCTGCTATCCAGATGGCAGGCTGTATCGGGATAGCGAACCCTATGCCCTGCGCAAAAGGTATGATCGCGGAATTCACCCCTATCACCATTCCCTTGCTGTTTATCAGAGGACCTCCGCTGTTCCCGGGGTTGATTGCAGCGTCCGTCTGTATCAGCCCTTCCATGAACGTTACCTCGGTCTGGATAGACCTGTTCAGTGCGCTTATGACGCCTGCGGTGACAGTGGGACCTCCTACAAGACCCAGCGGACTGCCTATGGCTATTGCCATCTGACCTATCTTGAGGCTATTATCCTTGGCTCTCTCAGGCACAGGCAGGTTATCTGCTTCAATATTGATCACTGCAAGGTCCATTACAGTATCCATGCCCCTGACCTTTCCCGGAAGTATCCTTCCGTCCTCAAGCGACACTTTTATTTCGTGCGAGCCCATCACGACGTGCGCATTGGTGAGTATGCTGCCCCCCTCATCTATTATGAAGCCTGAGCCCACGCCCGGAACAGGGTGTATGCGCAGGTACGCATCCCTGATAAGCTTTAACTCGCTGATGTTCACCACGCCAGGTATTACCCTTTCTACAGCCGAAGTTACCGTCTCATCAAAACTTGCCATATTGATTGCCCCATAATCATAATTAATCCCTATTGTATTTTAAGCTATTTATCCGCTGCAAATCCATGTAAAACCATTTAAATCAGGAACAATAATGTAAGGGTTTAATGGTCAAAGTTGATAAATTCATTAACGAAAGCATTGAGAAAATTAAAAAAGACGTAAAAGGGCGCGCGATAATAGCGCTCTCCGGAGGCGTGGACAGCTCTGTATGCGCCGTTCTCGCGCACAGAGCCATAGGAGAGCTGCTGACGCCCATCTATATCGATACCGGGCTCATGCGAAAAGGGGAGACAGAGAGGGTGAAGAAGACCTTCTCGGGCATGAACCTCCAGGTAGTGGACGCAAAAGTGAACTTCCTCAGAGCCCTGAGAGGCTTGACCGACCCTGAGAAAAAAAGAAAGGCTGTGGGCGAGGCTTTCATCAGGGAATTTGAGACAGAAGCCCGCAAACTCGGCGCAAGGTACCTTATACAGGGGACCATATATCCGGACAGGATAGAATCTGAAGGGGGAATAAAGAGCCACCATAACGTGGGCGGTCTCCCTTCGGTCATGGATTTTGAAGGAATAGTTGAGCCTATCGCCGACCTGTACAAGGACGAAGTGCGCGATGTCGCAAGGGCGCTCGGTCTGCCAAAGGAGATCTCGGAAAGGATGCCGTTCCCGGGTCCGGGCTTATCTGTCAGGGTAATCGGCGAGGTGACTGAGGAAAAGCTGGAAGTGGTAAGGGAGGCGAACGCCATCGTGGAGGAGGAACTGGTAGAGCAGTTCGCCCCGTGGCAGACGTTTGCCGCGCTGCTTGAAAAAGGGACTGGCGTGAAAGGCGATAACCGCGTGCACGGCTGGATAATCGCAGTGCGCGCAGTGCAGTCCCGCGACGGCATGACGGCAGAGGCTGTGGAACTGCCCTGGGAAGTGCTGCGAAAGATCGAATCCCGCATCACGGGCGAGATACCCACCGTATCACGGGTGCTCTACGATATTACACCAAAACCGCCGGCTACTATCGAGTTTGAATAAAGATGTCTCTTACTAAAGTTGTACGCGATATCCGCGCAAGGCAGAAGGTAAAATACAATCCTCCGGATAGACCTACCGCGGTCTGGACGGGGAAGGACCTGCTCGACGGAAAGCCGATACCAACGCTGACAGTTATTTTCCAGACATCGGGATGCAGGTGGAATAGCTGCTCCATGTGCGGATATGTCTATGACAGCGCCGCAAGACCGCCCTCGCACGATGAGCTGATGAAGCAGTTCGAATATGCCGTGTCGCGCTGTAAGGACGAGGAGTTCACAGTGAAGATATTCACTTCAGGAAGCTTCCTCGATGACGGCGAGATACCCGCTGAGACAAGAATTGAAATGCTCTCGCGCCTCGGTGCTGACGGCAGGGTAAAAAAGGTGATAGCCGAGACAAGACCTGAGTATGTTACGCACGAGAGATTATCCGAAGCCGTATCAGCTCTGGGTAAGAGGTTTGAGGTCGCTATCGGGCTTGAGACAAGTAACGATATGATACGAAGTGACAGTATCAACAAGGGTTTTTCGTTCTCGGATTTTACGTCGGCTTGCGAGGTCGCGGGACAGGAAGGGGTATCGGTCAAGGCGTATCTGCTCCTTAAACCCGTCTTCCTCTCAGAAGGAGCAGCCGTTAACGATATCATAAGCTCTATAAACGATACTGCGCCATACGCGGGAACCATCTCGGTCAACCTCTGCAATGTACAGAGGGGGACGCTCATCGAGGAGATGTTCGAGCGCGGGGATTACCGCCCGCCGTGGCTCTGGAGCGCTGTAGAGGTACTGGAGAAAGGGAAGAGGTCAAACCCTGATACTGTAATAATATCAGACCCGGTGGGCGCAGGCTCCGCGCGCGGACCCCATAACTGCGGGAAATGCGACAAGGACGTGGCTGAAGCGATCCGGGTTTTCTCACTGACGCAGGATACCGGGGTTTTTGAGAAACTTGACTGCGAGTGCAGGGAGCTCTGGAGACAGGTCGTGGAGCTTGAGGATTTTACGTTCGGTGCGCCGGTTATACTCTGATCCTGTCCTCATTAATTTCACAGTGCAGAGATGCCAGTATCCGCCTCATGTCCCTCTGTATCCTCTTCCTCTTTGACCTCAAAGAACAGTTCCTCATAGAGCAGCATCTCAATGACCTGCGATACAAAAAGCCTCTTCTGGTACCTCATAATATCCTCGTTTATATGCAGTTGTGAATCTATCTGCACCCTGAACAGTACATACCTGAACTTCTCCTTATCATCTATATGCAATGATTTTATGGTCTCTATAAGATAGGGCAGTTCATCAGGCTCATCTATAGCCTGCGCTATAACGAGGATGTTGTCCGGGACCTGTTCTATATCCAGTTCCTTCCTGCCTGTCAAAAGCCTGAGCGTCTCAAGTGAGTATTTTTTCCCCTTGATGTTAACATGATGATTATCCACAGTATTCTTTATCTACAAGGCTCTATATTAGCCAGACGGAGAGATAATGCAAACCCCGGTAATCCTGAAGACCTTTTATAAAGGGAAGATGAGAGAATATTTTGCCATGCCAGAGGAAGAACTGCATACCGACCTGGGAATAATAAATCTCGGCGGGCTCCAGGAAAAATCGTTCGGCGATACTATAAAATCCCACCTCGGTATCGAATTCACCATCCAGGAACTGAGGTCGCCTGATTTTTTCAGGCATGCAAGGCGCAGCGGAGCGCCCATGATGCCCAAGGACATCGGGGTTATCATCGCTAACACGGGATTGTGCTCATCCGATTGTGTGCTGGATGCGGGGACAGGCTCAGGTATCCTTGCGATCTACCTTGGAAAAATAGCAAAAAAGGTAGTATCATACGAAGTGAGGGAGGAATTTATTGAGGTCGCGCAGAAAAACGTAGACCTTGCCCGCCTCTCCAATATTGAGCTGCGTCACGGGGATATAGTCGCCGGGATACAGAAGCTGGATGAGAAATTCGACGTAGTGACGCTGGATACGATAGATGCATCGAAGGTGATACCGCATATCCCGCGGGTAATTTATCCGGGAGGCTATCTTGCCGTATATTCGCCTTTTTTCGAGCAGACAAAAGAAATAAGGTGCGCTCTTGAGAAAACCGAACTGGCAGAGGTATATACCATTGAAACCATAGAGCGCGAGATATCTTTTACCGACAGGGGGACGCGCCCTGCAACCGCAAGAGTTGGGCACACCGGATTTATCACTATAGCCAGGTATTGATGTTTATAAGTCCTTTTTATTGGATTGAACCATTATTAGGGGAGTAAATACTAAAATGCTGGTCTACGGACAATTAGAAACTGTAAAGAACCGTATCATATCCTAAAAACTCAGAAAACTTTTGAGGAGTGTCGATGTGCTTATAGTACTATAAAGGATTTAGAATGGTCATGAGTCTTATGCGATTACTACCATTCACTACCAGCATATCAAGCGTATATCCGCTTGATCAGGTAGAGGAAAATAGTACAGCGGAGATCAGTACTGAGATGCGTGAATTCTTTCGCGGCGGCATACCCAGGGGCAAAAGTATCGTATACTACACCCAGCCCGGAGTTGAGGGCGAGGTCTTCGGGATGCAAACTGCTTATAATACCCTGAAAAACGGCGGGATATGTGTTTTCATAGCATCAAGTACCAGTCCCGGTAATATAAAAAACCAGTTCAGGGAATCCGGCTGGGATGTTGATCCCTTTAAGAACAGGTTCTTTTTTGTTGACGCCTATAACCCGCTGATAGGCGCACCTTCAAAAGAGAAATATGTTATCACGAATCCCGAGAACATCTACGAGTTTAGCAAGGAAATAAAGAACCTGCTAAAGGAAATACCTGCAAGCACTGTGGTATTCGGTTCTCTCTCCACAATAATGGACCTGTGCGGCGAGAGGGAGACTATCGAAGCGGTCAAAAGCTGGAACATAGCGGGTGCACTGCAGGGGCACGTACTTGTTTATAATTTCACTGCATGGCCTTACTCACAGGAGACCCTGAGCTTGATCAGAAAGGACCTGTTCAATGCAGTCATTTGCATCGGTGGAATAACGGGAAATACTATTTTAGGTCAGTGTTTCGGTGTACTTAAATCAGACTGGGTGAGCAAGCAGAGAAATCCATGCCTGTCAAGATGCCATGAACCATAATCTCATCCTTACGCTACAGCCAGAACTTTAACAGGTGAGCGTATCCCCTGAATTCGACAGGCGCGATGGGAACAGGTTGATATGGGATGGTAGAACGTTCCGCAGTTTTAGCAGGGGGAGAGCCTGCCCTTACGCTCACGCCCCGGAGCGGCGCTTCAGTCACATGGTTTATGATAATGGTCGTCATGTTCGGTCTGGTATCAGGCACTTCCCTGATACTCCGGAGAAGAAGGCAATCCTCAATGCAGGGAGATAAAAATGATAATCCTGTACCGTCCCGCAGAGAAATGGCTGAGGATATTGTATGGAGCGAGGAGATGATAGAGCAGTACCTTGCCAGGTCAGGGGGACAGGCATACCAATCCGATACTATCAAAGAGAGCGGGCTTTCGAAATCCAAGATCAGCAGTGTTCTTGAAAAGATGAAAGAGTATGGAAAGATAGTCAAGATAAGAAAAGGCAAAGAGAATCTGATACGCCTTACTGTAAAAAAATAGGGAAATAGTATCCCATAGAACCTTTCATCCTGCACAACTCAAGCAAGCCTTCTGAATTGCAAATACAGGATTGAATTGGAAACCGGATTTAACACATTAATTTAATGAATTAACATATTTTAAGACTCTAAATGATTAAAACGAATATATTGAACAATAAAAAACGATATTAAACATTATAACACCCTATAAACTCAAAAAACACTAAAAAATCATGGAAGTGCTTATATTTACAAAAGATATAGTTATTTTTGCAGGATTATGAGCGCAGGGCTATATTCCTACTGATAATGGCACTGGTCCTCCTTCCAGTGTCTCCAGCAGCGATTAAAGGATGAATGCTGATACTCCGGATATAACCTGGTGCTATATACGGCTCCATCCTATCTCTGTTAATCCCGGTCTTCATGGAAAGGAGCATAATCATATTCCTGCACACCCAGGTCATCGACTGCATAGCCGGTACTGCGCGTGGCGCGACCGGATATGCTATAACAACACGGCTGATGAAGCCGTTGATACGAAGAACCTTGTATTGGAGAGGTAAAGAGAAGGGGAGATAGAGAAGGGTACTAAAGGCAAGGATAAAAAAGGGAACCAAGAAGAATAAAGACTGGACCATTTAAGGCATGAGCAGTAAATCTTAATACTGATGCCGTCAAGTGCTGTACTGATGACTAAGGTGGTCTTTCTCTTTATTTTTTTAATAGTCTGGGGACAGGTAGCATCAGCCCAGAGCACTGCAACGACGATATTCACTCTCGATGTCCACAAAAACGGGAACGCATCGTGGACTGTGGAGAAGCGCCTGCTTCTCACAACTTCGGAGTTAAACGAATGGGAGGGATTGATAAAGAAGGGGCAGAACATATCCAGGTACCAGACTGAAATCAGAGCTGATATAGATGGGCTGCTAAGCTCGGCTCAAATGAACACTAACCGCTCCATGAAACTTGAAAATTTCAATATATCCTATGATACGGTAAGAACGGTGTCCGGGGGATCTGCCATTATACTCTACAGTTTTGAATGGGAGAATTTTTCGCGTATAGATTCCGGGAATATCTCCATAGGCGATGTTTTTTCAGGCACGGTTATCTCCTCGGACAATACGCTTATCATCAAGATTCCTGACGGTTTTGAGGTACAGAGCGTATCTCCCGGCTTTGATAGGCGCGATAAAAATAGCCTGATATGGGACAGCACGACGTATCACAGTTTTGCTAAAGGAGAGCCGTCCCTTGTTCTCTCGCCAGTAACCGTGGATAACAGGGACAAGGAACCGCAGAGCAATATAATTGTCCCTGCACTTGTTCTGGTATCTGGCATTATTTTGGTTGTGCTCTTGAAAAGAATGCGCTCTGGCGGAGGCAAAAATAAAGATAAATCCGCAGCAGATGATGCCGGTGGTGCCATGACAGGGTATACCGAAGCTAATGCAGTACAGATAGAGAATGCGACCGACATGCAGACTGATGCAGCCGGGATCAATAATATCCAGGCGAATGATACGGAGGCTGATACTGCCCAAAGCGCCGGGAACGCAGAAGTCGAAATGCCGCAGCTTCCCGATATGCCGGATGAATTTTTAGGGGACGAGGAGATGATAGAGCAGTACCTTATAAAATGCGGCGGGCAGGCTTACCAATCTGATATTGTAAAGGACAGCGGGCTCTCGAAATCCAAGATAAGTATCGTGCTTGCGAAGATGAAAGATGATGGCAGGATCCTCAAGATAAGGAAGGGCAAAGAGAATATCATACGGCTGGCAGTTAAAAAGTAACCTATAAATCCTCTCCCTCCAACACTGGATGGATGGATGAAATTGCGCGCTCTGTGAACTTATTATATGAGAGATATCCCTATCCTTACCTGCCGATACGCACAGAACGGGACCTTGCCAGCAAACTCCACGCCAACATCATGGCAAAGATCCTTGCCACGGCAGGGCTTGAAACTGGATCGCTCTCAGGAAAAGCGGTTCTCGATGCAGGCTGCGGCACGGGAGAGAAGGCAGCTTACTTCTCATATCACGGCGCGCATGTTACAGGAGTTGATCTCTGCAAAGCCTCGCTTCAGAGAGCAAGAGAGCTTGCCGGAAAATTCAACCTGCAGGTAGAATTCCACCATTGCGACATTGCAGAATTCCGGACTAAAAAAAGGTTTGATCATGTGTTCTGCCTCGGAGCGCTTCACCATACTGAAAAACCTTACAATAATTTCCTGGCTGTTGCAGACCTGTGCAAGCCCGGGGGCACTGTGACCGTCGGGCTTTATAACAGCTACGGGCGGCTCCTGCACAGGGCGACAAGGATGTGGATAGGACTTCGCGCGGGGAAGGATATCGAGGCGAGGATGGCGTATGTCGAGAGGGCGATATACGGAAGAAAACTGAGAAGCGTACATGAGGCTGCTTATGTCGCAGATAAGTATGTCAATCCCTACGAGAGCTACCATACGGTGGGCGAGGTGCTGGGGTGGTTTGAGCAGAATGGCATTTCTTTTATAGGCGCGCATCCGCATGTTGAGAAGGGGGGACTTGCGGCAATCTTTACTCAGATGAAATGGATGATCAGAGGAAGCGGGTTTTTTGTAATATCGGGGAGGAAAAATTGACGTCTTAGATATCGCCATCGGCAAGCTGAGGAAAGCCATCTCCAAGGAGATTGGTAATGATGTGGTCGTCCGGATCGACCCTGAAACAAAAGAGGTAGTGGGCTTTACTATTTTGAACTTTGAGAAGCGGTTTGAGCGCCGGGGAACATCAGAGACGCTGACGTTAACTGCTGTTTTTGAACAGGTCAGCGATGCGGCAGAGGCTAAAGGAGAACCGCAGATAAACGCAGATCATGCAAATTTATTAAGCAGGTATCTGTATTTATCCGTGTTCATCGGCGTTTATATCTACTAAAAGATAAAGAGCGCTCATAACTACGGTTTCTTTGGTGGCGTCCGCCTGCCCTTCTTCCCTATGTCGTGGTAGAACTCGTAGGTGTAGGTCTTACCTTCTGCTTTCTCCTCTTTTCTCTCCTCTGCCCTCTCCTCTGTCCTTTTTTCACCCGTTTCTTCCGCCATTTAATATCCCCCCATTTTATATGATAACTGTATGCCCTATCTCAGAACATCTCATTCCCAGGAGCCCTCTTCTCTATGTCTCCTGTGCTCTTCAAGCGATTCATGACCGTGCTTTCGCTTGGTGGTTTCACCGCCCCTGCGTCCAGCCTCTTCTACGGTCATTTTGCCTTTTTCTTCTCTTCTCTCTGCCATTTCACATCACTCCCACTTTTGGATTTATTATTTTACAGGCTCAGCTAATCCATAGCTGCTCCAGGTATCTGTACAGTTATGTTACCCCATGGGAGTACTCTATGCCTCATGATATAAGAATATTTTGGTGAATCTGGGACAGTCCGCTAGTTCAACATATATTTGCATATAGAGAAACGGAACCGCAGATGAACGCGGATGAACGCAGATAACTGCAATTTGGGTCTATTTGCTACGAATGGTAATCGTGTCTCTTCCCTGAAATCAGGGAATAATTTTAATATTGATTAAAATCGTCATCTATCACCTGTTAACATAAGGCTTAATACAGATTAACGTATCCGAGCTGTTTTTAGAAGTAAGATAAGTTTATATATACAATATATACTAAATATATACAGGAGATGAACCTTGCAGGACATCCATAGACTACCCATTCACTTCAAGAAACACACTGCTATGAGGCTTTTGCAAAGATTTGAGTTAAGTCTGGATGAAGTAAAGCATTGCATCAAGACTGCAAAAATCATAAAGCCAGTCGAAAAAGATGGGAACATAGGAATTATGCAAAGTAATCTCGGAGATTCAAAAATAAAATTCGTATTCACAATAAGAGAAAAAGCGTTATGGATAATAACAGTGGAGGAATGCAAATGAGTAAATGCCCTATATGCGGTACGCCTATGCGCAAAGAACAGAGAGAGATTCAGAAAGGTATCTACACTCAGGTCGAAGTATGCCCCAAATGTGAAGACGAGTGGATTGATGAGAAAGAATATGAAACTTTATATCAGATGTTCACTCGAAAAACATTTAAGATAGGCGGAAGCCTTGCAATCAGGATACCTAAAGAACTCGCAAACGTCATAGGCTTAAAAGAAGGCAGCGATGTTAAGTTAGCAGTTAAGGATAAAAAATTAGTGATAGAGCCGACATCATAATTTTTCCTTCTCCCGGAAAGATGGCTGTTGTGATCAGTATTATTACAGAAAAGAGACAAAAACCAGGTAAAATAATGTTATATATTTATGCCATGCTCATGCGGATTGCCTTCAAGGGAAAAATGCCAGGAATTGTTTTATGAAAGCTCAATAAGGGAGTTTGCCGACTTTCATTATATGAAGATACATCGGTTGAAAGTTGATGCTTACAGCCTGCAACACCCGGATATTTATATGGTTTCTGCGAAATCTTTTGCAGCACATCTTGTGGGGATGGGTATAGCAATGGAATATAATAACGACCAGCGTCTCATGAGAGCCCTGCAAAAGTGGCTGAACGGGAAAAGGGTACTGGAAAAGCCGCCGATGCTTGAGTATTTTGGCAGTATTACTATTGCCGATGTTATGAAAGCAAAAAGTGCAGATGAGTATGAGTGGTTCGTTATGGATTGGGCAAAATGTGTATGGGATGCGTATGCAATCTATCCCATATTCCGTACCCTTCCACATCATTCCTCCCTAATATTTCTTCCTCAATGATTTATGGTAAATGCTCTCATCAAATCCCGCCAATCTTAAAATCCTCTTTTGATTTTTATCCAGTT